>JBAUIH010000270.1:0-6268 GCA_049682755.1 Candidatus Aminicenantales bacterium | reverse complement strand
GGGACTGGTTCCCCGGGGTGCGGGGGCAGAGGGCGGCTCCCTGCCCCCAAGCCAATCACATCATCATAGAAGGTCCTTATAATCCCCGATCTTTCCTTGACATCCATCCGCCCAGGACCTATGCTTTCGCACAATGGCCAGCCAGGACTCTCGAGTCGAAAATCGGGTCGCAGACCGCGCTCCCGGGGGCCCAACCCGTCTGTTCCATTCAACGCAGAAATCATCCACTATGCTGCGAGCAGCGGGACTCGGCCTCTTGTTGTCCACCGGGCTCCTTGTTTTCTCTTCCTGTTCGCGCAGGTCGGGGCCAATAACAGTGAAAGCGGACCTGATTCGCCTGCTGGATGTTTTTCCCCGTTTTGTTATCGATCAAACCCCAGCGAAATCTCAAAAGAACGCGGACACGGTCCAGGATAAAGAGGCCGCGCTTGCCGAAATGGACATTTTTCAGAACAGCATCAACCAGGATTTTGTCAAGGGAAGCCCCGTTCATCCGCTCAAGCTGAAATTCACCAAAACCTCGGAAGACGGATCACCTCGCGGACGGCAAACCAGAAATGTCATCCTCGCGCACCCCCAGACAAATCTGCGCCTTTCCGTTCGGCTGAAGCGGGAGTATGTCCTCCGTTTCGAATTCGGAGTTATCGGCGAGGGCTGGAGCGACGCGGAGGAAGAGGTCAGTTTCGCTATCCTGGCCGAGGACCAGACAAGTAGAGACATACAAACACTTTTCGCAAGTAGCCTCCGACCGGGGCGGGATCCCCAAGAAAGAAGCTGGCTAAAAGGCCGGGTCGATCTCTCAGCCTTTAAGGGGAGATCCATAAACCTGCAGTTCAAAACCAGCGTCTCCGGTCATTCGCTGACGGGCAAAGGCATGGCTTGGGCAAACCCGGTGCTGGCCGCTAAAGACGCCCAAGCGCGCCGCCCACATATCATCCTGATATCGGCGGATACTCTGAGGGCAGATCATCTGGGATGTTACGGCTATTCGCGGCAGACAACACCGGCGATCGACCGGTTGGCGGGCCGGTCCTGCCGCTTTGAGCGCACGATCGCACAAGCCCCCTACACTGTATCCTCCCACATGTCCATGTTGACCTCCCTGTACCCGTCCTTCCACAAGGTCAACCAGGTCAGGGCCCATCGCCTGGACTCCGCAGCGCTCACCCTGGCGGAAGCCCTCTATAACCACGGCTACAGAACCTGGGCCGTAACGGGAGGCGGTCAGGTCAGTTCCAACTACGGTTTTGCCGAGGGGTTCGAGTTTTACATGGAATTAACGGACCCTGAGTACGATGTCAAGAACAAAGTCGCGGAAACTATAGAATTTCTGGACGAAAACACGGATAGTCCGGTGTTTGTCTTTTTCCATACCTACAAGCCGCACTCTCCCTACCGGCCGCTTCCCCCCTACGACACCATGTTCGACCCGGAATATACGGGGACGATCGACGGCGATCTATCCACCATCAAGGCCATCAACAACGGCAATATCAAGGCCACCCGAGAGGACCTGGATCACCTCGTCGCCCTGTATGACGGCGACATCCGCGAGATGGACGACGAATTGGACGAACTCTTTTCCTATATTCAAAAGAAAGAAAATGAAGAGGGAAAGGATACGGCGATCATCTTTACCTCCGACCACGGGGAAGAATTCGGGGAACACGGCTTCCACGGTGTCCACAGTCATACTCTTTACGAGGAATTGCTGTGCGTTCCTCTGATTATTTACCTCCCCGGAGTAAACCCGGCGGATGCTTCCATCCCCGACCAGGTCCGGCTCATCGATCTCTACCCCACGATTCTGGAATTCGCCGGCGTCAAGCCTCCGGCCTCCGCCCAGGGCCGCTCCCTTCTTCCCCTCATCAAAAAGGGTAAACAAAGCTTGAAGCTTGAGCCGGCCTTCAGCGAACGCACCCCCGAAGATTCCCCCTGGATCAGGTCCTTGCGGACACCGGATTACTCCTATATGTTCAGAGAAAACAAAGAATCAGGAACGGTGAGCCATTTGTATTTCAACTTGAGCCGCGATTCCAAAGAGCAGACCAGCCTGGAACTGCCGGACAGCCGGATCAGGGTGTTTTTCGACCAAATCCAATTCTTGGTCGAGGAAGGCAAAAAACCCGGAAAGACTTGGGGCGACCAGGAACTGGATCCAGAGACTCTGGAAATCCTGCGGACTTTGGGTTACATTAGATAGACTTTTTCCAAAAGCGCGGCTGCCGAAACCGGTGACCCAAAATAATAAACGAGAGCTGCGGAGGGGATTTCCGTTCGTCAGGGAGCGCGACAGCCGGTCGCTCGAGGCCGAGCACGCCTATCTCCAGGAAATCAACAGCCGGCCCGGCGCGATCGGCCGCTGGCGCGGCTATTGGAAGCTGACCGGTCCGGGCTGGCTTCAGAGCGCCATCACCTTGGGCGCCGGGTCGGCCGGTTCGACCATCCTGGCCGGCGCCGCTTATGGTTATAAGCTTCTTTGGGTCAGCCCTCTGGCGATGCTTCTTGGAGTCGCCGTTTTCGCTTCGATCGGCCGGCAAACACTCCTGACTCAGGCGCGTCCCTACGACGCCTTCTGGAAACGCCTCCATCCCGCCCTGGCTCTATTCTGGGGATTCAACGTCCTGCTGGCTTCGATCGTCTGGCAGTTTCCTCAGTATGCGCTCGGGACGGAGGTTGTCCGGGACATCCTCTCCGTCGCCGGCCTCTCCGTTCCCCGCCTTCCCATCGTCATTTTCCTCCTCGTCGCCTCTACGGCCGTCTGCTGGAGCTACGGACGAGGAAGCCGCCAGGCCTTGCGGGCTTTTGAGCGCAGCCTGAAATACATGCTTTTCTTCATGATCGGCGCTTTCTTACTCGTCGTCGTCAAGACGGGCATCGACCTCGGGGCGCTCGCTAGAGGGTTCTTTGGATTCCATATCCCGGAATCGAAGGAAGGGGTTGCCATCGTCCTCGGCATGCTGGGCGCCGCGGTCGGCGTCAATATGACCTTCCTCTTCCCCTATACGCTCCTGGCGCGCGGCTGGGGAAGAGACTACCTCCGCCTCAAGAATTTCGACCTGGCCGTCTCCATGTTTCTTCCGTTCATCCTGGCCACGAGCCTCGTCACCATCGCCTGCGCCAACACGCTCCACGCCCGCGGCATCCAGGTCCGCGGCGCGGTGGACGCCACCCACGCGCTTGAACCGCTCATCGGCCTGACCCTGGGCCGGGTCGTCTTCTCGCTGGGTGTCGTCAGCATGTGTTTCACCACGATGGTCCTGGAGATGCTGCTCTGCGGGTTCGTGCTCAGCGAGATGCTCGGTTTCGAGCTCCACGGCCGAGCCTACAAGGCATCGACGATGCTGGCCAATGTCGGAGTACTGGGCGCCTTCGCCTCCCTTCCCTTCTGGGTCCCGGTCGCCACCTCATCGCTCAACCTGATCATGATGCCTGTCGCTTACCTGGGATTTTTCCTCCTCCACAACATGAAAAGCTATCTGGGTGAGGATGTCATCCGCGGGCCCAGGGCGGCGGTGTGGAACGCGGTCTTCGTGCTGGCCATCGCGGTCGTGGCCGCCGGCGCCATGGCTAAGATCTTGTCGCTTTTTTAAGCCAATTTATTGGACACGTTCCCTTACCCTTCACCCTCTCCCCGCCCCTCTCCCATCAAGGGAGCGGGATTTAATCTAGCTGCTTCGATTCTGTCTCTTTATTGATCGGTCAGGGACTTGCGGAAAAACGCCAGCAGGCTCGGCACATCAACCTCATGTTCTCCGCGGTGCACGGCCAGGCCGACATTGTCCGGTTTTCCCATGTCCGCATAGATAAGGCGTATCTCTTTTAAGGCCCAGCGCGCCAGCGGGACAACGAACATGGTCGGCGGCTCACGCAGCCCGTTCTGGCACTGGAGGGGCCGCGGGGCGACGAGCGAGTAGATGTCGGCGAAATCGACGAGCTCCCTCAGGCCATCGAACTTCCAGCACATGCAGTGGTCATGCTCCATCTGGTCCATGACGGTCAGGAATCCGGAGCTGACGCAGGCTGCAACCCGCTCATCCATGGCCGCGAGCCACATGGCCATCTCGCCGCCCAGGGAGAGGCCAGCGCAGCCGATCGCCGCTCTGTCGACGTCCTTCATCGAAAGGAGGTAGTCGACCGAGCGCATAACATCCCAGAGCCTCTCCCCCATCAGCGTCCGGCCGGGCTCGTTGACCTCGTGCTGTCCGACGTCAACGGCGATGGTCACGTATCCGGCCTCCGCTAATTCGGACGCGAAGCCCTTATAGACGTTCGACCGGTCATAGACGACGTAGCGGGAGCCCCCGTGGCCGTGGATGGACACAACGGCAGGGTAAGGGGGTGTGCCGGTGCGCGGGATGGTGACAATCGCTTTTATCCGGCGGCCGGGCGTGGAGTTGAACTCGACCTCCTGAAAAATGTGTCCTAGCCGCTCTTCGGAGGTCATGAGCCGGGAGTCCAGCGGGATTTTCGCCCTCAGGAGATCATTCATCTTAAGCAACTCAAAGAGCCGGCTGCGCAGGTTTCTCTGCCAGAGGAGCGCTTTTTGGCGCGACCGGGGTGTGTACTTTAAAGTGCGAAGCCGAGACGCCGCCGGATCTTGATGGATCTTTATGGTGAGCCTCAGCGAATCGTTGGCCTTGATGTTGAGCGGGAGCTCATGAAGTTCCACCCCTTCGACGATCCGGGCCGGCTCCTCCCCTTCCTTGACCTTATATTTCTGCACGGCGCTCACGGTGAACCACTCGGGAAACTGGTTGATACGCGGATAATCGAAAGGCAGGTAGATCTGGTCGCGGTGGCGTCTGCGGTCGAAGCGCAGCCTGCCTGACCAGGGCCAATCGGCCGCCAGGAAGACCTGGACGGTCCCGTCCGGAAGCTGAACCGCTCCCAGCCTCAGGTCATCTCGCCACGGAGAAGCGGTGATTCCTTGAGTTTTAGCCAGAGCCCACATCAGTACCGTCCGGGCCGAATTGCCGTCGCCGTGCCAGCCCTCGAGGATGCCGTCAGAGCGCTGTTTGCTGAAGATGAACTCCGTGGACTGGTCCCCCCAGTTGAAGGCGGACTCATCTGGAATGCGGTTGAGGAGGTTCAGGGCGCTTTCGATGGAATCGGCGTAGCCGTCGGCGCTGCCGTTTTCCCAGTCATAATCCAGATACTTATGGATATTGGAGAGCGCGCGTGAGGCGGCATCGCGGTAACGCGGCTCCTTGTCGATCCCACCGATGGTGAGATAGGCGTTATAGACATAACCCCAGGTATCGGCCAGGCCTTTGTTCAGGGCCTCGCCTGTTTTCGGATTGATGGCGTTGTAAAAGAGTCCATCCGCGTTTACGCCGGTCTCCAGGATTCGGTCCAGGAGGGCACGGATCCGGGGACGATAGCGCTGCCAGCGCTCAAGGTCCTCATGGCTGGCGAGAAAGCAGGCCTCGGACAGCCCGCCGATGACTTCCGAGCCGTGATCCCGGAGGCCGAGCCGGCCCCTCTCCAACAGGTTCGAATGGAGGAGATACTGGTCGGCCAAACGGAAAGCCCAGGTTTTGTAGTCTTCGTCGCCGCTCATCCAGTAGAGGCGGCAGGTGACCTGGAGGAGATCGCCGACGACCTCAACATTGAGAGAGGGAATTTTGCCGGCGGGCGTATCGTAAGCGGCGTGCTTGAAAACATCCCGGGTGAGCTGTTTCATCCGCTCGAGCCAGGGCGAGGCGCCGAGCCACTCGGAGATGGGCATCAGCCCGTCCTTGGCGTATTCAGCGGAGCCGAAGATGATATCGTCCAGGTCCGGTTTTTCGGTCCGGAAGGTCTGGGTGGCAAACAGAAAATCGTCCGGCAGCAAATCCAGGCGGCTGGTCAGCTTTTCTTCCCGGGTGAGAATCTCTGTAGCGATTTGTTTCAGGTAATGATCATCAAGGATGTGGGCGGTCAGGACAATGAAAGGGTAGTTATCGGCCGCCGCATCCTTGGCGTTCCAGTAGGCGTCGGCCGTGAGGTTTCGCGGAATCAGGCCTGAGCGGGGGTCGGCGTGGACAAGCCATCCGTGGGCGAAGCGCCGGCAGAACTGGACGGCGCGCTGGGATTGCGCCGCATTCTGCTCGGCTTGAGCCCAGGATGTATCAGAAGATCCGGCAGCCGCAATAGAAGCAGATAGAGAAACCATTAAGAAAAACGCGATGGATGATACTTTCTTCATGATCGATCGCTCTCTCTCAATATGGGGACAGTATATACCTGACTTTACCCTGATTTATGTACACTATGTTTATCGAGG
>JBAUIH010000269.1:0-9483 GCA_049682755.1 Candidatus Aminicenantales bacterium | reverse complement strand
CGGGAAAATGGTCCTCGACGACGACGGCTCGGCCGCCGGTTGCGGCGACCTCCCGGAGGATCGTCGCCCGGTCCAACGGCTGGACCGAATAGGCGTCGATGATCCTCAGGCCGATCTTCTCCTTTTGCAGCTCCGCCCAGGCCTTCAGGGCTTCGAACACGGTGATCCCGGCGGCGATGACCGTGACCGCATCTCCCTTTTCCCGGCGGAGGATTTTCGACCCCCCGATTGGGAATTTCTCCTCGCGGGAATACAGAAGAGGCGTCGCCGGCCGGGTTGTCCGGATATAGACGATCCCTTGATGCTGTGCGGCAGCCTCGACGCAGGCTTCGGCCGAAAAGGCGTCGCTCGGATAAAGGACGACGCATCCGGGGATCGGCCGGAAGATCGCCAGGTCCTCGAGTCCCATCTGCGATGGTCCGTCCTCGCCGATGCTCACGCCCACATGAGAGCCGCAGAGCTTGATGTTGGCAAAGGAGTAGGCGGCCATCCGGAGCTGGTCGTGGGCCCGGCTGAGGAAGGCGGCGAAGGTGGCGATGAACGGGATGAATCCCTTGGCCGACATTCCCATCCCCATTCCGACCATGTTTTGTTCGGCGATGAACGATTGAAAGGACCTCTCCGGAAAGGACTCGAAGAACTTCTCGGCGTAAGTGGAATTCTTGACATCGCCGTCGAGCGCGACCACCCAGCCATTGACACGGGCGAGGCTCTGAAGGGCGATTCCATAGGCCAGGCGGGTGGCCGTCTTGTCGGCATAAGCCGTTTTTTCGAAACCGCAGGCCTTGTTCCAGCGCGGTCGGCGGGCCGTGCGGGGTGGACGGACGAACTTTTTGGCGTCGATGAGAGGAGCGGGACCGATCTCCTGCAGGGCTTTCTCGAGATCCTTTTCCTGGAGCGGCTTCCCGTGCCAGCCGTTCCTGTCTTCGAGGAAAGAAACTCCTTTGCCCTTGACCGTCCTGGCCAAGATGACGGCCGGGCCTCCGGCCTTGCGGATGGCGTCGAAAGCCCCCAGAAGCCCCGGAATGTCATGACCGTTCACCCTTTGAACCATCCAGCCGAAGGCCTTGAACTTGCGCGCGTAGGCGGCGATGTCATGGCCGTGCATGGTGGCGTCGGACTGGCCCAGGCGGTTTATGTCCACGATGGCTACCAAATTCTTGAGGCCGAAATGGACGGCCGAGTTGGCCGCTTCCCAGACGGCGCCCTCGGCGCATTCCCCATCCCCCATCAGGACGAAGGTCCGGCCCGGCGACCGGCCCAGCTTCTGGGCGAGGGCCAGGCCGACTCCGACCGAAAGCCCCTGACCCAGAGAACCGGTGGCCGCCTTGACCCAGTTCATCCGGGGCGTGGGATGGCCCTCCAGCCGTGAACTGATTTTGCGCAGATCCATGAGCTCGGCCATCGGGATGATCCCCGCTTCCGCATAGACCGCCCAGAGAATGGGTGCGGCGTGTCCTTTGGAGAGGACGAATTCGTCGTTTCCCCAGTCCTCGGGATCGCGGACGTTGTACCTCATCTCGCTGAAAAAGAGACTCGCTGCCAGATCGGCCATGGACAGGCAGGTCGTCGGATGGCCGGAACCGGCCACGGTGGTCATCCGGAGAGAATGGAGACGCAATCGGGCGGCGATCTTTCGCAAGGCCTCGGCTTTGGTCATCGGATCTTTCCTTTCCTTGAGATCATACGCTAAAGGCTATCCATTATAAATTATCATCGGAAAAAGAGAAACAATTCTGTCGCTCAGGGCAGCATCTCCTTTTCCATGTTCAGATTGGAGGGAGGAGAGCCGCCCTGAGGCTCCCGTAGCGGAGGGGGAACCCATCGTTTCGATGGGGGGAACCGACGGGACTGGTTCCCCGGGGTGCGGGGGCAGAGGGCGGCTCTCCTCCCTCCAACCTCTCACCCTTGTGGGTGAAAAACCGGCCCAAAAATCATCGCCGGAATCATCCCCAACGGTCATTGACCCTCCCGGCCCGTTCCCCGACAATGGAATGCGAGGCCGCTTCCCGGCATCGAAAAGAAAGGTCTGACCAATGGAAGACATGTATACGAAAGCTGGACAGATCCTGGACTTCCTGCGCGAGATCGAGCTCATCGTGGCCGATCTCTACAGACGCTTTTCCCGTTCTTTCGTCGAGGACCGGGTTATCTGGGAAGACCTGAGCCAGGACGAGGAAAGCCATGCCTGCATGGTCACCGAGCTCAAGAACACACTTCTCAAGAACGGCTCGCCCTTCGAAATCGGCAGGATCAACCTGGCCGTCCTCAACACCTACCGGCAAGGCATCGAGAGACAGATCGAGCGCCTCCAGAACGGCGAGCTGGGCCGCCGGAACGCCCTGTTCATCGCCCGCGATTTCGAGAGGACGCTCATCGAGCACCGCTTTTACGAATCGATCAAGAGCAATAATCCGGAGTACCGGACCATCCAGGCCAGGATTCAAAAGGAGACCGAGCTCCACCTGCAAAAATTGGAGAATTACATTAGGACGCTGTTCCCGTTTTGATTCGAACCAGGGTGCAAATATGAACGTGATGGCCGTGCTGGAAAAAGCGATTGAACTCGAAGAAAAGATCCGTTCCTGCTACGAGCTCCTCGGCAAGGTCACCGAGGACGGAGTCGCCGCAGAGCTCAGAGAATTGGCGCGGGAAGAGAAGAGCCACGCCAATGTCCTCAAGACAGGCAAAGGTTTTGTGATCCGGACTCCGGACCTATTCGGCCAGGAGACGGTTTCCGTCTCCAGGATCCGTCTGGGACTCAAGGCCCTCACCGCCCTCGAGGAAAACCTGAAAGACCGGAAAACCGGTTTCCGGGAAGGACTAGAAAGACTCTACCGCCTGGAGAAGGAATTCGAGCGGGTCCACATGAACACGGCCGTCGAATTCAAGGACTACTCCCTGAAAAAACTCTTCGAAGCCCTGGCCCGGGCCGACGCCGAGCACCGGCAAAGACTGGAGCGGCTGATCGCCCGACTCTGACCGGCCCTGCTTCTCAATTCCCGCAAACAGCCGGAATTCGCGGACCGTTCGGCCCGACTCCTCCTGGAAATCAACCCTGCGTTCATTATAATAAGAATGAAGGAGGTCACCATGATTGCCTGCGAAGAGAGAAACGACGAGACACCCATCTGTCCACACTGCAACGCCACCTTGAACAAGGTGTCGTGCCGGAGGTTAGCGTCGACCTTCGGAAAACGCTACATCTATTTCTGCCCGGGCTGCAAGAAGGTCCTTGGTGTTTCCCACCGCAAGGGATTCTGGATGGGCTGAGCGGCCGCTCAGGACGACCAGGCCCGGGGAAAAAAGAGTTTTTTGAAAAGCGCCATGGCATAGAGGTCCGTCATCCCGGCGATGAAGTCGGCCGCCCGCCGCTCCAGCGAATCCCCCCGCGGAAAGTCCTTGACGTAGGAATCGGGTTTCTCCAGGACGTAGCGGTAGAGGTCGGCGACGATCTTCGTGGCCTTCTCCACCTCCTCCTCGGCGTACCGGCTGCCATAAACCTTTTTGTACAGGAATTCTCTGAGGTCGACGAGCGCCTTCATGATCTCGCCGCTCATGGCGATCCGCTCCAAGTTCGCCGCGAGGCTGGCCTGGACGACGTCGACGACGAGCCGGTCGATCCGTGAGGCATGCCATTTCCCCAACCTCTTGACGAGGTCGGAGGGGATGTCTTCGTCCTTGATAATCCCGGCACGGAGGGCGTCGTCGATGTCATGGTTGACATAAGCGATAACGTCGGAGACCCGGACGACCTGGCCCTCGAGCGTCCCGGGCATTCCCTCCGGCTCGTCCTCCAGAATCTCCCCCCGGCCCTTGGAGTGGAGGAGGATGCCGTCCCGGACTTCGGCCGTCAGGTTCAACCCTTTGCCCTCGTACTCGAGCTTCTCGACGACCCGGAGGCTCTGCTTGGAATGGCTGAAGCCCTCGGAAAGGAGAGCGTTCAGGGTATCTTCGCCGGCGTGCCCGAACGGAGTATGGCCGAGGTCGTGACCGAGGGCGATGGCCTCGGTCAAGTCCTCATTAAGCCTCAGGGCCTTGGCGATCGTCCGGGCGATCTGGGAAACCTCCAGGGTATGAGTCAGGCGGGTCCGGTAATGATCACCGAAGGGGGCCAGAAAAACCTGGGTTTTATGCTTCAACCGGCGAAACGATTTGGAGTGGATGATCCTGTCCCGGTCGCGCTGGAAGGCGGTCCGGAAGGGATGGGCGTTTTCGGACCGGACTCTGCCCCGGGAACAGGCACTCAGCGTAGCCTTCGGGGAGAGTGTCGTTCGCTCGACATCTTCCAGTTTTTCTCGAATGGTCATCGTCAAAGCGGCCAGGGCTCGTTCTTCTGGGCCTGCTGAATGAGAATGCGGGGGACGGGGAAGTTGATCTCCTGGCGGTGGGAAAGCTCCATTTTTTCGGTGACAAGTTCGAGGACCGAAGGGAGTCCGACCTCGTTCATCAGGGCAAATGGTCCCTTTGGCCAAAGAAAAGCAGCCTGACAGAGCCGATCGACTTCGGCGGGAACGATTAAACCGGCATCGACGACCTCGGCGGCCGTCATGAAAGCCACGGCCAGGAACCTCCGCCTGAGCAACTCCATGACCTGGGTGTTATCGGGCCGGGCCGTTGTCCCCGGGGTGAGGAGCTGCGCAACCGAGATGAGCTTGCCCGACGCCCTGGCTTCGTGGAACTTTTCCCCGAGCCCGGGCGGCAGGGTGAAAAAATTATCGTAGGCGCAGGCCAGCGGATGCTCCGGATCCGATGGGTCGGAAAAGGAATCGAGGCAGGAAGCGGCCAAGTCGAACCCGACGCTCTGCAACAACCGGACGAATTGGACAGGTATCCCGAACGCCGCGGTTCCGGCCCCTTCGACAGCGGAGGTCCCGAAACCTTCATCCAACATCCGCACGGCGTCGAGGATGAGGGCGGTGAAAATGATGTTGGCAACTCCGCCCTTGCGGTAGCGCAGAAGGCGGACGGCCGTCTTGCGGATGCCGGCCAGATAAAGCGCGGCCGTTTCGACGCCTGTTTCCGCGGTCCGGGACAAAGGCGCATATTCAGCCGCATGATTCTTATGGGCGGGGAAAAAGAAATGCATCCAGAGGACCCGCTCCGGTCTCCGGGTCGCCGCGGCCAGAAGCTCGGCATCCAGGCAGGAGGTGTTGGTGGCCAGGACGACGGGAAGCGCGCAAAACTCGTCCAGCCAGTTGAAGAGCTCGGTCTTCAGGCGGATGTTTTCACTGACCGATTCGATGACCAGCCGGAGGTTCTTTCCCCGGCAGGCCTGCTCGAGGCTGATGGTCGGGTGGATGCGGCGTTTGATCTCTTCGGTCTGGTGGTGCGAGAAGATTCCTTTTCGGACCGCCTCTTCTAGCTCGAAACCGACAAAGCCCTGGGCCCGGTCGAGACTTTCGTGCCGCCGGCCGACGAGGCCGACGCCGACGCCGTTCTGGGCGAACGCCTGGGCCAGGCTGGCGCCCATGAGACCGGTGCCGACGACGATGACTTCGACTTCATCCAGCGCGCTCATCTCCATCCTTCCCATTGAAAGCGGCGCAGAAATTATAGCATATCTCGAACCCGATATTGAACTTTATGCGGTTTTCGAGTAATCATTAGGCCGTGATCGGAGAAAGGGTCAAAGCGCTTCTGGCCGAGCTTCCCGCTCATGTCGAGCTTGTCGCCGCGGCCAAGTCCAGGCGGCCCCAGGAAGTCCTCGAGGCCGTCGCGGCCGGTGTGAAAATCATCGGCGAAAATTACATCCAGGAGGCGGAAGCCGCCCAGGCCGTCGTGGGCCGATGCGTCCGCTGGCACTTTATCGGCCATCTTCAGACAAACAAGGTCAAGAAAGCGGTCGAGATCTTCGACCTCATCGAGACGGTCGATTCATTGAAGCTGGCCCGGGAGATCGACAGGAGGAGCTGCGCCGCGAACCTGGTGATGCCCGTTCTGATCGAGATCAACAGCGGCCGGGAACCGCAAAAGTTCGGGGTAATGCCCGAGGAAACGGAGGCCCTGATCAGGAGCCTCGTCCGCCTCCCTAATATCCGGGTGGAGGGTCTGATGACCATGGGCCCGGAAACCGGCGAGGCGGGAGATTCCCGTCCCTATTTCCGGGTCACCTGGGAGCTCTTCGACCGGATCGCAGGCCTGGCCATTCCGGGAGTTGAGATGACCCGCTTGTCCATGGGGATGTCTCATTCTTACCGCGTGGCCGTTGAGGAAGGGGCGACCATCGTCCGGCTGGGGACTATCCTTTTCGGCCCCCGCCCTTCCTGAAAGGGGAAAGGACATCATGAGCGGAATGGAAAGCGCGCCCGGAGCCGAGACCATCCTCGACGGCCGCCGTTATGTTTATTTCGGTGGAACGGGCTACTTCGGCCTGCACGGGCATCCGGCCGTCATCCGGGCCGGTGCGCGTGCCTTTGCCGGATACGGAACCCACAGCGCAAGCTCGCGCACCGGCTTCGGTGACAACCCGGTGCTGCTCGAGGTCGAAAGCCGCCTCAAAGAATTCTTCCAGGAAAAGGATGCCGTTTACTTCAGTTCCGGGTATCTCGGAAGCCTCATTCTGGGCCAGGCGCTGGCCGGGCTGACCGATGTCGTGTTCGTGGACGAGCTGGCTCATTTTTCCATCAACGACGCCGCCTCCACGCTCGGCCGACCGGTCAGCCGCTTCCGCCATCGCGATCCGGACGATCTCAAGAAGATACTCAAGAAAAAAATGCGTCCCCGCCGCAGGCCGTTGCTGATGACCGACGGAATCTTCCCGACCTTCGGCCGGATCGCTCCCCTCCCCGAATACGCGGAAGTCCTCGCCCCTTATGAGGGCATCATCGGCCTCGACGACGCCCACGGGGTGGGGGTCCTCGGCCCCAACGGGCGCGGCACCCGGGAACACTTCGGGATGAAGGCCCCGGACATCCATCTCGCCGGAACGCTGAGCAAAGCGTTCGGCGGGTACGGCGGATTCGTGACCGGAAAGCCGGACCTTATCAGCCGCATCCGGACGGGAAGCGGCGCCTATAGCGGGTCGACCCCGACCCCAACCCCGATTGCCGCGGCGGCGGCCAAAGGAATCGAGATCCTGAGGGCGCACCCGGAGATGAGGGACAGCCTGAGGCGGAACACCGCGGCCGTCAAAACGGGGATGCGCGCCCTGGGGATCGAGGTTGAGGACTCGCCTGTCCCGATCGTGGCCTGGTCGATGAAGACGGAGAGAGAAATGCGCGGAATCCAGAAGGCCCTGATGCGGCGCGGGGTTGCGATCGCTTATCTCAAGTATGTCGGCGCCCCGGCGGCCGGCGCGCTCAGGGTCTCGGTCTTTTCCACCCACACTTTGGCGCAGATCCGGCGGTTGCTCGACGGACTGGCGAAAGTCCTCTAGAAGGAAGCCCGTTCTCAAATGTCTTCGTCTCCCCCGGCCGTATCCTCTCCCCCGCCTTCTCCTGCCTCGGCCTCTTCCATGGCTTCGTCGATCGATTCGTCGAAATCCTCTCCCAAGTCCTCCCCCATCTCCTTCCCCATTTTCTTCATCCAGCGGGCGACGCTCTTGGGATCGTTCTCGTCGAGGCCGGAGAGCTTCGAAGGGTCGGCCAGGTTCTCTTGGCGACTTTCCTCGGATCGGGAAACAGCCACCCGGGAGACGAGCTTCTCCAGGTTGGCGCCGCCGCATTTCCGGCATCTCGGATCCAGAGGCGATGTCACGGAGAGGGTGATGAAGACGGACTTGCGTCCGCAATCCCGGCAGCGATATTCATAAATCGGCACGTCTTGGCTCCTACGAAAAATTTTACCATAACGCAAGCCCTTAATCGACACCTTGCGCCTACCCATTCCCGGCAAAGAATCTCTAAAGGCGAATCCACGGAATTCTTTTCCTCTCCCCAACCCTCTTCCATCAAGGGCGAGGGGTATTGGCGAGGAAGTCCGTCGACGACTGAGTGGGCACGGTTTCTCGACCGCAGGGAGAGAAGAGCGAAGGAGGAGTTCGGAGCGAGGTTCCTCGCCGGGGAACCGAGCGGGCTGACGAGCCAAGACCCCGAGCCTAGTCGATGGCCGTCTATTGCTCGATGGCGGCTTTCTGCTGGTTCACGCCCTTAAAAAACCCAGGGTCGAACTTCGGCTGCCGGTCGAAGGTGTAGAGGCCGTTCACTTCCTGCTCGATGTCGTAGAGCTGGGTATAGCAGAAGCCGGCCACCTTGGGGTTTAAGAGCAGGACCTCGGTCAGATCCTTGTATCTTTTCAAAAACTCCTCTTCCGTCCGCGGCCGGGCGCCGTAGCCCCAGGCCTTTTCGTCCTTCTGGCCGGGATTCCACCAGATGCCGCCGTACTCACTGACGAAATAGGGCTGATCCCGGTAAGCCGTGTGCCTTTCCTTGTTCCCGTTGACGAAAACATCCGGAGGCGACAGAAGCAAACCGTCAAAGGCCCCTTTGAACTTGGGGACATCCTGCTCGTAGTTGTGGGAATCGTAGACGTCCGGGATGGCCTCATGGTAGCCGCCCGAGCTGTCGATGACCAGCCGGGTCGGGTCGATCCGCTTGGTGAGTTCGAAGATCCCTTCGATCGTCCCGGCGAAATTATCTCCCCATTGCTCGTTGAAGGGACACCAACCGATGAGAGAAGGGTGCTGAAGGTCCCGCCCCACGGCTTCGCTCCACTCCCGGCTGAAGATGAGGAAGGATTCGGGCCGGGAAAGGTTGAGGCCCCAGTCGGCAAACTCTCCCCAAACGATGTAGCCCAGCTTGTCGGCCCAGTAGAAGAAGCGGCGCTCGAACACGCGCTGGTGGAGGCGCGCGCCGTCGAACCCCAGGCCGAGGGAGACGACGATATCGTTCTTGAGCGCCTCGTCCGAGGGAGCCGTGTAGATCCCGTCAGGATAAAAACCTTGGTCGAGGACGGTCCGCAGAAAGAGCGGCTGATTGTTGAAATAGATTTTGTGGCCGCGGGCTTCGACCTTGCGCAGGCCGAAATACCCGCCGACCCTGTCTTCTTCGCGATTGTCCTTGGCGAAGACGACCTCGAGGTCATAAAGATGGGGCGCTCGGACGGCCCAGGGCCGCGGGTTTTTCAGCCTCACCGTGAAGGACACGACCATCGCCGCCTTTTTAGTCGCGGCGAAGGCGACATCCCCCTCGTCTTTCACCCGAAGATGAACCTCTCCGCCGCCGGGGGCTTTGTCGAGATAAACGCAGACAGCCGCTTCGCCGTTATCCAGGTCCGGCACCACCGTATATTTTTTGATGAAGGTCTCGGACACGGGCTCAAGCCAGACCGTCTGCCAGATGCCGGTCGTCCTCCGGTAGACGCAACTGTAGGAATGCAACCGCTGGCTCTGTTTTCCGATGGGCTGAAGGCCGCTCCGGGTGTCATCGGAGGCCTTGACGACCAGGAGGCTTTCCCCCGGCGCCAGGTGCGCAGAGAGCTCGAAGCTGAACGGCGTGTAACCGCCCTCATGCGAGCCGACCTTCTGGCCGTTGAGCCAGACGG
>JBAUIH010000268.1:0-1591 GCA_049682755.1 Candidatus Aminicenantales bacterium | reverse complement strand
GGGTAAGGGAGAAGAGTCATGCTACAGCCCAAGCGCACGAAGTTTCGCAAGCAGATGCGCGGCCGCATGAGCGGCAAGGAGTCACGCGGCGTCGAGCTTGAGTACGGCGAGTACGGCCTGCAGGCCCTCGAGCCGTGCTGGATGACCGCGCGCCAACTGGAAGCGGCCCGTCGCGCCGTGGTGCGCTTTTGCAAGCGCCGCGGCCAGCAGTGGATTCGCGTGTTCCCGGACAAGCCGGTGACCCAGAAGGCCGCCGAGACCCGCATGGGTAAGGGCAAGGGCGCGGTCGACCACTGGGTGGCCGTGATCAAGCCCGGCCGCATCATCCTGGAAGTCGGCGGCCTGCCCGAGGACGTGGCGCGCGAGGCGCTGCGCCTGGCGGCCTTCAAACTGCCGATCAAGACGCACGTGGTGCGCCGGCTCGAGCTCGGCGCCGACAGCGGGGAGGCCTAAGCCATGCGTGTCGACGACATTCGCCAACTGGGCACGCCCGACCTGCGCACGCGGATCGACGAGCAGCGCGAGGAACTGCGCAACCTGCGCTTCCAGCGCGCGATCGGTCAGCTGACCGACGCCATGCGCCTGCGCGCCGTGAAGCGTGATATCGCGCGCCTCGAGACGATCCTACGCGAGCGCGAGCTCGCCGCGGCGCTCGAGTCGACGGAGGAGAAGTAAGTCATGGAGTCGCAACAGATCAAGCGTCGCAAGCAGTTAATCGGGCGTGTGACCAGCGCCAAGATGGAAAAGACGGTGGTGGTCACCGTGGAGCGCAGCATGCGCCACCCGCTGTTCGGTAAGGTCGTGCGCCGCGCCCATAAGTTCAAGGCCCACAACGAGGGCAACCAGGCGCAGGAAGGCGACCGCGTGCGCATCGTCGAGTCGCGCCCGCTCAGCCGCGAGAAGCGCTGGGTTGTGGCCGAGATCCTGGAGAAGGCCAAATGATCCAGCAGGAGACCCGCCTGACCGTGGCCGACAACACCGGGGCGCGCGAGTTGCTGTGCATCCGCGTGATGGGCGGCTCGAAGCGCAAGTACGGGCACGTCGGGGATATCATCATCGCGGCCGTGAAGTCGGCGGCCCCGCAGGGCTCGGTGAAGAAGAGTGAAGTGGTGCGCGCGGTGGTCGTGCGCACGGCCAAGGAATACCGCCGTGAAGACGGCTCGTACATCCGCTTCGACGACAACGCGGCGGTGATTCTCGAGGCCGAGGGCGACAACCCGCGCGGCACCCGTATCTTCGGGCCGGTGGCGCGCGAGCTGCGCGACCGGGGCTTCATGAAGATCATCTCGCTCGCGCCCGAAGTGCTGTAGAGGTGTGTGATGACGAAGATTAAGAAGGGCGATACCGTGGTGGTGATTGCGGGCCGCGGCCGGCGGGGCAAGGCCCACGGCAAGGACCCGATCACCGAGACGCCGCTGCGCGGCGAAGTGATCCGCGTGCTGACCGACGAGGGCCGCGTGGTGGTGCATGGCGTGAACCTGGTGCGCAAGAGCCAGAAGGCGCGCCCGACCGGCGGCCGCTCGCAGGCTAAAGCCGGCATCATCGAGTTCGAGGCGCCCGTGCATCTCTCGAACGTGATGCTGATTTGCCC
>JBAUIH010000267.1:0-1976 GCA_049682755.1 Candidatus Aminicenantales bacterium | reverse complement strand
AGCTTGTTCACTGACCTTCGTGAAAAATATCAGGAGCTGAAAAGTGAATCCGAACCCCAGCTGGAATCGGTCATTCGCTTCTTGAACTTGCTCACCAAACAACACAATCCCAAGAAATCATGACCCTGCCTAAATCCTTTGATCTCTCCCAAGAAGTCCTTTCCGCTCGCCGGCGCGGATTGCCTATCGTCGCCCTGGAATCCACAGTCATCACCCACGGCCTGCCTCGCCCGCAGAATCTCCAACTCGCCCGCGAGCTAGAATCCATCTTACGCGCCCAAGGCGCTACTCCGGCCACCATCGCCGTCCACAACGGCCGCATCTGTGTGGGCCTCGAGTCGGAAGAACTTGATCGCCTTGCTGGAGTCGAGGCCAAAGAAAGCTCGCTTTCCGCAGTTGCGAGGAGGCCGAAGGCCGACGAAGCAATCTTGGTTCACGGGAGGTAATCTTGCCTTTAGCTCTTCGTCCAAAAATCAAACGTGTTCTTCCGGAACCCATTTGGCGGGTGGCTCGGGATTCCTGGATAGCTCTTCGTCATGCCTCCGCTTGGCCTTTAGCGACATTTCATCCTTGGCGTCGTACCAGCATCCAAATACTGGCTGACCTGAAGGATAGCCAAAGGGGAAAGCGGGCCTTTATTCTGGGGAACGGTCCCAGCCTTGCGCGTACGGACGTCTCAAAATTAAAAGGTGAATACACCTTTGGGATGAATCGGGTATATCTTGCCTTCTCAGATTGGGGTTTTTCAACCAGCTATTTTGTTTGCGTTAATGACCTTGTGATTGAACAGTTTGCCGTGGATATCGCAGCCTTAAAAATGCCCAAGTTCTTATCATGGCATTCACGCAGTTTTATTAAGCCGGATGGCAATACGGCTTTTCTGAATTCCACTTACGAGCGACCAGCCTTTGCTCGCGACGCTTGCGGCCGCCTTTGGGAGGGGGCCACGGTAACTTACGTGGCTCTCCAGCTTGCCTTCCATATGGGCTTTGATCCCGTTATTCTTATCGGCGTTGACCATAACTTTGCCTCCAAAGGGACCCCCAATACCATGGTGGTTTCAGAAGGAGCAGATGCCAGCCATTTCGATCCCAGGTATTTCGGAGCCGGATACCGTTGGCAGTTGCCAGACTTGGAAATGAACGAGCGCGCCTATCACATGGCACGCCAGGTGTACGAATCGGCTGGCCGGCAAGTCTTGGATGCCACCATCGACGGCAAACTCACAGTCTTCCCTAAGGTTGAATATAATTCGCTCTTCTAATTCCTGAATGAGCCCCAAGAAAAAAACATCGAGGAATAATTCGAGGGTCAGCACCCGCACGAAATGGATTCGCTCGCGTTGGGCTGAGCTTGCCCTGGCCGCCTTAATGCTGGCTGGGTTTGGCCTGCGCATGATCGATCTCACCGACCCGCCGTTGGATTTCCACCCTACCCGCCAATTCCGGGGAGCCGTGGTCGCAAGAAGCATTTATTATCAACTGGTCCCGTCCACTGACCCCTACATCCAGCAGCAGGCTGTCTCAATGCGCAATTCAGTCTCGGAATTGGAGCCCCCGATCCTGGAAACCATTGTTGCCTTTGGGTATTGGATCGCGGGCGGCGAATATCTTTGGATCGCGCGCATTATTGTTTCTATGATTTGGGTGCTTGCGGCGATCCCGCTCTTTGCACTGGTTCGCAGCTTCACCTCGCCACCCACTGCTTTGATATCAGTTGCTTATTACCTTTTTCTACCTTTTGGAGTCCAGGCCAGTCGCTCCTTTCAGCCGGATCCGCTAATGGTTGCCTTGCTCATTCTTGGCATGTTTACTGCTTATCGCTGGTCTCAAACTCGTACATGGTCCTGGGTCGTTTGGACCGGCCTTGTAATGGGATGGGCGATCCTGATCAAGGCCTTTGCTGTTTACTTTACATTGGGAATTCTCCTCGCCGCTGTTGTGTACTCTGTAAGTTTACGCGCCGCCCTTCGCGAT
>JBAUIH010000266.1:0-8696 GCA_049682755.1 Candidatus Aminicenantales bacterium | reverse complement strand
CCCGGGCCTTCGAGCCCATACCCCGAGCCTTCTTTGAAAAGGCTCCTGAAAGAATCTATAATGACGATCGATTCCCGGCCAAGGAGGCGTCATGCCCGAAAAGCGCGATCTCATCATCATCGGCGGCGGCCCGGGCGGTTACGTGGCCGCCCTGCGCGCGGCCCAGCTCGGGAAAAAGGTGACCGTGATCGAGGAGGACCGCCTCGGCGGGACCTGCATGAACTACGGCTGCATTCCGACCAAGTTCCTCCTCAGCCAGACCAAGCTGTGGGTCGAATTCAAAAACAGCCCCAGAATCGAAGGAGTCGGGGAGAATGTCCGGTTGAACTGGAGAAGCGTCCAGGAAGAAAAGAGGGTGGTTGTGGACAGGCTGGTCCGCGGGGTAGAATTCCTCCTTGAGCGGAACGGTGTCGAGGTCCTCAAAGGGAGAGGCGAACTGAAAAACGAGCGCGAGGTTTTTTTGCGTGGGGAGACCGGCGAAAAACTGCTGGGGGCCGACCGGATTATCCTGGCCGCCGGCAGCCGGTCCGCCGGGCTCCCCGGCTTGCAGCCAGATAGCCGGGATGTCATCACCCATCTGGAAGCGCTCGAACTGCAGGATGTGCCCCGGTCGCTTGTCATCGTCGGGGCCGGAGCGATCGGCCTCGAGATTGGGACGATTTTCTCCCGCCTCGGGACCGAGGTGACGATCCTCGAGATCATGCCCACCATCCTTCCGGGGATGGACCGCCAGATGGCCATCCGCCTGGACAGGTTGCTGAAGAAGCAGGGCCTCAAGATTTTCACCGAGATGCGCCTCGAGGACAACCGCCGGGAAGATGGCGCGGTACGGCTCAAGGGGACCTGCCTCAAGACGATGAAGCCCTTTGAATTCGCCGCCGAGAAAGTGCTCTTGGCCGCCGGCCGCCGGCCGAACTCAGAATTTCTCAGGGACGGATTCGAAGCCCTTCTCGGCCGGGGCGGATTCATCGACGTCAACGACCGGCTGGAGACTTCGGCTTCCGGAATATATGCCATCGGCGATCTCATCGGCGGGAAACTTCTGGCCCACAAGGCTTCTCATGAGGGGGTGGCCGCGGCTGAGAACGCGGCCGGAGGTTCGCGCGCGATGGACTATGACGCCCTGCCCATGGCGGTGTTCACTGAGCCGGAATTCGCCTCCGTGGGCTTGACCGAGGAGGAAGCCAGAGCCGCCGGCGGACAAATCCAGGTCGGGATATTCTTGCTCCAAGCCAACGGCCGGGCCTTAACCTTGGAGAGCCCGGAGGGGATGGTCAAACTCATCGCTTCAGCGGATGACCGGGTGATCGGCGCTCATATCCTGGCGCCCTTTGCCAGCGAAATGATCCCGGAGCTGACGCTGGTCATAAGAAAAGGAATGACTATCCAGGACGTATCCTCGACGGTCCACATCCATCCGACGGTTTCCGAATCCTTGGCGGAAGCCGCCCTCAAGGTCAAAGGGATGGCCCTCCAGGCCTTGAACTCATAGCTTAGCTTGCCTCAACGGATGTAGCCCAGGGCCCGGAGCATCTCTTTGGTCTGGTCGTCGATCTCGATGTCTTGTTTGTCGCCGAGGATCTCGCGGGTGAAGGCTTCCAGCTTCTGACGGAGGGGCAAGAGTTCGGGCGGCCAATTCCGGCCGTCAAGAAGATTGGACTTCTCCTCAGGATCCTCCTCCAGGTTGTAAAGTTCGTACCTTTCGTTCTGGGCGGTGAGGATGACATGCCAGGGGGGAGAGAGCAGCCCGAACCGGTCCTTGAATGCTTCCGGACGGTAGGTTTCTTCGAAGATCAGCGGTTTTTTGCTTTTATCCAGGCGCAGCAGGTTTCGGCCCTGAAAGTGGGGGAATGGCTTGATCCCGGCGAGGGCCGTGATTGTGGGGGCGATGTCAAGGAGGGTGACATACTCATTCCTAACCGTGCCCTTCCGGTCCTGCCAGGGATCCCGGATGATAAACGGCACGTGGAGATAGATGTCATAGAGATAGTGAATGTGACCGAAGTGCGGGTCGCCGAAGTCGTTGTGGTATTCACCCAACCCCTCTCCGTGATCACCGACCAGAAGGACAGCCGTCTTGTCAAAGAGCTGGAGCTCGCGCAACTTGTCCCAGAGCTTCCCGATCTCGCCGTCCATGTATTCGACCTCCCTCTGATAGCAGATCCGGACGCCCTCCCTACTCAGGTTGGGTTTTCCCCGGAAGGTGAATTTGACGCGCTCTAGGCCGGCCTTGTTTTGGATGTCGATGAGGCTGTTGTTCTTGAAAAAATACGTCTCGTCGGCTTGGCGGATGAACCAGCCATGCCGATAATCGACGAGGTAACTCTCCGGCTGAGGCGGCGGGCTGAAATCCACTCTGTCCAGCCGGCCGAGAAAACGGTCGGGTCGATCCTCGAATTCGTTCTTGAATTCGATCCGCAGTTGGTTCTTTCCCGGCTTCAGGTCAAGCGTGACTTCGTTGAAAGTGTACTTCTGGAGGCTCGTTTCGGCGACCAGCCGGTTGTTCAAAAAGAGCTTGAAATCCAAAGGAGAATCAGGAGGAGCGTAGGGATCATGGGGGTCGGAATAGTGAATCCACAGGAAAAAGGGACGGTTTCTGTGTGTTTCCAGCCAGGAGTGGACACGCTGATTGACCTCGCCCGCCGAGAGGTACCAGCGCTCCGGAGGAAACTCGTCCTCGTAGTGTTCGAATCCTTGGTCGAGGCCGAATGTCCTCTTGAGGACTCCCAAGGACACGAAGGCGGCTGTGGCATATCCCTTTTTCCGGAATTGGTTGACGAAGGACGGACGGGCCCGCTTGGCGGAGATCTTCTGACCGTTGTTGTAATTCCTGAGGCGGTGGGGTGGCTCGGAAAAAAAGAGCGCGCCGTGGGAGGGGAGAGTAATCGGGATGAGGCTGTAGGCGTTCCGAAAAAGCGTGCCTTCCCGGGCAAGAAGGTCGATCTGGGGAGTGGACGCCCGGGACGGATCGTAGGCGCCGATGAAATCGGCCCGCTGTGTATCCAGGGTGATGAGGATGATATTTTCAGGCCGTGACGGCGGCCGGCAGGCCGGCAGGCCGGCCAAAAGAAGAAGGATTCCGCCGAGCCAAATGGCCACCCAACGGTTCCTGAACAAGGAAATCAATCCGATCATTGCGGACGCCGGAAATGACCATTATGGGGGATTGAGATTTATTTGTCAAAAGTGATTGTCATTTCCATTTTATTTTTATAAAATATCCGCCCATTGCAGGGAAGAGAGACATGATCGAACTCTTTTTGGTCTTCGTGATCTTCGGCCTCCTCGGTCTCGTCCTGATTTTCATGAACAAGCTCCTCGGGCCGAGGAGAACCAATCCCGTCAAGGAACAGCCCTTCGAGTGCGGCAGCCCTTACCTGCAGAAAGGGATCAGCCCGTTCCCCATCAAATTTTACCTGGTCGCCTTCATTTTCCTGCTCTTCGACGTCGAAGTGGTTTTCTTCTTTCCCTGGGCGCTTGTCTTCAAGGAGATGAAAGTGACGGCCTTGATTGTCATGGCCGCCTATATTGCGGTCCTCGCCGTCGGATTCGTCTATGCCTGGAAAAAGGGCGCGTTTGAATGGGAGTGACGGGAAAACACATGAGCCAGGATAAGAAAAAGCGCCCGCCGGCCGGCCAATTCATCACCACTCAATTCAACTCCCTGCTCGGCTGGGCCCGCAAGTTCTCTCTTTTCCATTATCCCTTCGTCACCGCCTGCTGCGGGATGGAGTACATGTCGGCGGCCTGTGCCCATTTCGACATCGACCGTTTCGGCGCAGGCTGGACGCGGTTCTCGCCGCGCCAGTCGGACATGTTGCTCGTCGTCGGCACGGTCACCCATAAGGAAGCTCCCGTTCTGCGGACGGTTTATGAGCAGATGACCGAGCCCAAGTGGGTGGTCGCCTTCGGCACCTGCGCCGTGAGCGGGGGGATCTACGACAATTACGCCGTCGTCCAGGGGATCGACCGGATCATTCCGGTGGACATCTATATCCCGGGCTGTCCGCCGCGGCCCGAGACGGTGCTCGACGGCCTGCTGAAATTGCAGGAAAAAATCCAACATCAGGATCACGATTGGCGATGGAAGAAAAGGACATATTAGGGCGGCTCCGGAAAAAATTCCCGGCCGGGGTCAAGGAGACCGTCCTTTCGCTCGGAGACGAAGTGGCCGTCATCGATAAGGACGCTCTTCTCCCGGTCATGACCTTTCTCAAGGACAAGCCCGAAGACTACGCCATGCTTCTGGACCTGACCTGCGTAGATTATCGGGACGAGAAGCCGCGCTTCGAAATGGTCTATCATCTCTATTCCCTGACTCATAAGGCGCGCTTAAGGATCAAGACCAGGCTTGAAGAGAATGACCTCCGGATCGCCTCCCTGACGCCTCTCTGGAAAAACGCCAATTGGCTGGAGCGGGAAGTGTTTGACCTCTTTGGGGTCCATTTCGAAGGGCATCCGGACCTCCGCCGGATCTTCATGTACGACGGATTTGAGGGTTATCCGCTGCGCAAGGATTACCCTTTGCGGCGGAGCCAACCGCTCATTCGCTTGAAGGATTGACATGCCGACACGGATTCAGAAAGAGGCCCGCCAGGACACGATGCTCCTCAACATGGGGCCCTCCCACCCGGCCATGCACGGGACGATCCGGGTCATGCTGGAGCTCGACGGCGAACGCATCCTCAACTCCGAGGTGGAGGTCGGGTATCTCCACCGCGGGTTCGAGAAGACCTGCGAGCATCGGACCTACTTCAACCTGCTTCCTTATACGGACCGCCTGAACTACGTTTCCCCGCTCATCAACAACCTTGCATATGTCATGACGGTCGAAAAGATGCTCGGCGTCGTCGTCCCGGAACGAGCCCAGTACATCCGCGTCTTGATGTGCGAACTTTCGCGCATTTCCGACCACCTGACCTGTCTGGCGGCCATGGCCATGGAATGCGGCGCCTTCACGGTTTTCCTGTACAAAATGAAGGCTCGTGAGTTCATCTGGGACGTCATCGAACAAACAACCGGCGCCCGGATGACGACTTCCTACATCCGCATCGGCGGAGTCCGGGCGGACCTCCATCCCGATTTCGACACCGTCCTGAAAAAGGCGGTCGAGGAGACGCGCCTGGTTCTGAAAGATGTTCACGGGCTCTTGGACAAGAACAAGATCTTCCTCAACCGGACGCGCGACGTCGCTGTCATGTCGGCGCAGGACGCCGTGGCCTATGGCTGGACGGGGCCCTGCCTGCGTTCGACGGGCGTCCTCTATGACGTCCGCAAAGCCTCCCCCTATCTTGTTTACGACCAGTTGAAGTGGGATGTGCCGCTGGGGGAGAAAGGGGACAACTTCGACCGCTATCTCGTCCGGATGAGAGAAATGGAACAAAGCCTGCGCATCATCGAACAGGCGGCCGTCCGCATCCCCAAGACGGTCGGCGCTTTGATCGCCGACGGGATCGAGCCCGTGGCGGCCATCAAGGAATCACGGCGCCGGAGGATTCGGAAGGCCATCGCGCTTTCCCCCAACCTGGAGGGGTCGGAGGAATGGCGTTATCCCGACATCCTGGCGTCCGACAAGGGTTATGTCGTTCCGCCCAAGGAAGAGACCTATACCTCGATCGAAGGATTGATCAACCACTTCAAATTCTTCATGCGCGGACACGGCATCCGGCCTCCCAAGGGCGAGGTTTATTTTGCCGTCGAGGGAGGAAATGGGGAGCTCGGTTTTTACATCGTTTCCGACGGCACGGACAGGCCCTACAGGCTTCATCTCAGGGCCCCCTGCTTTCATGTCGTCGCGGCTCTGGAGCAGCTCATCCGGGGACGCTATGTCGCCGACGTCATCCCGACCTTCGGGTCGATGAATATGATCGGAGGAGAACTGGACCGGTGAGCCCTGATTATTCGGCAGACCTACGCCAGAAAATCGACGAGGCCATCGCCCGTTATCCCAAGAAGGAAGCGGCGCTCCTGCCGGTTCTCCATCTTGTCCAACGGGAAGCCGGCTGCATCCGCGAGGAGGAAGAGCGGTTCGTGGCTCAGCTCCTGGGTCTAAAGCCGATCAAAGTCAGGGAGGTCGTAACTTTCTACACGATGTTTCTCCGCCGGCCGATCGGCCGGTACCACCTTCAAGTCTGCTCCAACCTGAGCTGCAGGCTTCTCGGGGCGGAGTCGTTGCTCGATTACCTTCAGGAGAAACTCGGGATCGGCGTCGGCGAAACCACGGCCGATGGGCGTTTCACTCTTTCCACGGTGGAATGCCTCGGTGCCTGCGAGCAGGCGCCTTGCCTGATGGTCAACTTCGATTATCACGGGCAGTTGGATAGGGAAAAAATCGACCGGATCCTGGAAGGATTGAGATAAGACATGGAAGAGAAAGTCCTGACCCGGCATTTCGATGTGGAGGGCATCTCCCGGCTGGATTCCTACCGCCGGCAGGGCGGATACATGGCCGTGGAGAAAGCCCTAAAAAAAATGAAGTCCGCCGAGGTCATAGAGGAGGTCAAGAAGGCCAACCTCAGGGGACGAGGCGGAGCGGGCTTCCCGGCCGGCGTGAAGTGGGGCTTTGTCCCGAAGGACGTGCCCACGCCCAAGTACCTCTGCGTCAATGCGGACGAAGGCGAACCCGGGACTTTCAAGGACCGCTATATCATGAGCCGGAATCCCCATTTGCTCCTCGAGGGGATCATCATCACTTCCTACGCCGTCGGTATCCACGCCGCCTTCATTTACATCCGGGGTGAATATGAAGCCGTCGCTCAAAGGCTCGAAGAGGCGATCGCCGAGACCTCCGGGAAAGGCTACTTGGGAAAAAATATCCTGGGCTCCGGGTTCGACCTGGACGTGGTCGTCCACCGCGGCGCCGGAGCCTATATCTGCGGCGAAGAGACGGCCCTTCTCGAATCGCTCGAGGGGAAACGCGGACACCCGCGGCTGAAGCCGCCCTTCCCGGCGTCTATCGGTCTTTTCCAGTGCCCCACCGTGATCAACAACGTCGAGACGTTGTCCAACGTCCCCTTGATCATCCAGAACGGCGCCGACTGGTTCCTGAAGAAGGGCCTGCCCAAAGACGGCGGCACGAGAATCTTCGGCGTCAGCGGGATGGTCAAGAAGCCGGGGATATACGAGCTCCCGGTTGGAACGAACCTCCGGACGATCATCTTCGAATACGCCGGCGGAATGAGAGAGGGGAAGGAACTCAAGGCCGTCATCCCGGGAGGAATGTCGGCTCCTATCCTCAAGGCCGACGAGATCGACCTGCCGATGGATGGGGATTCCGTCGTCGACGCGGGATCGATGCTCGGTTCGGCGGCCGTCATCGTCATCGACCGGGACACTTCGATCCTGGATGTCCTCCAGGTCGTGGCCAAGTTTTATGCCCACGAGTCATGCGGCCAGTGCACGCCCTGCCGTATCGGGACATCCTGGATCCATAAGATCGTCAAGCGCCTGGCCAGGGGAGAGGGAGAAAAGGGCGATATCGACGCCATCATCCGCTTGGCCTCCAACATCAAGGGCAAAACGCTTTGTCCCCTCGGCGACGCGGCGGCCCTGCCCATCCTCTCGATCTGTCAGAAATTCCGTCAGGAATTGGAGGGGTATCTCTCCCATGCCTAGGATCTTTATCGATGGTCAGGCGCTCGATGTCGCTGCGGGCCTCACGGTCTTGCGCGCGGCTGAAGAGGCGGGCATCCAGATCCCCCATTTCTGCTACCATCCCGCCTTCCCCCCGGAGGGAAGCTGCCGGATGTGCCTGGTCGAGATCGAAGGGCTGCCCAAGCTCGAGCTGGCCTGTTCCACCCTCGTCAAGGATGGAATGAAGGTCCAGACGACGAGTCCGAAGGTCGTTGAAGCCCGGAAGGGTGTCCTCGAGTTCTTGCTGGCCGAGCATCCGCTGGATTGTCCGATCTGCGACAAAGCGGGGGAGTGCAAACTGCAGGATTACTTCGAGGAATACGGCCTGTTCCGGAGCCAGTTCAACGAGGCGAAGGAAAGGCGGGAGAAGAAAGTCCGGCTAGGGAAGAACCTGATCCTGGACCGGGAGCGCTGCATTCTTTGCACCCGCTGCGTCCGGTTCCTGAGCGAGATCTCCAAGACGGGAGACGCCGGCGTCCTCCATCGCGGGATCCACTCCGAAGTCGGCATCTACGAGTCCGAATTCATCGACAACAACTACTCCGGCAACCTGGCCGAGATCTGCCCGGTCGGGGCGATCACCGACACGGACTTCCGGTTCAAGACCCGCGCCTGGTTTCTGGAGAAGAAGGAATCCATCTGTCCGTTCTGCAGCCGTGGATGCAATATATTTATCGATTCCCACCCCGGATTTCCGCGCGTTCCCCGGAGCCGGCGCGTTTATCGCATTCGGGCCCGCGAGAATCCCGAGGTGAACTCCTTCTGGATCTGCGACTTCGGCCGTTACGGCTATCCGGCCCTGGACCAGGGCCGGCAGGAGTCGCTGATCTGGAAGAAGGAGGGCCGCGACACCGCCCTGAGCTGGGCGAAGGTCCTCCAGATCTTGACCGAGAAGATCCGCTCCCTGATTTACCGGAATAAGGTCTCGCGTCTCGGCGTCGTCCTCCACACCAACCTGACGAACGAGGAGCTGTTCCTGGCCAAGCGGCTTTTCCAGATGGATTTAGGAATTCAGAAGATATACCTGGCGGACCCGCCGCCGGGACAAGCGGACGGGTTCCTGC
>JBAUIH010000265.1:0-3925 GCA_049682755.1 Candidatus Aminicenantales bacterium | reverse complement strand
GAGAGATCCTGGACCGCGTGGACGCCTTCATAAAAAGATTCGCCGAGTTCTATTGGAAAAACGACCTCATTACCGGAGTCACGGGATTCAGGGGTTCGACCATCCTCTCCCAGGCCCACACAATCTTTCGCACGGTTGAGGAGAGCCAGAAGCCGGACAAGGACAGGGAGCCTTCTTTTCAGGACAGAAACCTTCCCTATATCAAGCAGGGGATTCAGCTGGTCGAACGGAGCTACGATCTGCCCACCGATAGGGCCTTCCTTAAATACCAGCTTAGGAAAATGTTGAGTTTGCCCCAGGATCGAGTTCCCATGGTGTTCCAGGAGCTATTGGGCAAGAATTCGGAGACGGCTATCGATGCCTACGTCGACAGTCTTTACGACAAGACGATCCTGGCCGATGCGGAGAAGAGACTCCAGCTTCTCAGCCTCACTCCGGCCGAGCTGGCCAAGCTCGAGGATCCGATGATTTCGCTCGCGGCCGCGCTCGAAAAAGAGCTCAAGAGCCTGCGCCAAGAGGAAAAGGCCCTCGGCCAGGAACGCGGCGAGCTCAAGAAGATCTATGAAAAAGCGCTTCTCGAGATGAACCAGGGTAAACTTGCCCCCGACGCCAACGGGACGATCCGGTTCACCCACGGACCGGTCGAAGGGTATTCCCTCCGGGATGCCGTCCATTACCTCCCGCTGACGACACTCCGCGGCGCTATCGAGAAGGAGACCGGCGAGTTTCCTTTCCGCGTACCCTCGAAGATCAAAGAGCTTCACCGGGAACGTGATTTCGGCCGCTATGAGGATAAGCGGCTGAACGATGTTGCCTGCTGCTTCCTGAACATGACCAACGTGACGGGAGGGAATTCCGGTTCTCCAACCTTGAACGCCCGGGGCGAGCAGGTCGGGATCATTTTCGACATGACCTATGAGAGTGTGATCGGTGATTATTTCGTTATCCCCGAGCTCCAGCGCTCGATCAGTGTCGACATTCGCTATGTCCTCTTCGTGACCGAGAAGTTCTCCGGTGCCGGCCAGATCATCAAGGAGCTCGGCCTCTCATCCAACTGAGAAGGTAATAAGGAGTCTCCGTCCGGGGCGCTCGATCCGGTTGGATATTCGCAATGATATCCGTAGAAAATCTATCTAAGAGTTTTGGGTCCCAGGTTCTCTTCGATAGCATCAGCTTCAAGATCAACCGGAAAGAAAGGGTCGGCCTGGTGGGCCGGAACGGTCATGGCAAAACGACTCTTTTCCGGATCCTTGCCGGTCTGGAATCGCCCGATTCAGGGTCCGTTTCGGCGCCCAGGAACTACCGCATCGGCTACGTAGAACAGGAGCCCGTTTTCTTTGCGGAGACCGTGCTCCAAGAAGCCGCACTCGGCCTTCCTCCTGCGGAACGGGACCTCCTCTGGAAGGCAGAGAAGGTGTTGGTCGGCCTTGGCTTCGAACCGGTTGACCTCGAGCGTCCTCCGGCTAAGCTGTCGGGTGGCTTCCAAGTCAGGCTCAACCTGGCCAAGGTTCTCCTGGCCGAACATGACATGCTCCTCCTGGATGAGCCCAACAATTACCTTGATATCACCTCCATCCGCTGGCTGGAACGCTTTCTTCGGGGATGGCCCGGTGAATTCATGCTGATCACCCACGACCGCAGCTTCATGGATTCCGTGGTCACTCATATCCTGGGAATTCACCGGAGAAAGGTTCGCAAGATCAAGGGAGACACGGGGAAATATTATGACCAAATCGCCCAGGACGAAGAGACCTACGAGAAGACACGGTTGAACGATGAACGGAAACGGAAGGAGATCGAATTCTTTATCAGTCAGTTCCGGGCCAAGGGCCGGCTGGTCGGATTGGTCCAATCCCGGATCAAGACCCTGACCAAAATGGAAAAGCGGGAGAAACTCGAAAAACTCGCTACCCTCGATTTCTCTTTCTTTGCCAAGCCGTTCCACGGCAAGTACGCCCTCGATGTCCGCGATCTCTCTTTTTCCTACGAGACGACAAGGCCTTTGATCACGGATTTCAGCGTCAGCATCGGGGCGAGAGACCGAGTCTGTGTCGTCGGCAAGAACGGCCGGGGCAAGACCACCCTGTTGAAGCTCATGGCCGGTCTTCTCGAACCCCAGGGAGGGGAGCTCCGCCGTCCGCTTAACGTTTCCGTCGGGTACTTTGAGCAATCCTATATCGCCGGGCTCGATGAATCCAATACCGTCCTTGAGGAGATCGGCCGGGCCGATCCCAACGCTGATTCCAGGCGCTCCCGGGCCATCTGTGGAGGGATGATGTTCACTCAGGACGAAGCGCTGAAAAAGATATCCGTGCTCTCAGGCGGAGAAAAAAGCCGGGTTGTGCTCGGCAAGCTCATCGCTTCACCGCTCAATCTCCTGCTCCTCGATGAGCCCTCGAACCACCTCGATATGGAATCGAATGACGCGCTGCTGGCCGCTCTCGACAATTTTGAGGGCGCCGTGGTCCTGGTAACGCATAATGAGATGTTTCTTCACGCCTTGGCCGAGCGGTTGATCGTTTTCCAGGGCGGGCGTGTTTTTGGCTATGAGGGAGACTATCAGCGCTTCCTGGAAAAAGCCGGTTGGCAGGACGAAGACGGCGTTCGGAGAGATCTTAAGGCGCGAGCGTCCGAGACCGGCGGCCGCGATGAAACCGCTCCCAGAGACATGCGTCGGAAACGGAGCACCGTCCTTATGGACAGGGCCAGAGCCCTCAAGCCCATAGAAAAAAAGATCGCCGGGGTCGAAGCGGCCATTGAAACCAAGGAGCAGAAACTCCAGGAATTGAACACAGCCATCGTCGAAGCCGGTCAGAACAAAAGAGGGCTGGAGATCGTTGAGATCTCCAGGGCCATGCATCTCTTGAAGGAAGATATCGACGCTCTCTACCGGAGACTGGAAAGCCTCGGCGAAGAACATCACACCGTCCGATCACGCTTTGAAACGGAGCTGACCAATCTGGATGAATAGCCGGGCCGAGCCGCTTGAAAGAGAAAAAAGTCTGTAGTATAAGCGCAAGCGAAAGGACCGAAGATATCGTGAGCCGTGCTCTGAGTTTGAAATGCGGTCTCATTCTGGAGTTGTCCCTCATTGTCTTTTTGGGGATTATGAATGGCTGCGCCCGCGGCACCGCCCGGCGGGGCCTGGTCGTGGCGGGATCAACCAGCGTCCAGCCGTTCGCCGACCACTGGGCCGAGTTTTACATGAAGGAATACCCCGGACGAGTGGTCAATGTCCAAGGCGGGGGCTCGAGCGCCGGCATCCAGGCCGCGCGCGAGGGCGCAGCCGACATCGGCATGTCTTCGCGGGAGCTCAACCCGGAGGAAAGCGACTTGCTGGAGGTCATCGTGGCCTGGGACGGCCTGGCGATCATTGTCCACCCGGAGAACGGGCTCACAGGGCTTAGCCAGGAACAGGTCCAGGGGGTATTTTCGGGAGACATCAGGGATTGGGGCACCCTCGGAGAGCCCGATCATGCCATCACCGTCGTCACCAGGGAGGAAGGCTCGGGAACGCGCGGCACCTTCCAGGAAATGGTGATGAAGAAGAACCGGATCTCTCCCCGGGCCATCGTCCAGGACTCGAACGGAACGGTCCGCGAGATCGTGGCCAATGATCCGCACAGCATCGGCTACATCTCGCTGGGATTGGTCAGTGACAAGGTGAAGGCTCTCCGCTTCGAAGGTGTCGAACCGACCTACGAGAATATCGGCCAGAAGGCATACCGTTTGGTCCGGCCCTTCCTGTTCGTCACCAGCGGCCCTCCCAACCGGGCGGCCCTGGATTTCATCAACTTCGTGATTTCCAGGCGAATGCAGGAGCTCATCCGGCATGACGGTTTGATCCCCATCTTCAGCGAGGATTAGGTGGGCCGGTCATGACACGACTAGAGCGCAAAGACAAGCTCATCCGTCTGTCCCTGCT
>JBAUIH010000264.1:0-2180 GCA_049682755.1 Candidatus Aminicenantales bacterium | reverse complement strand
ATTCGATCTCCTTCTCCTCCAGCTCGCTCTGGATGTTCTGGATGGAAACCAGCGTGTACCATTGCTCCCTGAGCTTGAACTCCCTGGAGTAGAGCGCCAGGTTGAGGACATCGCCGTCCGTTTCCACCTTGACCAGCGCCCTCTGGTGGGGCCTCATCGTCTGGAGCGTCTGAAGAAGCTCCGGGCTGAAAGATTCCAGCGCCCGGATGTTCTTCAGGAAGGGGACCTTGAACAGCTTCTTGGCGGCCGGGTTGATCAATTCAACATCGCCGTTGCTCTGGAAGGCGAGCAGACCGATTCCGACGTGCTGGACGATGATCTGAAGGTATTGGTAGTGCTCTTCCTTTTCCATCCGGATCTTCCGGAAGTTGTCCATGATCTCGGTGAAGGCATGGCGCAGCCGGTCGAACGAGCCGCCGAGTTTCTCATCCTTGAACGTCTGGGAAAAATCATGGTAGCGAAGGGCCAGCAGGAAACGGGCCAGTTCCCGGTTTGTTTTCTCAACGTAAAGAACGAGGGATATGACCTGGTATATGACGGTCAGCCCGAGGAGGAAATAGACGGCATAAAGGCGAGTCCTGGCCACGATCAGGACAAAGCCTCCGATCAAGAGGGCCAGGAGCAGCACCCGGACGAGGCACTGAAAGCGGAAGCGTCTAGAGATCATGTTTCTGCAATCTTCGGTAGAGCGCGGCCCGGGACAGGCCCAGCTCTTTGGCCGCCTGGCTGATGTTTCCTCCGTGTTTGGCCAGCGCCCTGTGGACGGCCAGGTTTTCGATTTTCCCCAGGTTCAGTCCCTCAGCGAGGAGAGAGGCCTCCTTGGACGTTTCCGCGGGGAAGAAGAAATCGGCAGGCTGCAGGGCCTCCGATTCACTCAGGATGATGGCCCGTTCGACGGCGTGCTGCAGTTCGCGGACGTTTCCGGGCCAGCCGTAGGACTCCACCTTCTTCAGGGTGGCCGGAGTCAACCGCTTATTCTCCCGGCCATATTTTTTCCCATAGATCTTCAAGAAGTGCTCGGCCAGCAGGAGGATGTCCTTTCCCCTTTGACGCAGAGGGGGAATGTGGATCTCGACGGTGTTGATGCGGTAAAGAAGGTCCTGCCGGAACTTGCCCTGGTTCGCCAAGTCGAGGATCGGCCGGTTGGTGGCGCAGATGATTCGGACGTCGATCGGGATCTCCTTGTTCGAGCCGACCCGGGTTACTTTCCTGTTCTCCAGAGCCGTCAATATCTTGGCCTGGAGGGTCAGCGGGAGGTTGGCGATTTCATCCAGGAAGAGAGTTCCTCCGGAAGCGACCTCGAAGCGGCCGGCCCGGTCTTCCCGGGCGTCGGTGAAGGCGCCCTTGACGTGGCCGAAGAGCTCGCTTTCAAAGAGAGTCTCGCTCAGGGCGCCCATATCGACGGCGATGAAGACCTCACCGGCCCGGTGGCTCTGCCGGTGGAGCTCCCGGGCGACCAGCTCTTTTCCCGTCCCGTTCTCTCCCAGGATGAGGACATTGGCCTCGGTGTCGGCCACCTTCCGGATGGTCTCAAAAACGCTCCGCATGGCCGGGCTCTGGCCGATGAAGTCCCGGAAGGGCTTGTCGAGGTCGGCGCTGAGCTGTTTCTGGCGCAACCGCAGGTGGCTGGCTTCGAGACGGGAACGGCGCAGGTTGAGGGCAGCCGAGATCGTGCCAACGAACTTTTCGTTCTGCCAGGGCTTGAGAACAAAATCGGTGGCCCCTTCCTTGATCGCCCGCACGGCCATTCCCACGTCCCCAAAGGCGGTGATCATGATGATGACGGCCGAGGGGTCGAGATGGAGGATCTTGCTCAGCCAGTCGAAACCTTCCCGGCCCGAGGTGGCGCCGCGGGCGAAATTCATATCCAGGAGGATGACGTCGTAGGACTCGTTCTTGAGCAGGGAGGGGACGGCGTCCGGGCTTTTTTGGGTTTGAATGGAAGCCACATGCCTCTTGAGGAGAAGACGGGCCGCCTGGAGGATGTCCTCGTTGTCGTCGATGATCAGGATCTTCCCGAATTTTGTGTCCATGGGGCCATCCTTAGCTGGTATTTTTCATTATATCAAAAGCGTGAAGGCAATTCATTTCTCTCATTCGGTCGCGAACATCTCTATTTTCTTGATTCCGCTGGTCTCAGGAGGCCGCCCTCGGCCCCCGCACCCCGGGGAACCAGTCCC
>JBAUIH010000263.1:0-1553 GCA_049682755.1 Candidatus Aminicenantales bacterium | reverse complement strand
ATTCGGGTACGTTGCGGTAGTTGAGCAGGGCGTGGAGTTCGGCGACGGACGCCACGCTGTTGATGTCGCGCTTGTTGTACTGGAGGACCAGCGGAATCCGGTCCGGGTCGTACCCCTGCTCCCGCATGTTGATCTTCAGGTTATCGAAGGATTCCAAATTGGAGTCCATCCTCGTCAGCTGGGAATCGGCGCAGAACACCACACCATCCACCCCCCGCAGGATGAGCCTGCGGCTGGCGTCGTAAAAGACCTGGCCCGGGACGGTATAGAGGTGGAAGCGGGTCTTGAACCCCCGGATCTCCCCCATCGACACGGGAAGGAAATCGAAGAAAAGGGTGCGGTCGGTCTCCGTGGCCAGGGAGATCATCTTCCCCCGGGACTCGGGGTTCATCCGCTTGAAGATGTACTGGAGGTTCGTGGTCTTTCCGCAGAGGCCGGGCCCGTAATAGACGATCTTGCAGTTGATCTCCCGGGAAGAGTAGTTGATGAAGGACATGAGCTACTTGAAAAGGCTTTCGATGTCGGCTTCGGTCAGCTCTTCGATCACTCCCTCTCCCTCCTCCTCATTTTGCGCCGCTTCGTCGATCGACTCGAGGATCCTCCCCAGGAATTCGTCCGCGCGTCGAACGCGGAGACGGACCAGCCCGACCGATGAGCGCTTGTCGAAGATCACTACGAGGATGAGACGGTTTTCCACCACCGATATGTGCATGTTGTCCCGCTCCCCCTCGTGGAACAGGATCGAGAACTCCTTCTCCCCGATCAGCGAGGCAAGCCCACCTGTCGCCGCGATGTTCCCGGCGGCCAGCGAGGCAAGCGAGGTGGTGTCGAAGTTCCCCGTCTCCCCCGAGGACGACAGGAGGGAGCCGTTCTTGTCGACCAGGAATACCACCTTCGCGTAGGAGTCGGCCAGGAGCTTCTTAAGGACCGCCTGGATCTCGTTGTATTCCTTCTCGTGGAGAATGAAATGGCCCGGGTTCATAGCCGCAAAGATACCACAGCAATCCGGGAAGGAAAAGATATCAAGCGCCGGCCGCCGGTCCGCCGTCCCGGAAGGGGCTTTCCCGGTCCCGACGGATACAGGGGAAAGATCAGATCAGGAGCTGTCTCCCCCGGCCCGGGCGGCCGTCACGGAGAAACCCTGCTGGTCGTCCTTCTCCGGGAGTAAGGACGGATCCGCGTAAACCCGGATCCAGCGGCCGTCGCGCATGATGTACACCTGGTCGGCCGTGATCTTGATCGCGTTCGTTCCGTGGTAGCGCATGATCTGCCTGGCCTTGCTCTTCGTGAGCCAGGTGGTGATATACGGATCGTTCTGATAGTCGTCGGACGCTCCCCGGTAGGCAGGCGTGGTAAGGAAAAGGCCGGCCAGGAGCAAGCCCCAGAGCAGCCAGAAGACCGGGAACCTTCTTCCTGCCTGCTTCGCTTGTGAGATCAACATGTTGTGCATATAATTCATTTTTGAACAATTCCCCCACAATATACTGAGTGTTTTCTCTATTCGAAAGAAAGCAATATCGGTACCACCCGTCGGAGAAATATAACTTCCCAGT
>JBAUIH010000262.1:0-1749 GCA_049682755.1 Candidatus Aminicenantales bacterium | reverse complement strand
ACCTTCTCCCGGACTTCGAGAAAGAGCCGGTGTTCGAGCTCCGAGATCTTCTCCTCGGCCGTCAACACCTTTTCCTCATATTCCTTGAGCTCAGGCGTGAGATACCGCTCCGAGCTCGCCAGGGTCTGCTTACGGATGTAGTCTGGGGGGACAAGGTGAAGATTCGGCTTGGTCACTTCGATAAAGTATCCGAAGATCTTGTTGTAACGGACCTTGAGCGAAGAGATGCCGGTCCGGTCCCGCTCCCTCTTCTCAAGACCGGCGATGAATGATTTGCCGGATCGGCTGATCGCCCGCAGCTCATCGAGCTCGGCGCTGAATCCTTCTTTGACGATTCCACCCTCGGTCAGGAGGAAGGCCGGTTCTTCGAGAATGGACCGGTCGATAAGGACGGCGATATCCTCTCCGTTATCCCAAGCCTCAAGAATTTCGGCATTCAGTCCCGCCCTAAAGCCTTGAAGAATGTCTTTTATGCCGGGAAGCTGTTGGAGCGATCGCATGAGAGAAACAAGGTCGCGGGGATGGGCCACGGCCAACGCGATTTTGCCGGTGAGACGCTCCAGATCATAGACGCCATGAAGGCGCTCCCGTATCTCCTGGCGCTCGACGGTTTTGCCGAGCCATTCTTCCAGCCCGTCCAGCCGGGCGTTGACGGCCCCCACATCGACCAGAGGTTGGACGAGCCAGCTTTTGAGCAGACGTGCGCCCATGGAAGTGACAGTGTGGTCGATGACCTCGAGAAGAGAGTCTTTGACCCGGCCGTCCCGGAGGTTGCGGATCAGCTCGAGGTTTTTGACAGTGGTCGTATCGAGCGTCATCTGTTGGCCGGATTGAACATAGGAAATCCGTTGAATCAAGGACAGGGAATCCTTGCGGACTTTCTTGAGATAGAAAAGAAGCGCCCCGGCCGCCGCAGCCGCCATCTTTTTATCCTCCAGGCCAAAACCGGCGAGGGTACGGACCTGGAAATGATCGAGAAGGACGCTCCTTGCCTGGGACGCGTCGAAAATCCAGGCTTCGATTGGACTTCTTGAGAACGAACCGAGGTCGCTTTTGCCCGCCAGGCGCTCGATCTCCTGCTCCTGCCCCTCGGGGAAGATGATCTCCTTCGGAAAGGCGCGGAACAGCTCGTCGACCAGAAATCTCATATTTTCCCGCGATCCTTCAGTGGTTCTGATCTGGCCGCCGGCGAGCTCGATCAGAGCAAGCCCCCAACGGTCCTCGGTGAAGACGATCCCGGCCAGATAGATATTTTCTTTCGCTCCCTCAAGTTCGACTTCGACGGCTGTTCCGGGAGTCAACACTCTGATGACGTCGCGCTTGACGACACCCTTGGCCTTCTTCGGATCCTCGACTTGTTCGCAAATGGCCACCTTGAAGCCATGCCTGAGGAGCTTGGCCAGGTAGGAGTCGACCGCATGATGGGGCACACCGCACATCGGGACTTTCTGGCGGGAGGTTAGGGCGATCTCCAGGATCGGCGAGGCCGTTTGGGCATCCTCATAGAACATCTCGTAAAAATCGCCCAACCGGAAAAACAGGATGGCGTCCTGGTGCTCCCGCTTGATCCGGAAATACTGCTCCATCATCGGAGTCATGAGGTGGTCCTGGCCCATGGCATTCCCAACTATACTCAGGGGCCGCCCATATTTCAAGAAAGGATGGGGGGGGAGCAAGCCTCCCTGCTTATGTGAATCCATTGGTCGCAGGAGGCCGCCCTCGGCCCCCGCACCCCGGGGAACCAGTCCC
>JBAUIH010000261.1:0-6601 GCA_049682755.1 Candidatus Aminicenantales bacterium | reverse complement strand
ACCCTGAATATAGGGAGGCGGATTGACGATGTCGTGGAACATCTCCAGAAGCCCGGCGTTGTACTCGACGGCTTCCTTCAGGGCGTCCCAGGCCATGGCCTCATAAGCAGCCAGTGAGGGGCCGTCCTTGATGTTGATCGTGGGGATGATGTACACGGGTTCGATGACGGCCAGCGCCCGGAGCCCGAGATAACTCCCGAGCTCATACGCATTCTTGCCAGGGTTGTAGAGAGAGGCTAAATACTCCACGAGGTTGGCTAAGCCCACGGGAGGCGGGAGATGGAAACCGGCGGCGATCTTCTTGCTCTCCCGCGCCAAGCTGTCGAAATAATCCTCGGGTTGGGAAAATCGCCTGACCCTCTCTCCGGCGATTGAGGGAGGAGCGAGGCTGGCGAAAATGCTCTTCTCGTTTATGGCGATTTCATGGGCACTCAGGTCGCCGAGCTCGAAATAGTCTCTGACCAGGCCGAAATCCACGAGGTTCTCGGCCAGACCCTCATAGCCGATGAATTTTGTCCCAAGATGCTCTCCCATCATCCGGTTGCGCTGTAGAACGTAGGCCGTCCTGAGCAACATGACGAAGGCCGTCTTTTTAAGGGGATCCTGGAAAAACTTGCTCTTTTCGATCTTGGCGATGACCTTTTCTCCGAAAATCTCATCGACGGAATCAGGCAGGATTTTCCCGCTGCCGGGATGAGGGATGTTGGCCCCGTGATCGGCTTCGGCCATGTCCCCGAGGAGGTGCCCGACGTGCCCGAGGCGGAAGTAGGCAACCTCCTTGGATTCTTGAGTGTAGTCGTAAGCGCTGATGGCCCCGGGCCAATTCAGGATATTTCCCGTCTTGAGGTCATCCAGAGCCCAGTCCCGGGCGCTGTCGAAATAGCCGGACGCGGGAGGCCGCAGCTTGGTTCCCTCCAGAACGGGCCAGAAATAATAATGGTAATAAAACTTGCAGCCCTGCCGGCCTTCCGGCGCGTCGGGGTCGTAATAGTGCCGAAACGAGCGTTCGCTGCCCCGCAGCGCCGGGACGTAGTCCTCGAAACGGCAGCCCATCATCATTTTCTTCAGGAACACCGGGTTGGAGAGCTCGTCATAATAGGTCGAAGGCCTGTCCTTGTCCAGCCTCTCGATCAGCCGGACGGCCTCCAAGATGACGAGCGTGTGGACCTTGTCATACCAGCCTCTGAGGCCGCTGACGAGCATGCCGCCGAGGAGGATCCCCAGAGTGATTTTTCTCCAGGTTGGTCGCAGCTTTGCCATTTTTCACCTCGTCTCCGTACACGCTGTCGAACTCGTTCCAGGCCTTTATCGATCCCCATGCCTCGGGGCCAGGCGGAAAAAATATCGGGGACGGTTAAAACAGGAACCGAACGCCGAGCTGAGCCTTGAAAAAAGACGTCTTGATCTCCAGGGGCGTGACCTGGGCGGCGATCTGGTCGGCGTACTCCTGTTCGACCGTCCTGTCGACCTCCGGGAAATTGTTCCCGGCGTAGGTTCCGGTCCGCGGCATCCAGAGTTCCTCGGTTGTCTTCCCCCCGAAATAGACGGCCTCGGCCGTGACGGCGATGTTCGAGGCGATCCGGAAATCGAACCCGGCTCCCGCGTCGAACCCCATCTCGCCGATGGATTTTTCGATCACGAGCGGGATGTCAATCCAGTCGATGTATTGATAGTCTGCGTCCTCCCAGGTCAGCCCGAAACCGCGCGTCGTCCGGGTTTCCACCTTGCCCATGAAGTAAGAGACTCCGCCGAAGACAAAGGGAGCAAAAGCGCTTCCTGTCCCGGTCTTGTAGATGACGTTCAGGCTGATGGGGGATAGGGAGAGTTTCCCCGTCGCCGGCCAGGTCTTGTCCCTGGCGCCTGCGCCGGCTGTCGTCCATTCCCAGGAGATTGTATAGGCGCTCTGGCTGTCGGAGGCGAAATCCCGGCCGAGGTTAAGGTCGTACCGGACCTGGACTCCCAAACCGCCGGCGATTAGATAGCTGAAAGCAATTCCCAAACCTCCGGAGCCGCCGGTCTTATGACTGATCGTCCCCGACTCAGCGACGGACTTCAGACCGCCCTGGCTCCAACTTTTCGCGTAGGTGCTCCTCTCGGACATAAAAGACCCTGAAACCAACCCGCCCATAACGGCTAGGTCTCCCTTCGGGACGGCCCGCTTTGCGGGTTCGACGCGGCGAGCCTGAGGGGAGACTGGAGGAGCAGGGGGGACGGCCGGTTTTTCAGGGGCTTTGACTTCGGCCTCCGGTGTTGGACCGGCCACCTCGACGTACATTTTGTGGATGTATCCCGTTATCAACACCCCGAGCGTGTTGCGATGCCTGATTTCATACCAGTCGCCGACCGTCTTCTCCGATTCGAACAGGGTCCCGAGGGGCACTCTGTCGCCGATGATCTCGCTGTCCAGGCTCGGAGCCGAGCGGATAGCGGCGTTCTCGACGATGACTCTGATCTGAACGGCCTGTCCGCCGTTCAAGTCGGGGATGAGCAGCCCAACCGCCAGCATTCCGCAGATAAGGCCTCCGGCCAGATTTCTATTGTTCATGTTCTCTCCTTTCCGGGCGGTTTTTGGTCCGCCGTCTGATACGTGATGTTCAGTATTCTCCAATTTCCACTTTTCTTTTCAATCTTCCAGTTGATCGTGCCCTCGAACAGAACCTCCCGCGTTTTCTTGGCCGCGGAAACGCCCGTCATGATCTGGGCGAACCGGACCTCGGCCCAGGCGTGGTCCCCGTCCGCCGGCTGGACGTCCATCCTCAGCTGAGAGGCCATCACTTGGAGGTCGTCATACAACTTGAGCAGCACCCCGGCGTCCCTGCTGATGATCTGGTAGAGATCGGCGTAGCAGTAGGCCTGGTAGAAGGCCAGGAGTTCCTTTGTGGAAACGGCCCGGACGTAAGCATCGACGAGAGCCCTGATCTCAACCTCCGCCAGCTTCGTCTCGGCGAGCCGGATCTGTTCCCTGGCGGTCTGGTTCCCGGGATCCAGACGAAGAGTCTCCCGCGCTTCGGCGAGGCCGCCTTTGTAATCTTCCGCACGCAGCATCTCTTCGGCCGCCCGGAGATGGAGCGCGACCTCGGCGGCTTTCCGGGATTCCTCGCTCTTCTGCTTCTGTCCATCCTCGCGTCTTTTCCTGGCGATGGCCAGATAGTACTGGGCGTTCTTGTGGCCGGGCTCAAGCTGGAGGATTTCCTCCATAGACCGGATACAGACGTCGTAACGGCGCTCTTTCAGAGCGGCGATCCCGTCATCATAGATCTTATCTAGATAAGGTGCTTTCCTTTCCTCGGTGTCCGGAGCCGTTTCCGTTCGTTGCCCAGTCTCCTTTTCTTTTTCCCCGGCAACCTCCTTGGGCCGCGGGAGGGGAGGTGCCTTCTGCTCCGGTTTTTGAGGCGCTTCGTCTTCCGGCTTCACCGGCTCAGGGCGCTGTTTCTCCGGGACAATGAGATTCTCCGGCTTTTTTTGCAATGCCGCGGCTTCGGGTTCGCCGGCCGGCTTATGTTCCGGCCGGTCAATGGTCGCTTCAGTCGCTTGTTCCGCCGGCTCTATTTGAGGCGTTTCGATGTCCTGTGATTTGGGGGACTCCCCGGCCTTTTCCTTCTCGGCGGATGCGGAGACTGAGGGCGGCGAGCCGTCGTCGCCCGGGAATCGCGGCTGGCTTCCTTTTTGTGAGTAATGATAATAAAGGGACACGACCGCGATGGCCACGACGGCCATCATCACGGCCACTGCGAAAAGAAGCGGCCTTCTCCTTCTGTCCCTGGATTCTTTCGGAATCTCCGCTTTTTCAGGACGCGAGGACTCTGGCAGAACTGTCTTAAGAGCCGCTTCGGGAGACGGTCGAGATCCGGCCACTCGGCGGAGATCGCGGGATAGGTCGGAACAGCACTGGTACCGTGCCGCTGGATTCTTGGCGATCGTCCGGCTGATGATCCGGTCCAGGCCTTCCGGGAGATCCTTCTTGTGCATCGATGCGGGCGGCGGATTCTCGTTCATGATCTTGTAGATGACGGTGGTCAGGCTTTCCCCCGGAAACGGCTTCTGGCCCGTTATGAGCTCGTAAAGGATCGTCCCCAGGGAAAAAATGTCTGTCCGGTGGTCGACCCTTTTGCCCATGATCTGCTCAGGAGACATGTAAAAGGGAGTCCCGAGGACCGCCCTCGTTATGGTCAGGGTGGATGCGGCCAGCCGGGCGATGCCGAAGTCGACAAGATGGGGGAGTCCTTCTTTATCGATAAGGATGTTCCCGGGCTTGATGTCCCGGTGGATGACCCCTTTTCTGTGGGCGTAATCGAGAGCGTCGCCGATCGCGGCGATCATCCCGACGACATCCTTGAAATTGAGTTTTTTCCCCGAGGCCAGGAGTTTGTCCAGGCTTTGGCCTTCGATAAATTCCATGGCGATATAAGTGAGCCCCAGGTCTTCTCCGACTTCATAGATGGTGACGATGCCCGGGTGGGAGAGGATTCCGGCGGAGCGGGCTTCCCGCATGAACCTGACCTGGGCTTGTTCCTGCTCGGCCGGGTCGTTGAACAGATCGAAACGGATCGTCTTGACGGCGACGGGCCGTTCGATGTAAGGATCGAGTCCCCTGTAAACAACTCCCATCGCTCCCTTTCCGAGCTCGCCCTGGAGGATATATTTCCCTATCCGGTCCATGTATACTGTGCCTTCCGCGTTCCTTGCGGCGAGATCATCTTATCCCAAATGCCAGCAGTCCGGCAATCGCTCCCAGGACCGTGCCGGCCAATGCCAGCCCAAAAAGATACGGCCAGAAGAAATGCTCATTCCTTCTGGCCAGCCGGATCACCAGCATGATAAAAAGCGCGAGGCAAAATCCGGCCAGGGCTCCGAGCCCGCCGGCGATGGCGAGGCCGTGCCGTTCCGGCCCGCCGAGATAGCGGCTGAGCGCTCCGCGGCTGACTCCGGGGTTTGTGGTGGCCAGGAATCTCCGGCTCCAAACCGCGGTCGTCCCGGTCGGGTCCCTGAAGGATAGCTCGAGTTCGTGCCAGACCTCGTCCCGGCCGAACGACGAGGAAAATGTCAGGATGTACTGGTTCCGGAGCTGCTCGGCGATGATCTGGTAGAGACGGAGAAGGTCCTGCGGTCCGGCCGCCCGGAGGAAAGTTCCGCCGGTTCCGGAGGACAGCTCGGTCAGGCAGACTTCGTCGATCCCGGAGCCGAGTCCGATGGTGAAGAGGGGGACTGCCTTGTCCCTGGCCAAGGACAGGACCTCGGATCTGCTGAGCTTGCTCCTGGTGTCCTTGCCGTCGCTGAGCATGATCAGGGCTTTCCTGGGGGTGACATCTTTCTCCAGTATTTCCAGCCCTTTCCGGATGGCCTCGTAAAGGACCGTGTCCCGGCCCAGGTCGATGCCTTTGATGGCGTTCTCGATGACGTCACGGTCGACAGAGAGGTCGGAGTCCACCCTCACGGTATCGTCGAAACTGACCACGGCCACGCGGTCGTCAGCGCTCATCCTTTTGAGAAAATTGAGCGCGGCCTGCTTGGTTTCTTCCAGGGCCTTTCTCATGCTGCCGCTCCGGTCAAAGGCCAGGACGACAGCCAGGTATTCACCCCCCTCCAGGGCCGAACGCAGTGAAGAGACGGTTTGGGCAGCTCCGTCGATCCTCACCTCGACCTCTTCGCCGGCGATTCCCAGGATGCCTTTATCCGCGTCGTCGAGGATAGTGAGGAAGACCGTAATCACGGGAAGAGAGGAGACGTCCAAGCGCTGGACCAAAATCCTGCCCGGAGCGGGGAGAAGGGGCAGGGCCAGACAAAGAGCCAGAAAGGAAGTGGACACAAGGATGTCTCTTTCCTGCCGCCGCTTCCTGATCCGATCCAACAAACGGGACATGTCAGTCCTCCTTCCGCTTCCCGGGATCCGCCACTTTCACCGTGTCCGACAGGGTTGTCTTTTCCTTGTCATTCTTGTTTCTGCCCCGGACGCGAAGGACCACAGCCGTGATGTTGTCCTGGCCGCCTTTCCGGCAAGCCTTCCGGATGAGCCGGCGGCAGATTCTGTCGGGGGCTTTTTTCCGCTTAAAAAACCGAACCAGAGTCCGCTCATCCAGGGACTTGTAGAGCCCGTCGGAGCAGAGGAGCAGATAGTCGCCGTCCCGCATTTCCAGATCGAAGGTGTCGGCTTCAACTTCGGCTTCGAACCCGAGCGAGCGGGTGACCAGATGGCGAAGGGGCGAGTTCAGGATTTGCTCTTCGGCGAGCTTCCCGGCCCGGAGCTGTTCCTCTTTCCAGTTGTGATCCCGGGTTATCCGGCTCAGAGAGCGATCACGATAGAGATAGGCGCGGCAATCTCCGACATTGGCTACCAGGGCCTTTCTCTCTCCGACCAGGGCTGCCACCATGGTCGAGCCCATCCCGCTCAAATGATCATCTTGGGCAGCCCGCGAAAAGACCCGTCGGTTGATGTCTTCGAAACAGACCTTGAGCACCGTGCGATAATCGGTCCCCGGGCCGGCCTTTTCAGGCGATCGGGTAAGGAATTCCTTAAGAATCTCGATGGCCAGGCGGCTGGCTACATCACCGCCCGCATGGCCGCCCATGCCGTCGGCGACCGCCGCCAGATACTGGGGAAAAG
>JBAUIH010000260.1:0-17158 GCA_049682755.1 Candidatus Aminicenantales bacterium | reverse complement strand
GCGTACATCCGGTTCAGGCAGAAAAGCAAGGGCGTTGAGACCCGCCAGATCAGCTCAGAAATCAATATTGACATAGCCCCTGACGGGAAAATCTATGGGATTGAGCTGCTCAATGCCAAAGAGCAATTGATAAAAGAGAAAAAAATCTCCTTTACTGATGAATCCACGGGCAAAACGTTTGAAATCCCCTTGGAGTTTTGAAATTCAGGGGACAGGCACCAATTTCCCCCCTTTCTTCCATCCTCCCCCGCCAGGGGGGAGGAGGAATGAGAGCCAGGCGCCAAACGAAATACCCGGCGACATGTTCCGGATAAACGCCCGGTTGAGATAAACGGCCGTGACCCGGCGTCTTTCTGTTATCGACAAGACATTCATTTGAAAAGTAGTCTACTTTAAAGTAGTCTACTTTAGAGTAGACTAGGTTTAAAGGGGAGGTGCTTTCCGAGAAGGCGCCGCTCTATGGCCGGCGGACAGGCCAGGTTTTTCTCAGGCCTTTTTCCTTTTCTGATGCCGCCGAATTTTATCCGGGACTTCCATTTGAGCGCTGCCTGGAATTCTATTCCATTGCCGGCGGAAATCCGAGTTATCTCAAGAAACTCGACCCGAAAACCTCTCTCGACAAAAATTTGACAGAGAACATATTCCAGCCCGAAGCGTTCCTTTATAGCGAAGTCGAATTTGTTTTGCGGGAAGAGCTGAGGGAGCCCCGCAACTACTTTGCCATCTTGAAAGCCATCGCTTCAAGCAAGAACAAGTTCGGGGAAATCGTGAACGAGACAGGACTGGACAAAGGAGTTTTGCATAAATATCTGTTCATTCTCGAGGATCTTCATGTTATTCAGAAAGAAGTGCCGGTAACGGAGAAGAATGCGCTGAAATCGAGGAGAGGCATTTATAAACTGCAGGACCAATTTTTCAAGTTCTGGTTCCGGCATGTTCTTCCTAACAAGGGAAATATCGAGGCGGGAAGGGTTGATCTCGTTAAGCGAAAGATGAAGGCCGACTGGGCTTCCTTTGTCGCGGAGAATTATGAGAGCCTGGCTCAAAATCTGATCAGGGAGCATGAAGATAGATTTTTTTCGATGGACAAGGTCGGACGCTGGTGGGACAAAAATGAAGAAATCGATATCGTCGCTCTGAATGAAGACGAGAAAAAGGCCCTCTTCGGAGAAGTCAAGTGGAGCCACAGGGCGGTGGGTGTGGATGTCTATGAGAATTTAAAAAGGAAGACCCAATTCGTAGAGTGGAACAGAGATGGAAGAAGAGAGCATTATTGTCTTTTTTCAAAAAGCGGTTTCACTGACAGTATGCTCAAGCGGGCGGCGGAGGAGAAAATTGTGCTTTTTCATGGTGATAAAATCTTGGGGGATGTTCCCCTGGGCGTGCGTGGTTCCGGTAATAAGCGGTCATAAAAGATGTTCATCCCTCCAAATTCCGGGGTAAATTGCGGCGACGCTAACCATAATTCGCATCACGGAAATGCGAAAATCGGTGACAGGCACCAAATCTCAATGACGAAATTCGGGGGACACGATCCCAATACCAGAGAATTGGGTCATGTCCCCGAATTTCTGAGCCGGCCACCAATTTTCCGGTGACAGCCACGTTATTTTGGAGTCAGACACCGATTTTCGGGCGTCGATCTTCATGTCCTCGTTATTCTATTGACACGCTCAATATATTGAAAACATAAGAATTCAACCGGTCGTTCTGACTCCCCAGGAATTGCTCAGAAGTGAGAAATTCGACAAGGAATTCCTGTTTTTAGTCAGGGAGGGAATCGTCCTCTGGGACGAGATGAGAGATAAGGTCGGTATTTTTGGTTGATTAAATGAAGAGAAGCACACAAGTTTATTGGGTATTGGATTGCATAACAACAAATAAGACTTGCCAAAATGTATAATAATAAATATATATGATTATGAAATTACGAAACGGCAAGTCTATGGATTTTTTTGCCAATCATCCTATTTTCCGGCATGAAGAATTCACCGCCGCATTAACGGCCCGCGGAAGGAGCCCGAGGACCGCGAACAACCTTCTGGCCTGGTATCTGGCTTCAGGCAGGCTCATGCGGGTTCGGCGAGGGCTTTATGCCGTCGTGCCCCGCGGAACCGATCCCGAGAAGGCGGTGGTTGATCCCTATCTCACGGCATCGAACGCTGCCGGGGACGCGGTGGTGGCCTATCATGCCGCGCTTCAATTCTTCGGGAAGGCACACTCCAACTGGCGAAGCTTCCACTATCTGACGGGCAGGCGGGGGAGGCCGTTTTCCTTCCGGGGCGAGCAGTTCGTGCCCATCCTGGTGCCGTCCCGGCTGCGAACCCTGCCTGATTGGGGCGGAGGCATCGTTGAAAAACCCCACGCGGGCGGGAGCGTGAAAATCACAACCCTTGAGCGGACGATGGTCGATCTCTTGGCCGAGCCCGATAGAGGAGGAGGCTGGGAAGAGATTTGGGGGTCACTTGAGATGGTCGAATTCTTCGACCTTGATGCGATCGTCGATTATGCCAAGACGCGGGGCTCGGCTTTGACGGCGGCACGTGTCGGCTTCTTTATCGAACAGCATCGCGAAACGTTGATGGCCGAAGACAAACATCTTAACGGTCTTCGAACGCTGGCTCCGGCCCAGCCTCGTTATTTCGACACATCGCGGCGGCCCGGCAAGTTCGTTTCAGGTTGGAACCTGGTTGTGCCGGAATATGTCCTGCATCATCGCTGGGAGGAACCGGACTGATGCTATCATACGAAGACCTGCTTCGGGAGGCCGCGAGCGCAGGCTTCCACCCGGATCCCATGGAGAAAGCCCTTCGTCTGCTGGAGCTCCTCGAGTCGCTTCGAATCCACCCTTTTTTAAAGGAGCGCATCGTCCTTAAGGGAGGCTCCGCTCTCAAGCTGGAAAGCTCAGAACGTCCGGGAGCACAGGGGGAGGAAACTGTGAGAGGCGGCAAGAAAATTGGTGACAGGCAAGAAAATTGGTGCCTGTCACCAATTTTCAGGAGACAGGCGCCAAACGAAATAACTGGCGACGTTTGCCGGCTAAACGCCAGGTTGAGACAACCGGCCGTGACCCGGCGTCTTTCTGATATCGACAGGAGGAGCGACCGATGAAAACGCCGACTCTGAAAGAGTTCATGACGGCTTTGAAAACCCGAATCGATCAATACTCCCACGAAGACCTTAAAGGCATAATCCTGGCTCAGGGCATGGCCTTGGCCCCCCGGGAGCGCGCCCTTTTCCTTGAAAGGTTCGTTCTTCCGGAGAAAAAGGAAGAGAAGAAAAGAAAACAGGAGAAGGACGGGAATGATCCCGAAGATTTCCTGTTGAAGGAAATCGCATCGTTCGGCCGACGCGTCGAAAAATATGAGTTCACGAGCGGCTGGGGATGGGATGCTCAATATGGAGATGAACGGGCCTGGGGAGACGACAGTTGGGCTGTTGAAATCGACGACTTATTCAGCCGCATCCTCGACATCTACGGGGAAGGAAATTATCCTTTGGCGCGCCGGGCGTTCGAATCTCTTCTGGCCATCTTTGAAGAAGGCCTGGAAGAGGGGAAATTCTCCGGATACGATCATGACGAAATGATCGACACCGATGTCGATGAGGCGAAGCTGAGATATTTCCGCTGCGTCTATCTCACGGAGACCCCTGCCGAGCGTCCTCAGGCCGTCTGGAATGCGATTTCCAGATACTCCTTTGACGCCCGGGACCTAAATATCCATGGGCTCATCAATGTCGACATGGAGGAGCTTCCCCAACTGGAGGATTTCGGGCAACGATGGCTGGAGTTCCTAAGGAAACAAAGGGTGAGTTCCTTATCCGCCGGCCTCCTCAAAGAGGCCGTGAGTTTGTTTCAAGGTGTCGCCGGACTCGAAAGACTGGCCACGGAAGACGGCCTAAAGTACCCGAGCGCTTTTGTCGCCTGGCTGGACGCCCTGAAGAAAGAGCACAAGTATGAAGACATGATCCGGGCGGCTTCGCTTGGACTGGAACGGTTGCCCGCTCGCCTGCAGATTCGGTCCAAGATTGCGGATTTTCTGCGCGAGGCGGCCGTCCGTTTAAAAAAAGAAGATTTGATCGACCGATCCTTGATGGAAGCGCTCCGCGCCGAACCATGCCTTGAACGATTGTTGGACGCCCTGGACAATTCCAGAAACCGCGAGAAACGGAAGGCCATCCTGGACGAAACCCTGGCCCTTGTTGAGACGCTCCGGAAAAAGGAAGGCGGCAGCCGGACCTGGGAGTACGATCGATTGCCCGACTTCTTGGAGAGTGACGTTCGGGGAAATTTGGGTCTCTGCTGTCATCTATTGAAAGGCGATTACGAGAACGCCGCAGTCCTTTTGCGAAAATCGAAGCCCCTTGGCTGGAGTTCGGGAGAAGATGCAGGCGGGCTGGGTGTTCCTTTCTTCTTGCTGGCCAAATGGAATCAAGGGAAGAAGTTGACGGCCAATTTGTCGTCGTTATGGAACAGAGCGACTGATCCCGATCTGGCATTTTCTTTTGAGAGTGATGACTGGGACGGAGATGAAGATCGGCCGGGCCATCGGACGCCGGCGAAGCCGGGCTCGCGTTTCCGGAAATATCTCGAAGCCGTTTTGAAGGAAATGCCGCTTCAGGCTGCCGCTAAGGAAGAATATTTCGACCTGGCCGGCAAAATTGCGCTCAAGCGAATTGATGCGATTGTCGGAAACAAACGGCGCAAGAGCTACTGGAAGGCCGCGGAATTATTGCTGGCCGTTGCGGAGGTATATTGGAGCAACGAGCGGCCGGATGAAGGGCGCGCACTCATCGCGCGTGTCAAGGAGAAATACAGCCGTCACTCGGCCTTTCGCGGCGAGCTGCAAAACATGGCCAAAAAAAGCGGGATATTCGCGATCAATTGAGCCAAAGCGGGCAGGAAAATGGGTGATGCATCATCTCAGGGCGCTCTCTTGATTTTCTCAACCGGATCGTCGAAAGGCCTCTAGCCCCAAGCTCCAGGTCATGAATAAGGCCCTGATGAGCGCGCTGGCCGGTTTGGACTCGGCCGAGGTCCGCAGGGATCCAAACCCCATGGGGGAGGATGGTCGGCCGCCGGCAAGGAAATTCGCCTGGGCTTCTGGGTCGAAAACCGGAGGGAAGTGGATTTTGTCCTGGAGAAGTTGGAACGGCTGGCCGCGATCCAGGTGAAGAGCAGCAGACGCCGGGACGGAATCCCCGGAATGGGCATTTTCCCGAAGAAGCACCCTGGCGCACGGGCCTATCTCATCGGCGGGGACGGGATGAAACTCGAAGAGTTCTTCTCGGCCGCGGCTTCCGATCTGGTCTAGGAAACAGAGGAATCGAATTTCCAGGGACAATAAGAAATTAGAGGGACGCCATACGTAATGCACTAAAAGAGCTTTGCGAAATTCGGGGGACACGATCCCAATTCCAGAGAATTGGGTCACGTCCCCAAATTTCTGGAGCCGGCCACCCGTTTTCTTGTCCCGGGCCTAAAAGATCGGCTATCTTACAAGGTCGGCGACTTTAAGCCCGGCGACTTTTAAAAAATGCCTCAGAAGGCCTGACTTGAGAGGCTTGTTACCATGGATCGGGACGGAAATCCTTTCTATGCGGCCTGCCTTAATATAGACATGATGGCTGCCTCTTATGCGCGCGAGGTTCCAGCCATTTTTTTCGAGTATGCGTGCGAATCTCTTTCCTGATACTTCCTTCATATGGTGATTTCCATGACTTGGTCGTCCTTTTTTAAGCGGACCGACTTGATGTCCACTGATAGGCAGGCATCTACTGCTTCACGAACGTTCTTTAAAAGTTCTTCAATCGTTTCCGCCTGGGTCGCACACCCCGGAACTGAGGGGACCTCCGCCCAGTATCCCCCTTCCTTGGCCTTGTGAATGATCACCTTAAGTTTCATCGGTATTTTCCTTTTCATTGTCACTTCCTCCAAATTATACAGGCGAACAAGGATCGGTTCAAATAATGAAGACGTCCCGGCTCTCGCAGGTTTCTCGGAAGAAGGAGAACAAGGAGGAGAAAAATGTTGGCAAACAGGCAATCGAGAAGGGCAAGGGCGTTTGAGTTTCCACGCCGGATGATAGAAAATAGCTTTCTCACCGCAGCCTATCATGAAACTCCCAAAGGCCGAGTATCCTGAGGGAACATGGAGGCGCCATTTTGGCGGCATGGGCATCCTCCCGGTGAGTTTCTCATCCAATTTATGAGTTCCGGGGAGTTCCGGGGACACAAACCCTAATTCGCGTCACAGAAACAAATCGTAACTTGGAAATGAGAAAATTGGGTCATGTCCCCCGAATTTCAGCCCGCCTCCAAGCTATGCCGTGACGGAGAGGATTGTTGCGCCGGAGAGGGAGGCGGCGCCGGCGGGGGTGCCTGTTGCGGAGTACATGGGCGAATTGGGGGGAGATATTTTTGAAGCAGATTGGCTGCGTGCGATAACAACCATTGGGACTGAGCTTGCAAGACCCGGACGAACAAAAAAATAAATAAAAGACTTGACAGATGGGTCAATCCGCTTTATTATTACTTTGCCGAACAAAGTACTTTGAAATGTCTTGTTTTAAGGAGGAAGCATGAACGAGATGGAAGCCAAAGAAGAAATCAGCGTCATCAGAGAGATGCTGGAAAAGACCCGGAGGTCCGCGGCCGATTCAGGCACCTTTTTCCTGGTCTGGGGATTTCTGATCATCGTCGCAGTCATCGGGAATTATGTTCTCGCTTTTGCCGAGAAATATAGCTGGATCTGGCTCAACTGGATCCTTTTCCCAGGGATTGGAGTCATTTTCTCCTGCGTTTACTGGGGCCGGAAAGAAAGGAAGTCCGGGATGAAGACCTATGCTTCAACTGCCGCGGGGTATCTGGGAATCGGGTGCGGCATCGCCTTCGTTTTTCTAGGCTTGGTTCTTCCCGCTTTCAAGGTTTACTCCTGGGGAGTCATCGCTCTGCTCGTCAGTGCCGTTTGGGGGACCTACCTCTTCGCCCTCGGAGGGATATTTGATTGGGCGCTCCTCAAGTGGTGCGGCATCATTTCCTGGGCGGTGGCTTTTGGGATGATTTTTATCGACGAGAAATACCGCGCTCTGGCCTTCATCCCGCTCATCCTGATTGGCTGCGTTCTTCCGGGATTCATCATGAGATCTCAGTATCGCAGAGAACGGCTATCCCAATGAGCCCCGAGAAATTTGAACCTTTGAACCCGGCCATCCATTCCCAGGTTCGCCTGGCCGTTATGTCGATTTTGATTTCGGTCAAGCAGGCGGATTTCATTTTCCTGAAAAAGGCGACGGAGACGACGGACGGCAACCTGAGCACCCATCTTTCCAAGCTGGAAGAAGTCGGGTATATCTCTATTAAAAAAAGCTTCCGCGCTAAGAAGCCCCTGACCACGTGTTCCTTGAGCGAAAAGGGACGGACCGCCTTTGCGAGATATCTTAAGGCTTTGGAAGGCTATCTCCGGCCGGGCAAGTAAACTGGGAATTCGGGGGATACGATCTGAATGGTGAAATTCAGGGGACAAGAATACTGGTGACAGGCACCAATTTTCACGAGTAGTCTACTTTGTCCGCTCCAGAATCGGGAATTCTAGTTGTCGTCAGCTGCGCATTGACTCATTGATTTTGTTACTGAGATTATGTCGTTGCCTCAACGCAATGTTACCGAAAAAGGAGAGCAACGATGTCTACTCGGATCAGTAAAGGGACAAAGGGAGAGCTCATCGGAGCTCTCCGTGAACGTTATCGGGTTTCATCGAAGATGGGAAAGACCAAGATATTGGATGAGTTTAAAGCATTGACCGGATTCCATCGAAAGCATGCCATTCGACTACTCAAAGCGTACTCTGTTAAACATGAATTCAAACGGTGTTATGGCCGCCGTATTTACGATGAAGCTGTTAGAGAAGCTGTGGTTGTCACATGGGAAGCAGGAGATCGGATTTGCGGGAAAAGGCTGAAAGCTGTCTTGCCTGCTCTGGTGGAAGCTATGGAGCGACATGGCCATCTGCAGCTCGATCCGGAAGTGCGGAGATGTCTTTTAGCGGCAAGCGCTTCAACCCTGGACAGGCTCTTGCAGCCGATACGAAAAGAAGCTAAGCCCGGCAAGAGGAAACGGCCAAGGCCTAAAAAACCGAGCGGAAGTATCCGGGTCCGAACCTTCGCCGACTGGGATGACCCGCCGCCTGGATATCTGGAGATTGATTTTGTTGAGCATAACGGCGGCTCGACGGCCGGGGCTTATATCCATAGTCTGGTTGCGGTGGATGTCTACTCGGGGTGGATAGAGAGTGTCCCTCTTCTTGCCAGAAGCCAGGAACTGGTGGTGGAAGCTCTCGATATGATCAGCCGACAGCTTCCCTTTCCTGTCCTGGGAATCGACTCCGATAACGATAGCGCGTTCATCAATGACACTCTGCTGGACTACTGCCAGGGAAAACACATCGAGTTCACAAGATCTCGAGCTTATCGAAAGAACGATCAAGCTTGGATTGAACAGAAGAATGGGGCCGTTATCCGTCGGTTTGTTGGCCACGATCGTTACGCGGGAATCATCGCCGGCCAAGCCCTGGCGACCCTTTATCAGGCTGCCCGACTTTATGTGAACCATTTCCAGCCGTCCTTCAAGTTGCGGGAAAAGGAAAAGATAGCTGCAAAGGTAAAAAGATATTATGATAAACCAATGACGCCATGCGACCGTCTTTTGAGCCATCCGGCCTTGCCCAGCGAAATAAAGAAGTCGCTGGAATTACAGGGCAAGTCCGTTGACCCGTTGGATCTGCTTCATCGGATTCGGCGACAACAGGCGGTGCTGGCGGCTTTAGCCTGCCGTGATACCTCGGCGGCAGGGCCGGGCCGAGAGAGTCTTGAACAGTTCATGAGGCAGCTAGGAGAGCTGTGGCGACAGGGGGAAGTCCGTGCTACCCATCGCACTTCCCCGAAGAAGCCCCACTATTGGCGCACTCGCAAGGACCCGTTTGAGTCGGTCTGGCCGGATATCCTCCTTTTGCTCCATGACAAACCGGACGCTACAGCCAAGGAACTTTTCGAGCGTCTCCAGGAAGAACAACCGGGACGCTTTCCTGATGTGCAATTACGAACGTTACAGCGAAGAGTCCGGGCTTGGCGTCACGTGATGGCAAGAGGTCTTGTATACGCCGGCCTAAACGCGCCCGATTTATCTGGTGAGGTTACTCCAATAGGCCTCGACAGGACGCCTATTCTTCGGTAACATTTAAGCTTGAGGCAATGGGGCTGGGAAATATAATTGTCGCTGGTCATTTTTCCCGAGTACGGTGGATGCGGGCAAGCGGGTGGAAGAAATGGCTTCGCTCAACTCCAGGAGGCGATTCTGGACGGAGTGAGATTATTTAGGGGGAACCCCTGTCTTAATTTATGGAGATACAAAGCTATGTCTTCATTTGAGTATTCACCCTAAGGGTGAATAAACAGCTTGACAAGTTAAGGTTCACGCGCTATCATGCTATCATTCACCCCAGGGATGAATACATGTTTGAATATCAGGCAGGGGGTGGGAAGTGAGCAAACACTATGGCGATTGATAAGCGCATCTATTCTGATCTGGCTATTCCACCCGGTGAGTATCTTTCGGAAGTGATTGCGGCCAAGGGGATCAGCCAGGCCGAATTGGCCAGGCGCCTGGGGCGGCCCGTCCAGGCAGTCAACGAAATCATCAAGGGCGAGAAGGCGATTACTGCCGCGACTGCTCTCCAGCTCGAACGAGCCCTCGACGTTCCCGCGCACATTTGGACCGGACTCGAATCCCGCTACCAACTCATCAAGGCCCGGCTGGAGGAAAAGAAACAGATCCGAAAGGAGTCGGGATATCTCAAGGAAATCCCTTATAAGCAGTTGGCCGGCCTGAAGTATGTCGAAAAGGCCCGGGATGATGAACACAAAATCAGAGAACTCCACCGCTTCTATGGCGTGTCGTCTCTCGCGAACCTGAGGGGGATAAAGGCCTATGAGGCGTCCTTTCGCCTCGGGGAGGCGCGGGAAGTTTCGAGCTATGCTCTGGCGGCGTGGATGCGATGCGCGGAGCTGCAGGCAGGGGAAACGCCGGCGGGAGGCTTTGATAGGAGGAAGTTGAAGAAGGCTCTCAAAGATATTCGAACCCTGAATGCGAAGGATCCAGCCGAGTCCGTGCCGGAAGTCAAAGGACTTCTGGCGGGCTGCGGAGTCGTCTTAGTGTTGCTCCCGATTTTTCCGAAGACCGGCGCGACGGGGGCGACGTTCTGGATAAAGCCCGAGAAGGCGGTTATTATGTTGAGCGCTCATGAGCGCTCGCCGGATGACTTTCGGCATCGTCTCTTCCATCAGATCGGACATCTCCTGCTCCATGGGAAAGGGATGTTCATCGATACGCGCAAAATATCGGCGGAGCTGGCGCAGAAGGAAAAAGAGGCGGATGATTTCGCCAGGGATTTGCTGGCTGGGGCTCGATTATGAGAAATGCTTTTTTTACGGCTGACACGCATTTCAATCACGCCAATATTATTCATTATTGCCGGCGCCCATTTTCGTCCATCACAGAAATGAACGAGGCGCTGATCGCCAGTTGGAACGCCAGGGTCGGGAAGAATGATCTTGTTTATCATCTGGGGGATTTTGCCTGGGGGGACTGGAGGCCCATCCTCGAGCAGCTGAACGGTGATATTATTTTAATTAGCGGGGGACACGATAAGAGGTGGCAAAAAAACCACAGGGCCCGCTTTCTCCAAAGGGCCGACTTGATGGATATCGTGATCGAGGGAAAGTCGATTGTCCTTTGTCATTATTGCCTGAGAGTCTGGAACAAGAGCCACTATGATTCCTGGCATCTGTTCGGGCACAGCCACGGGCGGCTTCCGGCTCTCGGAAAGTCGCTTGATGTCGGTGTCGATGGGCATGATTTCGCTCTCTGGTCGTGGGAAGAAATCAAAACCTATATGGCTGGCAGGCCCCACAACGAGAACTTTTTGGGATAGGCCGCTTCAAATTTCGGGGACACTAACCCTAATTCGCGCCACGGAAATGCGAAAATTGGTGATAGGCACCAGTTTCAAGAGAATTTGGAGCCAGCCACCAATTTTGAATTAGAGGGACGCCATACGTAATGCACTAAAAGAGCCTTGCGAAATTCAAGGGACACGATCCCAATTCCAGAGAATTGGGTCATGTCCCCGAATTTCTGGAGCCGGCCGCCAATTTTCCCGGCACAATTATTGAATCCTGAGAGATAATCAGGCCGGCGCGGCCGCGCCCTCAGGAGCGGGAGTATCTCTCCCAGGATGAGGCGGCCGGCCCGGAAGTCCATGTGGATGCGGTAGGGCCAGAGACAAGGATTCCCCAGGAGCCCCGCGGCGTACCGGCCGGATATTTCGTTCAGCCCCCCCATCCGGAATTCGTTGACCTCCTGTCCCTCGAAGACGAGGGGGCCGAGAGAGATGGGCAATCCATCGACACGACGGACATTCTGGGCCCCTCCGGCGCCCTGTATCGCGGCCTCGACGTCGATCGTCGTGTTGAAGCGCTTGAGGAAAGCGGTCCCGATGAGGCCCTTCTTCATTCCCCGGAGAGTCCGAATATCGGAGACCATGACCGGGACGTTCCGGAAGGTCACCGGGCCCAGCGCGACCGTGTCCAGCACGGCGAAACGGGTGGTGATCGGGGCTGTGCCGACGCCCGTGGACGCGGCGCTGCCGATCGGGGCGAGGCCCAGCTCCTCGGCCAGCAGGGGGCTGAGCGTCATGAAGCCCGCCAGAGCCGAGTCGAGGTGGAAGGGATAATCACCCTTTCCGTTGAGGGCGAGGGATATCATGCGGGTGCGGCGATGCTGCTCGGATATGACCAGGGGCACCCGGATCCGTTCGAACCGGCCTTCCATCCGAGAGAGCTGCTTCCCGGCGAGCCCTTCGACCTGGGCCAGCCCGTTGGTGAAAAATGAGGGGAGAGGCTTGGAGCTCCGGGCGAAGCGCTCTTCGGCCAGTTTGGCGGTCTCGAAGAGGTCGTCGACCCGGCCGCGGTCCAGCGAGGCTCTCCAGAGATGACGGAGGGCCTCGTCGTAGAAAAAGGCGGAGGGGACGGCCCGGCGGAGGTGGGAGACGGATGTCTCCAGGTCGTTCCGGATAAAGGCGATGCGCCCCAGTCCGAGATGGGCGTCGGGCTCATCGGGGGACCGCAGGAGGACCTTCTTGAAGACGGCCTCGGCCTCAAGGATGCGGCCCGCCTTGAGGACGGCCAGTCCGCAGACGGCCATGTCAGGGGCGTCGAGGGCGGGGGCGGCCAGGAGTTGAGCCGCAAGCTTGTCGGCTTCGCCGAACGAGTTGGCTAGGAGGAGCGAGGCCAGTTTTTCCGTTCCCGGCTTCACGGCCGCCGACTGACGGTTAAGAAATGCGTGGCCGTCGACGATGATGATGACGGCCAGGGTCATCGTGAGGAGGATTCGCGCGTGATTTTTCATCAGACACCTCATAGGTAATACGCTCCGCCGCGACCATGCGTTTAGCGATCCGGGCTGCCGGGATGCGATCTGCGGAGATTCCGGGGACACTAATCCTAATTCGTGTGAACGCGCTGGAAGACGATCTCCCTGACGGTCGGCTCGAGCGGCGCGGAGACGCTGATGATCTCGCCCCTTGCGTTTGCCTGGAAGGTCAGCTTCATTCTCCTGAGATCGTCCCCGTCCGTCCGGAAGGTCTCATAATGCCAGTGCTCGAGAAGCGAAGTGATGCGATTCCATGACGCCGTCAACGCGTCCTGGGCCGCCTCGACCTTGAGCCGCCCATAGGCGGGGTGGCTGTATTCGCCGGCGTAGTCCTCCAGTTTGTGGGAAGGCTTGGTTCCCTCAACCCGCTTTTCCGGAGGCGCGGCGGCGTCCTCGGCCTTCATCATGTCCCGGGCTTTCGTGTTCCAATCCAGGGGTTCCAGGCGGAGCAGGACGTCTGAAGCATAATTGGCGATGATTGTCGGAACGGCGCCGCCCATGTTGACCAGGACGACGATGCCGAGATTCTCGTGAGGGAAAAACGAAACACAGGAGAAAAAACCCATGGTCGCCCCGCCGTGGTGGACGCGGTAGCGGCCGCGGTAGGAATCGACCATCCAACCCAGGCCATAGCTCGGGTGCATAGACTCGGACTTTTCGTCGGGGCGCCAGGGAACGGCGATTTGCGGCGTGTGCATCTGGAGAAGATTCGCCGCGCTGATGACCCGTTGGCCGCCCGCCATTCCCTTGTTCAGGTGCAGGAGCAGCCACTTGGACATATCTTCGGCGGACGTATTGACGGAGCCCGAGGCCCGCGGGCCGTACGTCAGCACCTCGTCAGGCGGGGGGAAGGGCCGGGCGGCGAGCTTTCCCTTTTCTCTCTCATAGGCAAAAGAAAACTCGGCGGCGGCCACCAGTTCCGGAACGGTGCAGCCGCTGTCGGCCATGCCCAGGGGCTTGAAGATCCGCTCGCTGACGACCTCCGGCAGGGAAAACGCCGCGTTGGCCCAAACAAAGTCGTGGCGGGGCAGGCCGGTGCGATGCGTGACCAGGTCGCGGGGCGTGGCGTGGAGCGCGGCGTAGTCGTTCATGAGCCTGAACTGAGGGAGATAGGAGCTGACCGGCCGGTCCCAGTCCAGCTTTCCCTCGTCGACAAGGATGCCCATGGCCATCGTCGTAAAGGCCTTGGTCGTCGAGCCGAGAATAAAGCGCGTTTTGGACGTGACCGGAAGGTTCTTCTCGACGTCCCTTTGGCCGAAGCCTTGCGCCAGTATGACCCGGCCGTCCATGACGATCCCGACGGCCAGGCCGGGCGTTTCCCACGCTTTCATCGACGTCTCGATATACGACCGGATCTTCTGCAACGGCGCCTTGAGCTCTTCCGGGGGCGCGATCTGGGAGAAAAGGGGATACGCGGCGGAAACGGATATAACCAGTAAGACAATAATCCTCCGGACAATCATCCTCACCTTCTTCATGACGAACTCTCCTTGCGAATCATCGGACGGCCGTTATTCTATCTTCTTTGACGGGCTTTACAAGATGTTCCGGAGGCATGAAGCGCCGCGAAAATTCCTAGAAAATTCCGAGGACACAAACCCTCATTGGAAAAATGGTGACAAGAAAATTGGTGCCTGTCACCAATTTTCCCCAGCCACCAATTTTCATTCCTTGCGGATAAGCTCCATGAACGAAGCGTACAGGTGCCGTGTTGTCCCGTCGGGCGGCTCGCGATGCACCGAGTCCTTGATGTAATGGATGCGGAAATCCCTGCCGAAATAGCCCTGGATATCGTGCCTGGTCAGGTTTTTTTCGAAGGGCGGATTTTTGTCGGAAAAGCAGAGCAGGAAAAACTTCCCGCCGGGCCGGAGGAGCTTTTTCAGCGCGGCGACGTAGGAGGGCTTTTCGTCCTTCGATATATGGTGGAAGCAGCCGCGGTCGAAAACGAAGTCGAAAGACTGCTTCAGCGAGAGATTCAGAACATCTCCCACCTCGTAGGCGCAGGAAAGCTTCCTTTTTTGGCAGCGCTCGCGGGCGATCCGGACGGCCGTGCCCGAGATGTCCACCCCGGACACCTCGTATCCCCGCGAGGCCAGGTAGAGGGAGTTCGTTCCGTCGCCCGAACACATGTCCAGGACCCGGCCCTTGGGGATCTGACCCTGGTTGACCAACCGGACGAGATGCCTGTCCGGCTGCCCGGAATGCCAGGGGATCTCGCGCAGAGAGTGTTTTCTGTAAATCCGGTCCCATCCGCTTTTGTTCATTCCTTCTCTCCTTTGGCCGGTCGAGCCCTCCGGGGAGGCCGACGCATTTCCTTATGTGTTATCGTCCAGTTGCCGGTCCCCATGATAGCATGGACATTCGGAAAGAGAACCTTTGTCATTTAATTTGAGTATTCACTCTAAGGGTGAATAAACAGCTTGACAAGCAGAGATTCACGCGTTGTCATGCTATCATTCACCCCAGGGATGAATAAATGTTTGACAATCAGGCGGGGGGGGTGGGAAGTGAGCAAACATTATGGCGACTGAAAAGCGTGTCTACTCTGATCTGCCCATCCCACCTGGGGAGTATCTCGCGGAGGTTATTGCGGTCAAGGGTATCGCCCAGGCCGAGTTGGCCAGGCGCCTGGGGCGGCCCATCCAGGCGGTCAACGAAATCATCAAGGGCGAGAAGGCTATTACGCCGGCGACCGCTCTTCAACTTGAACGAGCCCTCGACGTGCCCGCGCATAAACTGGTCTGACCAATACTTAATCAGACAGCGAGTGTCAAATCAAGTATTTTGGCCTATCGGCCCGCGGCCCGGCGGGCAATGACGGCGGTGGCGGCCATCCAAGCGAAGATGATGAGCAGCGCGAGCCGCTGGACTAGGCCGCGCAACGACGGCGGAACTCCGGGATAGAAGAGGCCGGCCGCGGCGACCAGAACGAGCGCGACGGCCGAGAAGACGATGGCGGGCACCCTGGCCGGGCGGCGGCCGGCGGCCGCGGGAACGAGGGCGACCATGGCCGCCAGGATTCCGTAAATGGCCACCCGGGCGAAAAGGTTGTGGACCGCGCCTTCCCAGCCCATTTCCGAACCGCCCCGGACGGGGCAATCCCTCGCCAGCCCTGTGATTGCAATGGAGACGCCAAACACGGCTAGTCCCGCCAGCACGCCCCAGCGGAAGACGCCGCGCCCGTGCGCACGGAGCAGCCCGACCCCGAACGCGATGGAGAGAACGCCGCACAGGACCAGGCCGGTCCGGAGAATCCAAGGGCGGGGCTGACCGGGCGCCGCCAGCCGGCTGATCGTGTCGGAGGAGTGGTTGATCCCTGGCGTCACGGCTGAGGCCCAAACGACGGCGATGAAGAGGACCGCTCCCGCCGCCGGGCCGCAGCCCAGGAGAAAACGATCGTGCCGGTTCACGCCTCTCCTTCATTCACGTTACTATTGAATCACAACATCGTAGGGCCTGACAAATATCCCATTCGATATAGTGCAGGTCAAGCTTATGTTCCCTTTCAATATTATTGGGAAAATGATCATGCCTTAAATGCGATGGCTTTTTGGCGAAAACCCTGATATATATACCTTCGGCAACTATCTGCCAGCACGGAAAAGAAAGCTCTGCATAATCTATGATATGCCGGAGAAAGATAAGTCAATCGGAGAGGAGGAAGAAATGGGATTAAAGCGGAAGCAGATACTAATGCAGCAAAAGGCATATTTCGAACATGAACTGCAAGATCGGCTGTCTTTCCTGTCTGGGAAGGGGATCAAATCTCCCCAGGCCGACAAAGATACTCTCTTTAGAAAATTGCAGGCAAGTATCAGGGCCGTGAATAATAGGCTGAGGCTGATTGCCGACAATGAAAAGAGAACGGAAGAAATGGCGAAGATAAAGGCGCAAAGGGCGGCAACCCCCCAGAAAGAAAAAGAAGGCGGTAAAGGCGAGAAGCCTAAGAAAGCCCCCGAAGAGGGCAAGGGAAAAAAGATAAAGGCGGAAAAGAAAGCAGCCCCTCCGAAAGCACCGGAAGGCGGCAAAAGCCAGAAAACGACGGAATCCCCCGAAGAAGGCAAGCCAACTATGGAAAAGAAAGTAGAAGAAACGAGGGAGGAACCAGCAGGCCAAGTGAAGGCAGATAAGTAATCAAAAAAAATACGGCAAATACAGGGACACTTTCCAGGTTTATTTCGATATTGGCCTAAGAAGTCATAGGTTTTTCAAGGCCACTAAACTTTCAAATCAACGGGTGAGGCTCCCGAGCCTGGAACTCTGACATACACGACCGTTTTCTCTATCCCACGGGCAAGGCGTTCGAAATCCCGTTGAAGTTTTGAAATAGCCCGGGGTTAGATCCAAGCGCAAGATCTTCTTTTCCTTTTCATTCGCTTTCTCAACGAAGGATTCTTTCGTCTTTCTGGACATCTTCGCGATATTCGATAGGTTAAGCAGATTGAGAAGATGTCATTGTCCGGCAAAGGAGCTCGGTTAGGCACTTCTTCTTACGTATAATTCATCTTCAAGGGAGAAACAGGAAGGCGCGGCTATGTACTTGACGGAGTTGAGGTGCTCCCCGTCGAGGCGTTCCTCGACGCGCTCCATGATGGCAAGATTTTTTGACCTCGAAGGCCGGTTTATATTATCCTGTTTCCGTTATGGGCGGGAAAGTCGGTCGGAATGATCC
>JBAUIH010000259.1:0-25337 GCA_049682755.1 Candidatus Aminicenantales bacterium | reverse complement strand
GGATGGGTGAAGTCGCTGCTGGCGACGACTGAGATGCCTTTGATCTTGGCCCAGTGGGCGATGTTGTCCAGGGTCATATCGCGGGAGGTCGCCCGGCTGAACTTGGAATGGATGTGAAGGTCAGCGGCAAATCGCATGATGAAGAAGGGTTGAGTGTAATGAATGGGGGAAGAGAAAGCAAGGGTGAATTTTCAGTTCCTTGGACTATATTGTCATCCATCTTGGAACGTCATTGCTCCCGCTCAGGTTTTTAACGCCGTTCCCTCGACATTTTTCTCGGCGCTGCGGAACTCCGCGTATTAGCTCTCAACTCCGTGTTTTTGTTATTTGATTTCTGAGGCGATTGCGTATGATTGAAACGTGCTCAAACAGTCCTCGAGGCCGCCAGAGCGGCTACCCTCAAAAAACGCCTCGGAAAGGCTAACCCTTCGAGGTCGCCTGTCCGTTCCAAGATGGATGACTGGCAATGCCCTGACGTTCTGTGGAGTAGAGGGATTATCTTTTGCGGGCGAGTTCCTGGCCCTTGCGCGCGTATTCGGCGGCCCGCTCCGGTTCTCCCGACCGGCTGTAGAGATCGGCGAGGAGGAAATATCCCAAGGGAAGGTCCTTTGGATCGGGACGGAGTTCGATCCCCTTCTCGGTCAACCGGATCGCCTCTTCATAGTCTGCGCCGCGGTTGAGATAAATGCGCGCCAGGTAGAAATAGCTCAACGGGAACTCCGGGTTGATCTGTGTCGTCGAGCGCAGATATCTCTCTTCCTCGTCGATCCGGCCCATCATCCGGAAAAGACGCGAGAGATTGAAGCTGGCCTTGAAGTGATACGGTGAGTTCTCCAGCTCCTGCCGGTAAGCATCCGCCGCTTCCTCGAGCCGGCCCTGCTTTTCCAGAAGTTCGGCCCGGTTGTAGTTGAGGTTGGACAGCTTCGGGTCGATGGCTAACGCGGAGGCGATATGGTTTTCGGCCCCGACGAGATCCTCCCTGATGATGTGGATAGCGGCCATGGCGTTGTGTGCGGCGGCCATGTCGCTGTTGTAGGACAGGCATTTGTCATAATATTTGAGCGCCTCGTCATATTCCTTTTGGATGAAGGTCAATGTGCCCAGCAGATAGTAGAGCTGCGGGTCGGAGAACCCCTTCTTGAGGTAGTCGATGACGAAATTCTCGCCGTCGGCCGGCCGTCCCATGTTCAGATAGGAGTTGGCGATGTTAATGACGCAGAACGTATCATCGGGCTTGAGCTCCAGGGCCTTTTCGAAAGAGGAGATGGCGTCCTGGAATTTCCGCGACTTGAAGTGGATGTTGCCGACGGCAAAGTAGGCGTCGCTGATCTCCGGGTTGCCGGCAATGATTTGCTGGATGATGGCCACGGCCTCATCGGCCTGCCCCCTCATCCCCATTTCCCTGGCCCGGGAGAGCTCGTTGAAGACGACGATCTTCTCTTTGGGGTTGGCCAGGACCTTGCCTTCGAGCTTGGAGGTGTCGGTGAAGGAACCGACGTAGCCGAGGCGGGTCATAGAGGTGGATCCAGGCGAAGAAATCCGATCCCTTGTTTTCTTCGAGCCACCTCAACGCCGCGTCCATGACCTCGTTGCCCGGCCTCTGCACCGTTCCCAGCGAGATCTTATCGAACTTGCCGAGGTCGAAGCGGTCGAAATAGGTGTCGAAGCCCTGGCCGAGACCCCACTTGGAGTCGAGAACATAGGCGCCGATGAAGGCGCCCGTAGCGTATCCCCGGCCTTTGAAGACTTCGGTCAAAGTGGTCAACTCTTCGGGCAGGATGAATCCGCCGTTGTCCCGGACCCCATGAAAGAGGGGGAGCGTCCCGGTGAAAATCGAGGAATGGGAGGGAAGGGTGAGGGGGGTTGGGGCGATGCAGGTTTCGAACTTGACGCCCCGGGCGGCCCAGCCGTCGATGGTGGGGGTTTCGATCCGGGAGAAGCCGTAACAGCCAAGGCGGTCGGCCCGGGTCGTGTCCAAGGTGATGAGGATGACGTTGAAATTCTTCTCTCCCCTGAGCCGGGGAAAATCCGGACGCGTCTGCCGGACGAGCAGAAAAGTGAGCGCCGCGGCGATCAGGACGGTGATAAGGACAACGGTCAAGCCGACCCGTTTTTTATTCTGGATCATAAGATACCATTTTAGCATAAAGACTTGTCCGCCATGATAGCGGGGTTTATCGTCGGACGAAAGCTTGATATAGGCCAGGAATCTTTCGAGGGATTGGCGTTTTGAGCAGGGCAGACCGAATCGGCGGGATCGGCCCAAAAAAAAGGGGACAGTCCCTTTTCGGGACCGTCCCCCGTGCGACTGCAGGTGCTTCTGTTAGAACATCAACCGGACGCCGAGTCGATACTGGCGGGGTGTGGTGATACTTAAGAGTTCGTGTCCATCGGTCGAGGGATAATCACCCGGGATCCAATCGTAACCGATTCTCGTCCCCCAGTTCCTGATCGTGTCTGCGTTGAAGACGTTGAAGACGTCGAAGATCACTCCGAGCCGGTATTTCTGGGCCAGGGTGAAGAGCTTCTCCAGACGGAGATCGAGGAGGCTCAGCACCGAATAGTGGTTGGAGCCCCGCTCTTCGGTGAAGAAAGTCACCCGTCCCTGGTTGTAGTAGGTTGTCCGGTACCGGGTGGTCCAGGCGTTTCCGGTGACGGCCCGGTAGAGGACATTGAAGCTGATGTCGAACGGCAGGATGTAGGTCCCCGAGATCTTGAGCATGTGGGTGGGGTCATAGGTGGAGTTGCCGTCGGCGTTGATCCAGAAGTTGGGATCGGCGGTCTTCAGTCCGTCGCGGTCTCCGTAGCCGATGTCGTCGGCGAACCCGTTGTCGATCGTTCCGTAGGCCTTGGAGTAGACGTAGGAGAGGAGAAGCTGCCACTTGTTGGAGAAGCGCTTGTTGAAGAGGAATTCCAGGCCCCAGTATTTCCGGTAGGGATCGAGAGAGATCCACGGCTGGCCCTTCTCGATGTTGTCGATGATGTACTCGTAATTCCCGACGGCCTCTTCTGTCCGCTCGTAGATCGTGAAGGTTTTGTTAAGGCCTGAGACATAAAGCTCAACCGGGTTGTAGTCGGCCAGGAGATCGTACTGTCCGATGATATTCTTCCAGCTTCGGTTGATGTAGGAGACGCTGACCGAGGCATCCTTGAACAACTCCCTCTCCAGGGAGACCACGTACTGGTTCATGTAGGGGTGCTTGATGTCGTCGCTGATCTTGTAGAGATTTTCGTAGACGATCCGGTAATCTTCGACGTACTGCTCGCCGTCCCAGGTGTAGGCGACGAAATCACTGATCGCCGCGGCGGGGTTCATCCGGTCGTGATAGCTGGAGAGCATGGCCTCGGTGAACTGGCCGTAGTGGGCCTTGAAAACGGTCGTCTTGTCTCCGAAGATGTCGAAGGTGAAGCCGACACGCGGGGCCAGGCGGAAGGTGTTGTAGACGACACCGGACACGTCCTTGACCGTGCCCCGGTTCTGGCTGAGACGCAAGCCGACGCTGACGTTCAGCCGCGGGATGACCTGCCAGGAATCCTGGACGAAGCCTTCCAAGCGGGTGTAGTAGGTGTTGAGGTCATAGCCCTCGTACTGATAGGCGAGATAGGGCTCGCCCTGGGCGTAGTCATAATAATACGTGTAATTGGGTCCTGTATACCCGAACCGGTTCCTCACCCAGGAGCGCTCCGCCTCGACGCCGAATTTGAAGTCATGGTCGCCGGCGATGAAGTCCTCGACAAAGTGGGTGTAGCTGGCGTTGACTTGGAAACGGCTGCGGTCATAGTAGCCGTAGTGGAAGGCGTTGTCGACCCACTTGTTCTGATCTTCGAGAAAATGGGCCGGGGTGTCCATGCCGTTCTCGGGATCGAGATAATAGTAGCCCCAGAAGAAGGCGCCCTTGACGTCGAAGAAGGACTTGGCACTGATGATGCTCGTCAGGCTGAAGTTGCCGACGACCTCGGGCGATTTCTGGGTCAGGGTCGTATCCGGGCTGAGTTCGGTGTGATAGAACCCGAAGGGAGCCCTGTTGATCCCGTCATAGGCATCGACCTGGACGGAAGCCATCAGGTTCGTGCTCGGCGAGATCTGCGAGGTCAGTTTGAGGAAGGCGTGCGGCTGCTTGTAGTCGAGCGATTCGGGAAAGCCCGTCGGGGTGTTCTTGGTGCGGTAATACTGGAGGCCGAAATAGAACCAGAGCTTGTCCTTCATGATCGGACCGCCCAGATGAGCGCTGAAGTCCATGAGCTCGTCCTTTGGCGCGGTCAACTCTGGAAAGTCCTCGAGATAGGCATCGTTGTTATCGTTCACGAAGAAATCCGACGTGCCCTGGTAATCCACTTCAAAATGCCCTGATAACTCGTTGCCGCCGGACTTGGTGATGAGGTTGAAAATGACGCCGGTGAAATTCCCATATTCTGCCGGCAGTCCGATGCCCATGACCTTGGCTTCCTCGATGATGTTGTGGTCCAGGAAGACCCAGGCGGAGCCGGCCTCAGGGTCGGCGACGTTGACGCCGTCCATGGTGTAGGCGATCCCGGTGCTCGAGGAGGCTCCGTAGGCCACGTCGTCGGACGTAACTCCAGGGGCCAGATGGACGATATCGGCAGTGAACTGGCTGTAAGGGATGTTGCGTAGGATCTCGCTGGAGAGAGTGACCGAGGCGGATTCGGTCGATTTGATATCGACTGTCGGTGCCTGGGCGACAACGGTCACCTCTTCCTGGACGGCCGCCTGCTCCAGCGTGAAATCGACGGATAGGCTGACAGTCGTGGTCAGCCGAACGTTTTCACGGATGACTGTCTTAAAACCGTCCAGTTCGGCCTTGACGGCGTAGGTTCCCGGCGGAAGCGCCGGAAACCGGTACATGCCCTCGGCATCGGTGACTGCGGACCGGGTGCCCATCAGGTTGGGACCGGAAACGGTGACGGTCACGCCCGGAAGGAAAGCCCCCTGCCCGTCATTGACCTGACCGAGGATGGCCCCCGTTTCCCTGGATTGAGAGAGGGCAAATGAAGGAAAGGCGAGAACGAAAGCGAGGAAAGCAAACAGGATCCGCTTCTTCATGAATACCTCCTTGTGTTGATGAAGTGAAAAAACCTATCCCCATTTCCCTTGAAAATCTCCGTCTTGTTTGTCACCTATTCGCACCTCCTCTGTCCGGATAATAGACAATACTGTATTCAGCATCTTTCGTGCCATCTCAGGAGATTTCAAGATGGGCGCTGCTCTTCCTTACATTTTCGCCTTAGCATAAATCGCCGCCGGGCACTGCCGTGAACCGAAGACAAGGATTTATCCAGCCGCTGAGTAAATATTCTTTACACGGCGACCGAATAGTTCCTGACAGGCCAGTATGAAAAAGCCTTGGCGCAGGCCGAGCGGGCCACTGCACAGCGAAAATAAATTCCCCGAATCGGTTGGCTTCCTATGAAGAAGCGATCCGTCTCAGCTCGAATCAAGTGAGGCCCTTGGGCTAGGCCGAAAGCGACAGACAGGCAGGTGCTTACTTCACCTCGAAATCGACGGTCTTGACCACCGTATTTTGAGAAACCTTGTCGAGCAGTGTGATCACCAGGCTATAATTGCCGGCCGGCAGATCGCGCTGCTCGATCCGTTCTTCCTCCCCCTTCTTGATTTTGACGGTCTGTTTCATAGGCAGGGGCTGGCTGATCATGGGAGTCGTGTAGGTTTGAGGAGAGAACTGGATCTGCATCTCCTCTCCCTTCTTGACCTCGAAGTCGATCTCGATCTCATACTGTTGGGCCGAATTGGGCTGGGCGCCGAAGATGAAGAAAAAGATGTCCAGGTTTTCACCCGCCGAAAAAACTCTATCGAGGTTGGGGACAATCTTCAGTATGGCATAGGTAAAAAAATCCTTGTGGAAAACGATCCTGGGCTCCACTTCCGGCATCTCATCTATTTTCTTGGCGAAAAAAATCGGCGTTGTGTCCAGCGTCTTGCTGAACTGGGTGGGATCAGGGATGCTGATCTCGTGATAGGCGATCCCGACTTTCTGCAGGTCGAGAGAGGTCAGGGCGACGGCGATGACATAATCTCCAAAGGGCAGGGGATATCCGACGCTGTAAACTTCCTCTTTTTCGGCCTCATACCCGGCGGCGGGCACCTGGAGGGTTGTCGGGACATAGGCCTCTCTAAAAACCTCGGGAACTCCGTTCTTGTCCAGACGGTTGAACTGCAGAAAAACATTGAACTCGGCCCGGAGCTCTGCAGGGACTTCCTGGGTGATGATATCCTGGGGGCCTCCCTGAACTGTTGTTGCTTCAGTCGGGGCGGCCGCGGCCGGCGCAAAGCCGAGATCGGAGTTCTTGATCTTCATGAAGAAAACAGCATGAAAATTCTCCCGGGCCGGGAGATAAAGAGTTTGGAAAATGCTGACGGGAATATCCTGTCGTCCCTGCCGCGAAGCCAGGTCTTCCTGGATATCCGCTTTCACTTCCTTGGGGATAAAGACCTGCTCCTTGTTTTTTTGAGCTGCGGAGCTCAATCCAGTCGACAGGCTGAAGATTACGGCGGCACAAAGAACGGGGACGACGATTCTTTTTGCGTTCATTATTCCTCCTCCGGAAAAGGCGTTTTCAATGTCCTAATAATACATGCAAGAAGGATGCCAATTCTTGCTGAAAAGACGAAGAATTAATATAGCAGAATTGAATTATTTTGCAACCAAGATCAGCGTTTTTTTTGGTAGCGGCGGACGGCGTCCAGGTGCTCGGCAAAGCTCCGGCTGAAGTGATGGCTGCCGTCGTTCCGGGAGACGAAGTAGAGATACTCTACCGGGGCCGGGTGGAGAGCTGCTTCCAGGGCTTCTTTTCCGGGGTTGCAGATGGGGCCGGGAGGCAGCCCGGGGTATTTGTAGGTGTTATAAGGGGAATCGAGGCCCAGATCCCTTTTCGTCAGGTTCCCGGTGAAAAGGCCCTTTTGCTTGAGCGCGTAAATGATGGTCGGGTCGCAGTCGAGTTTCATCCCGATCCGGAGCCTGTTGTGGAAGACGGCCGAGACAAGCCGTTTTTCCTCCGCAAGAGAGGTCTCTTTTTCGACGAGCGAAGCCATGGTGACGGTCTGCCGGACGCTCATCTCCGGGGAATCCGCCCGCCCCGCCCAGGCGCCTTCGAAAACCGTCCGGAACTGGATGAGCATGGCCTGGACGGCATCAAACGAAGACATGTTCTTGGGAAACGAGTACGTTTCGGGGAAGAGGTAGCCTTCCAGGTCTCCGGCCGCCGGGTCCAAAGCTAGAATCGGACCGGGGTCGAGGAAAGCCGTTATGAAACCGTCTTCGCCGTCGGCCAGCAAAGGCGCGACGAGCGGAGCGATCTCGCGGGCCGTCAATCCTTCCGGGATCGTCACAGAATGGAGATAAATCCTCCCTTTGACCAGGATGCCGAGGATCTCTTTTGTCCGCAGCGGGGAGGTCAGGACATATTCGCCCGCCTTTATGCTTTGGGGATGAAAAAAGAGGCGGTAGCTGACGACGAAGGGCAGCTGGGCGCCGATGATCCCCCTTTCTTTAAGGAGGCGGGCGACGGCGCCTACCCCCATCCCTTTCTCGACTTCAATCCGGACCTGCCCCGGGTCGAACGAACGGGATTGATAAAGGGACACGGCGAGCCAGACGATCAAGGCGAAAAGAACGAGTGAGGCGAGGGCGAAACCGGTCTTAATAATCTTCCGGATCATGGCTGTTGACGCGACGGGAGTCGAGATAGGCCTGGAGGATGAGGGCGGCCGAGATCTGGTGTTCGACCCGGCGTTTCACCCTGGTCTTGATCTTCTGGTCGTGCATGATGCCGATGGCTTGCCGGGTTGTCAGGCGCTCGTCCCAGAGCATGATCTTGATTCCGGAAATCTTTTCCAGCCGGGTCGCGAATTCGTGCGTTTTATCGACCCTCGTGCCCGAGCTTCCGTCCATCCGAAGGGGGAATCCGATGACGATTTCACCGATCTCGTGTCGGCGGACGAGATCGCGGAAGAAAGCGTCGTTCTCAGCGTCGCCGCGGAGACGATATTGGCCCAAGGGCTGGGCGGTGAGCAGAAGAGGATCGCTCAGGGCCAGCCCGATGTGGACGTCGCCGAAATCGATCGCGAGAACCCTCATTGGCCCTGCCTCTCAAGCCCGCTCTTCTTGCGGCGGTGCCTGTCCAGGCCCAGCCGGATGAGGTTCTCGATCAACCGGCCAAAAGGCAGGCCGCTGACCCCCCAGAGCTTCGGGTACATTGAGATCTCGGTGAAGCCGGGAATGGTATTGATCTCGTTGACATAAAGTTTGCCGGTCGCGTCTTCAAGGAAGAAGTCGATCCGGGCCATCCCCGAACATTCAATCACCCGGAAGGCTTCGACCGCCAGCCGCCGGACCTCCCGGATAATCGGCGCCGGAAGGTCGGCCGGAATGCGGAACCGGGTCTTGCCGTCCTCATATTTGTCCCGATAATCATAGAACTCCCGGTGGGGGATGACTTCGCCCGGGAGTGAGGCGCGTGGCTCTTCGTTCCCCAGAACGCTGCATTCGATTTCCCGCCCCTTGATCCCTTCTTCAACCACGATCTTGAGGTCATAGTGGAAGGCGTGGATGACGGCGCTCTCAGTCTCGCCGCGGGTTTTAACTTTGGTGATACCAACGCTCGACCCCAGATTGGCCGGCTTGACAAAGAAAGGAAGGGCGAACTTCCTTCCGATCCGACCGAGAACGGCCTTCTTCCGTTTTTTCCAGTCGGCTTGCTGGAAGGCCCAATACCTCACGACCGGCAGTCCCCGGTCGGCGAAGAGGGCTTTCATCACCGCCTTATCCATCCCGGCGGCCGAGGCGAGCACACCCGCGCCCACATAGGGGACACCGGCCATCTCGAAGAGCCCCTGGATCGTCCCGTCCTCGCCGTAGGGACCGTGGAGGACGGGAAAGTAGATGTCGGCCCGGACACGCCCGGATAGTGAAGAAAAATCGTCCCAGGGCAGGAAGGAATAGGCCGGTCCTGCCCCCAGTCGTTCTGATGGAAGGAGGGGCGAAAGGACACGCTTCCAGCGCCCTTCCCGGTCGATGAAGATGGAAATCACTTGGAACTTGGACCTGTCGATGTTCCGGTAGATGGCCGCGGCCGAGACCAGGGAAACCTCGTGTTCGGCCGAACGGCCGCCAAAAAGAAGGGCGACTTTTATTTTATGGCGCTTCAAGGGTTTCAGAAGGACGGTATTTTATAGGATCAACGCCCGCTTGTCCAATGACCGGGGCGACCGATCAAAGAGCGTTCTTGAGGCTCTTGCTCGGGTTGAACTTGATCCTTTTTTTTGGAGGGATGGCGACTTCGGCGCCGGTCTTGGGATTCCGGCCTTTGCGGGCCTTTCTCTCCTTGACCTCAAAGCTCCCGAACCCCGAAAAGGTCACCTTTTCCCCCTGTTTCAGCGTGGTCTTGATCCCCTCCATCATGGAGGAGAAGGCCTTGGCTGCCTGGAGGGCGGTGATCCCGGCATCCTTGGACATCCGGTTGATGGTCTCTTTTTTATTCATTTCGAACCTCCTTGTCCCTTATGCGACTAAATCATTGAGCTTACTGGCTTTTATGTTAAACGTATAAGCCCGGACTGTCAAGTCATAATTTATTGATTGACAGTCCAAAAGGGGCTGTCTATAATGAAAAAATAGAGAGGATGTCCGTGAGGCAAAGGAGCCAGAAATGAAACACATCCCCAACCATCGGGCTTTTCTAGGATTGCTCTTGGCGGTGGCGCTGGCCGCTCTAACCGGGCCGGCCTCCGCTCAGAGCATGTCCCAAGACCAAGAGCAGGTCCAGAATCAAATCGAGCGGGCGAAGATCTTCCGGGAGGCCTATCCCGTCATCGCCGAAGTCGACCTCTACTGTTCCCTTTTCGTTTACGAAGGGGAACTCCCCGACCTGATGATCGTCGGAGCCGAAAAGGGCTACGAAAAAACTCTTCTCTCCGACGCGGACACCGTCTTCCTGAACAAGGGAAAGAACGCCGGCCTCGAAATCGGCCAGGTGTTTCTCGTCGTTGAAATCGGCGAGTCTCTGGGCGATTTCGGCCGCCTGGCGAACAAGCGGGGCCGGGCCCACGTCATCTTCCTCGAGGACGAACGCGCCGTGGCCAGGATCGAGAAATCCTGCGGCCGGCTCATGGTGGGCAACTATCTACTGCCCTTTGAAGAGAAGGAAACCTTGCTGGGCAAAGATCTCGGGTATGAAGTCTATGCCGAGGAAGATCCCGGGTCCGTCGGCAACATCATCTATTTAGAGAGAGATTATAATCAAATCGGTTCCGGAGCCTGGGCCATCATCGACATCGGTGACGAAGACGGCATTCAGGTCGGCCAGCAATTGACGATCTACAAGAGGATCCGCAACCCTCAGACGCTCGAGATCCGGAAGGATCTTCCGCGGATCGGCGTGGGCAGCTCGGTCGTCATCGACGCCGGTAAGAGGACGGCCACCGTGAAGGTCTTGTCCTCCTGGGATTCGATCACCATAGGACAGCAGGTCCAGGGCAGGTAGTGTCCCGTCTTGTAAAACTCTTTCCAAAGTCCTCAGCAGAGACGGGTCACTTCCAGGGGGAAGTCAAGCTCTCCCCTCGGCGCTTCGCTCCGCTGACCCCCTGAGGGGAACGACGCCGTCCCCCTCAAACTCCCCCCATGGTGGCGCGTCCTTGCAGATCGTTCCAGAGTGGAGTTGTTTATGAGACGCACCACTCGCCTTTCAGCCCTCTCCCCCTGTGCTCGTCGTATTGACATAAATTTCGCTTTCTGTTAGTTTTACAAAGCCCGAACCGGATGACCCTGATGCGGGCGTAGTTCAGGGGTAGAACGTCTGCTTGCCATGCAGAAGGTCGTGGGTTCAAATCCCATCGCCCGCTCCAGCAGCGTCCTCATGAAAGAAAAGGCGCGGTACCCAAGTGGCTAAGGGAGAGGTCTGCAAAACCTCGATGCGGCGGTTCGAATCCGCCCCGCGCCTCCACTCTCTTCAGCGGCCTTTTTTCATTTGACTCCCCTTCCTCAAAGGGATATATTTTCCCTGAGATTCGCAAAGGAGGCACCCATGAATCTTATCGCTAGAGCTCAAGGAATTCTGATCAAACCCAAGGACGAATGGGTCAAGATCAAGGAAGAACCGGCCACCGTTCAGCAGCTCTTCACTCAATATGCTGTGATCCTGGCCGCCATTCCCGCCGTGGCCCAATTCATCGGCTGGGCCGCGCTTGGCTTCCGCATTCCTTATGCCGGGGGAAGCTGGACGGCCAGGGCTCTTCTCTATGTTATTTTTTCCTACATACTCAACCTGGCCGTCGTCTATGCGCTCGGATTCATCATCAACGCGCTGGCGCCGAACTTCTCTTCGACGCAGGACCTGACGAAAGCGATGAAGCTGGCTGTCTACAGCATGACCCCGGCTTGGATCGCCGGCATCTTCAACCTCATCCCCAGCCTGTGGGTATTGAGCCTTCTCGGATCCCTGTATGGACTTTACATCCTATATCTGGGCTTCAACACCCCCCTCATGGGGACTCCCAAGGAAAGAGCAACCGGCTATTTTGTCGTCAGCGTCGTAGTGGCCGTCGTGCTGATGGTGGTTGTCGGCGTCATCCTGGGAGCCGCTTTCGCCATCCGGGGGGTCATGACGTTTTTCTGAGCCCGGACGGCCGGCCCCGCTAAAAAAGAGGGGTCAGGTCTCAATATTCAACAAATAAGACTTGGACCGAGTGGTATTATTTCATTTGTTGAATGTTGAGACCTGACCCCATGATTTCGGTTTTCTAGGCCGATTCGAGTTCGGAGACTATTCTGAGAAAGGCTAGGTGTGGCGACGGCGCCCCGGTAACGGGGCGGCCGATGACTAGATAATCCGCTCCCCTGCGCACGGCCTCGGCAGGAGTCATGATCCGCTTCTGGTCCTGTGATGCCGCCCAGGCCGGCCGAATCCCGGGTGTAACGACAAGGAAATCGGCGCCGCATTCTTTTTTGATGACCTCGATTTCATGGGGGGAACAGACGACACCGTCCAACCCGGCTGATTGAGCCAGGAGGGCCAGCCTGAGGACTTGGTCGGCGGTCGACTCGGCATAGCCGATCTGACGAAGATCGTCATCCTTCAGACTGGTCAGGACCGTTACGCCGAGAAGGATGGACCTGGGCTTTCCTGTTCGGGCGGATTCCTCGCCGGCGGCCCGCGCCGCGGCGGCCATCATGTCCTTTCCGCCCGCGGCGTGAAGCGTGAGCATATGGATGCCATGACGGGCGGCCGACCGGACCGCCCCGCCGACGGTGTTGGGGATATCATGGTACTTGAGATCGAGGAAAATCCTCTTGCCCATGGCCGCGGCCGCCTCGATGAGCGCCGGTCCCTCGGCCGTGAACAGTTCCATCCCGATCTTGAAGACGCGGGCGTCCTTGAGCTCTCCGGCCAAAGCCAGGGCCTCTTCTTTCGTGCCGACATCGAGGGCGATGATGATTCTGTCTTTCAGCCGCTCCTTGTTCTCCATTTCATTCCTCGCTCGCCCCTCTGGTTCTCAGTGTGCCGGTGATGTCTCTGACTCTGGAGATGCCTTTTTCCCGGCAATAGCTTTGGATCTCCCTGACAATCCGCACCGTTGCCCCGGGATCGACAAAGTTGGCCGTTCCGACCTCCACCGCTCTGGCGCCGACGATCAGGAACTCGAGGGCGTCCCGGCCGGTCATGATCCCGCCCATCCCGATGACCGGTATCCGGAGTGCTGAGGCCACCTGGTAAACCATCCGCAAAGCAACGGGCTTTACGGCCGGGCCGCTCAGCCCGCCGAGGGTGTTGCCCAGCCGGGGCCGGCGTGTCTCCACGTCGACGGCCATGGCCAGGAGCGTGTTGATCAAGGAGACGGCATCCGAGCCCGCTTCTTCGGCCGCCCGGGCGACGCCGACAATGTCGGTCACGTTCGGCGAGAGCTTAGTAATCAAGGGCTTCCGGCTCGTTTCTTTGGCGAGCCTGACGAGGGAGAAGGTGTGGTCGGCGCTGAGCGCCGGGCAGCGGCCCTCTTTTTCCACGTTCGGGCAGGAGATGTTGAGTTCAAAGGCGTCGATCCGGCCGTCCTTGTTCAGCATATCGATGATGGCCGCATACTCCTCGTCCGTCTCCCCGCAGACATTGATAATGAGCGGCGTCTTGAGACCTTCAAGCTGAGGTAGGATCTCCTCGCGGAACGCCCGGACGCCGATTCCCTGGAGACCAATGGCGTTAAGCAGTCCGCTCGCCGTTTCGGCCAGGCGCGGAGGCGGGTTTCCCGGCCGGGGATTGAGGTAGAGACCCTTGACGACAATTGCGCCCAGCTTGCCGAGATCGACGAAAGGTTTGAACTCGAGGCCGTAGCCGAAGGTGCCGCTGGCCGCGATAACCGGATTGCGGAGTTTCATAAAGCCCAGGTCGACGGAGAGGTCCACGCCCTTCCTTCTTACCCGGGGCCTTGGCTTTTTCATTCTTGTCTATCCGTGCTCACCCCAGACAACCTTATCTACTGGGAAAACGGGGCCTTCCTCGCAGATCTTGATCCACTCAGACCCTCCCGGCGTCCGGATCTCCTTGACGCAGCCCCAGCAGGCCCCGATCCCGCAGCCCATGATCGACTCGAGCGAGATCTGGACCGGGATTTTGAGCTCGGCCGCGATTTCCCCGATTTTTCTAAGCATAGGCTCCGGCCCGCAGGCATAAATGCCGTCCGGCCGGTCCGAACGGGCCAGCTCCTTCTCGAACATGGCACTTGCAAACCCGCGAAAACCGAGCGAGCCGTCATCAGTGGAGATGAAGACCTCCGTCTTCATGGCCGCAAGCTTCCCGAGGAGAGGAAGGTCAGCCTCGGTCTTTCCGCCGTAGAAGATCCGGGGACGGCCGCCTTTCGCCCGCAGCTCCCGCGCCAGGAAATACAGAGGAGCGATCCCCCGTCCTCCGCCGACCAGACAGAACGTCTTGCCTTTTGCCGCCTTGGGGATGATGAACCCTTTTCCCAAAGGGCCGATGATATCGAGGGCATCTCCCCTCTTTTTGTCGGCCAGGATCTCCGTGCCTAGGCCCGTCCGGGCAAAGAATATCTCGATGCCGTCCTCGTCCCGGGCGTGGATGCTCAACGGCCGCCGCAGCAGGGGATAAGGCTGGTTGCTCACCCGGACCATCAGGAATTGTCCCGGCTTGGAGCGGCGCGCGATCCGCGGCGACCTCAATTCAAGGAGGGTGTAATCATTCCAGGTTTTTTTCCGGATTACGCGGGCGGCGGGGTCATTCAGCATCGGCTTTTTGTCTTGGGGGAAACATAGCAAAATCCCCTGACTTTGGCAAGGCGACGCCGTGCCCAAGATTTTGACAAAATCCCCGCGTTTGGCCCATAATCATGGAGAATCATCGGGATCGGAAATCTATGGAGTACCGGCCCCACGATAAGGAGCAATCATAAATGGATATTTCCCAACGAGGAGGTACCATCCAGGCCTCACCCATCCGGAAATTCAAACCCTATGCCGATGACGCCATCAAAAGAGGAATCAAGGTCTACTTCCTCAATATCGGCGATCCGGATGTCCCCACGCCTCAGCCCGTCTTCGACGCCTTCCGCGATTTTGAAGAGCCCGTTTTGTCTTACGGCCCGGCCCAGGGATTCCTCGAGCTTCGCCAGGCCGTCGCCGACTATTTTGGCCGCTTTCACATTCCGCTCACCGCCGACAACATCATCATCACGACCGGTGGGTCCGAGAGCATCCTGTTCGCTTTCTGTGTGGCAGCCAACCCCGGCGACGAGATCATCATCCCCGAGCCGTTCTATACGAACTACAACGGCTACGCCTCCATCGCTTCGGTCAAAATCGTCCCGCTCCCTTTGCGTGTCGAGAACGGCTTCCGGCTGCCTTCGCGGGCCGAGATCGAGGCCCTGATCACCCCCCGCACCAAGGCCATTCTCCTTTGCTCGCCCAATAATCCGATGGGGACGGTCTACACCACGGAGGAGCTCACCCGGGTCGCCGGCATCGTCAAAGAGCGGGATCTTTTCTTCATCGGCGACGAGGTCTACAAAGAGTTTGTTTACGACGGCACGACCCACAAGAGCATCCTCGAGTTCCCGGATATCGAGGACCGGACGATCGTCGTGGACAGCATCAGCAAGCGTTTCAGCTGCTGCGGGGCCCGCATCGGCGCCTTCATCACCCGGAACTGCGATGTCTTCGATGCGGCGCTGCGAATGGCTCAGGCAAGGCTTTGTCCCCCCAGCCTCGAGCAGAAAGCCGCCCTGGCCGCCTACCGGATGGGCGGGGACTATTTCAATCCGGTGAGGGAAGAGTACGAGCGCCGCCGCGACGTCCTCTACGAGGGGCTGAAGAGCATTCCGGGTGTCGTCGCTTACAAACCCCAGGGGGCTTTCTACATCACCGTCAAACTGCCGATCAAGGACTGCGACCACTTTGTTGCCTGGATGCTGACCGAATTCGACCTCGACGGCGAGACCGTCATGGTCGCCCCGGCGGCCGGTTTCTATGCGACACCGGGAAAGGGACAAGACGAAGTCCGCATAGCTTATGTCCTCGAGGTCGAAAAGATCAAGCGGGCCCTGGTGGTCCTGCGCGCCGGCCTCGACAAGTATAAGACCCTATTCTCCTGATTGCTCAACAACGAAAAGATGTTTCAAAGAGGCGCGCCATGTTTTTATCTCCCCTCGCCAAGGTGGGAGGGGATGCAGGGGAGGGGGATTCTCAGCCCTGAGATAATAAGATGGTGACCGGCGTCGGAGAAAGGAAGGCCTCTTTGGAAATAAAACGGCTGAGCCGGGAAATCCTCTTTATCATCGGGCTGAGCGTCGTCCTGGGTGTTGCCGTCAATTTTTCGCTCGTGCGCCGCTTCCTGGCCGGAGAGTTCCGCCAAAGCTTCATCGACGAAACCAAATACTCCGGCATCCGGTTCATCACCCTGGCCGAGGCGGAGGATCTCTTCGCCCGGAAGATCCAGGCAGGGGACAAGATTATTTTCTTGGACAGCCGCAGCCGGGAGGATTTCGCGGCGGGCCATATCCCCGGTGCCCTGAACGTTCCCGTCGCCGAACTGAAAGAGAAGAGCGACGGGGCCCCGGGGGAGGCGTTGAGCGAGGCGCTCTCTTTCCCGAAGGATTACGTCCTGGTCGTCTATTGCGAGGGAGGGGACTGCCAGACGAGCGTCACCCTGGCCCGGCTCATCCATGAGAGGGGCTTCGGGGACATCCGGATTTTATCGGGAGGCTGGGAGGAATGGACCGCCGCCGGCCTTCCGGTGGAAGGATCGCCGTGATCCGTAACAAAGCGCTGCTCGTCGTCTTCCGGCTGATCGCCGGTGGAGTCTTCATTTGGGCCGGCATCCTCAAAATCGTCGATCCTCTCGGGTTCGCCCAGAGTATCATGAACTACCGGGTCTTTCCTCATGAGCTGGCGTTCATTACCGCCCTGGTGCTCCCCTGGGTGGAGGTCATCGCCGGCGGCTTGCTCATCGTCGGCCTCTTCAAGCGCTCGAGCGCCCTGCTCATTTCCCTGATGCTTATCGGGTTCATCGGTCTCGTCGCCCTGGCCCTCGCCCGCGGCATCGACACCTCCTGCGGCTGCTTCGGAAACCTCAGCCGGCCCGCCGACCTCACCCTCATCCTGGCCGACGCGGGTCTGCTCTATTTTGCCCTCTGCGTTTTCTTCGCTAGACCCAAATAGCCGCGAGGGCATTTCCGGGAATCGAGGGAAGCATTCCCAAATCCGTGACTCTGATGTTGGAGGCGGCTTCCTGCCCCCAATGCATCACCGAGAAAGAGATTTATACGGTTTCAAGCTCGGATTTGACGCCCCGGTCCAGGATGAGTATGCTGGGAGCGTAGTGAACGGAGCCTCCTTACCAGCGCGCAAAGTCTGGAAGATTTTCGCCTATGTCCTGGTGTGGGGCGTGACGGCCTGGCTGATCTTCCCCTTGCTCTTCATGAAATCGGTGGCCCTTCAGGATGCCTCGAAATATTTCTTCCGGTCGGCCCTGGGGATCATTCTTCTGATTCTTCTCTTCGGCAAGACCGCGACCGACCTTTTTTTCCCGCTCGACACCTCCCGGAGAAAATCGGTCCTCCAGGTCGTCTTTCTCACCATCTATGCCCTGGCCATGGCCGGGGGGATTATTCTCATGCTTTTCCGGATCCTGGCCCTCTACCTCAAGAGCGGCAGCGCCGGCCAGGTTTAATAAGACCCGAGCAGCGCGGTTTGGGTGATTTCTTGGGCTGCAGGTCCGGCTTTCTGTCCCCACTAAAAAAATATGATGCATTTTAGGATTCTCTCTTTGATCGGCGAACGGTTGCAATTTGGCCCGGGTCTAGGGCAATATATCTTCTCTTCTGGCGGGCGACCGGGTTCCGTGAGGCCCCTTGCCCGAGCCGACGGAAAGGAGCGATCGATGAAAAAACAGACAGCCCTATTTCTGGCCCTCATTTTGGTGCTTGCGGCCGGCTTTCTATCCTGCGGAAAGAAAAAAGAGGCGACGCCGGCCGCCGGGGCCGAGACGAATCCCTTCTTTACAGAGTGGACGACCCCTTTCGGGACGCCGCCCTTCCCGGACATCAAAGCGGCCCATTTCAGGCCCGCCTTCGAGGAGGGCATGGCCCGGCAGCGCGGGGAAGTCGAGAGCATTGCCACGAATTCCGAACCTCCGACCTTCGCCAATACGGTCGAGGCCCTGGAACGGACGGGCGAACTGCTGACCAAAGTCAACAATGTCTTTTCCGCCCTGACCTCCAACGACACCAATGAAGCGCTCCAAAAGATCGAGAGTGAAATCGCCCCGCTCCTGGCCCAGCACGAGGACGATATCATTCTCAACGACGCGTTGTTCCAGAGGGTTAGGTCCGTCTGGGAGGGGAGGGCTGGGATCGTCCTCAATCCCGAGCAGTCCCGCCTGCTCGAAAAAACCTATAAGGCCTTCGTGCGCAACGGAGCCGGCCTCGATGAGACGGACAAAGCCGAGCTTCGCAAGATCAATGAGGAACTAGCCGTCCTGACGGTCAAGTTCGGCGAAAACGTCCTCAAGGAGGACAATCACTTCATGTTGGTCCTGGAGGCAGCGGAAGACCTGGACGGGTTGCCGCCGGACGTGGTTGCCTCCGCCGCCGAAACGGCCAAGACCAAGGGATTGGAAGGAAAATGGGTGTTCACCCTGCACAAGCCGAGCTGCATTCCTTTCTTCCAGTACTCGGCGCGTCGCGATCTCCGGGAGAAGCTCTTCCGGGCCTTCATCAGCCGCGGCGATAACGGCAACGAATACGACAACAAAGCCATTCTCTCGCGGACCGCGGCCCTGCGGGCCCGGAGGGCCGTCCTGCTGGGCTACAAAACGCATGCCGACTATGTCCTCGAGGAGAACATGGCTAAGACCCCGGCCGGAGTCTATGAACTTCTTGACCAGCTCTGGACACCCGCTCTGGCCATGGCCAGGAACGAGGCCAAGGAACTCCAGGGCCTGATTGACGGGGAGGGTGAGGGCTTCAAACTCGAGCCCTGGGACTGGTGGTATTACGCCGAGAAGCTCAAGAAGGCGAAATACGAACTCGACGACGAGGTCCTGAGGCAGTATTTTGAGTTGGAGGCGGTCCGCCGGGGCGCCTTCGACGTGGCCGGCAAGCTCTGGGGCATCCGGTTCGAGCCGCGCGCCGATATCCCCATCTATCATCCCGATGTCGAGGTTTTCGAGGTCAAGGAGGCAGACGGCCGGCACATCGGCATCCTTTATACGGACTACTTCCCGCGGCCCTCCAAGCGAGGAGGCGCCTGGTCGGGCTCTATCCGGGAGCAGTCGGTCCGGGACGGCCGGAAGGTGACGCCCATAAACTTCAACGTCGGCAATTTCACCAAGCCCACCGCCGAAAAGCCCTCCCTCATCACTTTCGAAGAGGCAATGACGCTCTTCCACGAGCTCGGCCATGCCCTTAACGATCTCCTCTCGGACGTGACCTACGAGTCCCTCTCCGGGACCAACGTATCGCGTGATTTCGTCGAGCTCGGCTCCCAGATCATGGAGAACTGGGCCGGCGATCCGGAGGTCATCAAAACCTACGCCAAGCACTACCAGACCGGCGAGCCCATCCCCCAGGAGCTCGTGGACAGGATCAAGAGAGCGGATCTCTTCAACCAGGGATTCGCCACGGTGGAGTACCTGGCGGCCTGCTACCTTGATATGGATTGGCACACTCTCACCGAAGCGGTGGAGCCGGAGGCTGCGGCTTTTGAAAACGCCTCGATGAAAAAGCTGGGACTTATCCCGGAGATCGTTGTCCGCTACCGCAGCCCCTACTTCCAGCATATCTTCAGCGGCGGATACTCGGCGGGATATTACAGCTACGTTTGGTGCGAGGTGCTCGACGCCGACGCCTTCCAGGCTTTCAAGGAGACCAGCCTGTTCGACCAGGCGACCGCCCGGAGCTTCCGGGAAAACATCTACGCCAAGGGCGGATCGGAGGACCCCCTGGCGCTTTATGTGCGTTTCCGCGGCCGGGAGCCCAATGTCGAACCCCTGCTCAAGCGCAAAGGCTTTTTGAATTGATGTCGCCGGACGCCGGGCCGGGTACGATGGTAAGGATCCATCAAACACTCAACTGGAGAAAGCGAGGAGAACATGGCGATTCGGACTTCATTCGCGGAATGGAAAGGGACCTTAAAGGAAGGCTCCGTCACCATGAAGGTGGGCCGCAGCGGCTACGAGGGCCCCTTCACGTTTGCCTCGCGCTTTGAATCAGGCCCGGGGACCAACCCGGAAGAGCTGATCGGCGCGGCGCACGCCGGCTGTTTCTCGATGTTCCTGGCGGGTCTGCTGACGGGCGCGGGTTTCAAGCCGGCGCGCATCGCCACCACCGCCACGGTGCATCTGGGTGATGGGCCGGCGATCACGTTGATTGAGCTGGATACGCACGCCGAAGTCCCCAATCTAACGGAGGCCGATTTACAGAAACACGCGGAGACGGCCAAGAAGAACTGCCCGGTCTCGAAAGCGTTGACGGGGCCGGAGATCAGAATGCAGGCTCACCTCGTGAAGTAGCCAGCCGCGAGTCGTCGATCTGGGGGATCTTATGGAAAACCCCCGCCTCGTCCACGCAGAACTGCTTAAACTCGGGATTCTCTGAATGACATTTCGGGCACGTGACGGCCACGGCTGATCCCTTCTAACAGGTGTGACTACCGGAATTACTGAACCTTAGCTGAGCGACTCATTTCTGCCCGAACCTCTTCACCGCTTCGTCGTAAAGTTTCTTCTCCCGGTCGATAAGCTTTTGAAACCGGGGATCCCCGCGCAGCTTGTCGTAGAAGGGATTGTGGAGCAAGTCCTCATAAAAGATATAAGGGTAAGGCAGGCTGCCGCGGATTTCCTTGTCGAGCTCCCGAAACGCATCGTCCTTCATCCCGAGAAGAGCAAAGATTTCTGAGTTCCTGTAGAGGGCCAGGGCTTTGTCCCTTTCCCCTTTCACGGCCAAGAGCGCCGCCCGGTATTTTTTCACCCATTCAGCATCCGGCGTTGTTTTCTCGCCCCTCGCGACCAGCTCCTCGGCCTTGTCGTAGCGCTTCATCATGATGTTCAGGGCGATGTACTTTCCCGGAAAAACGAGCGGCTCGACGGGGGCCAGTTCGAAATACTTCTCGAAATAGAACGCGGCCTTGGCGAATTCGCCCGAATACATGTAACAATAGGCCAGCTTGTAGGGTGTCCAGAAGTTGTAGGGGTCGAGCTCAATAGCTTTTGCCAGGTATCGAATCCCCTGATCGTATAAACCGTGGTAGAGATAGCCCATCCCCGCCAGGAAATTGACGTCGCCCTGGTTCGGGTTGAGCGAGAGGGCCTTCTCGAAAAGGCCGAAGGCCCGTTCGCGGTCATGGACGTATTCGTAGAGCACATAGCCAAGGATGGCGTTGTTGAGGGCCGAGTCCGGGTCTAGCCGCCAGGCCGTCTCGGCGCTCGCCTGGACCATCCGGGCATCCTGCTCATCGCCCGTAATCTGGTAGTGATACTCGTACGCCAAGCCCAGGCCGTAATAGGGCAGCGAGTACGCGGGATCGAGCTTGATGGCATTGTTGAACATCTCGACGCCCATCCGGAAATCCTCTTCCTTGAAATAGATGACGAACTTGCTCTTGATGAACGACATGCCCTTCATGCAGTAGTCGTAGGCTTCGAGGTTCGCCGGCCGGTCTTTCTCGGGCATCGGAGCCGATCCCGGCAGTAACCGGACCTTCAGCGCCTCGGCAATGGCCCGGGAAATCTCGTCCTGGAGGTCGAAGATGCTCTTGAGTTCCTGGTTGTACTCGTTCGACCAGAGGACGAACTGGGTCTCGCCGGCGATGAGCTGGGCTGTGACCTTGATCCGGTCCTCTTCGCGCTGGACTGTTCCGTCCACCACGTTTTCGACGCCGAGCTCGGTGCCGATCTGGCGGACGTCTTTGTCGGAATCCTTATAGCGGAACACCGAATTGGCGCCAATCACCTTGAGCTGCTCAAAATGGGAGAGCCGGACGATGATAGCCTCGGTCATGCCGTCACAGATGCCCTCCTGATCCTTCTGGGGGCTGTAGTCCTTGAACGGCAGGACGGCGATGGAGTTTTTCCAGGCGGCGGGAGGGGCGGCCCCGGCTTCGGGCCTGCCCGAGCTTCGGACTGAGCGAAGAAGGAAAAACACTGCGAAGGCGAGGATGATAAGAGCCCCGAGGATTGCACCCGGGACAAGGACAGCGCGAGAGAGCTTCGGTCGAGCCTTTTCCGACGGTTTTTCGCGAGAGAGGGCAGCAGCGGTTGTCCGGGACTCCTGGCCGATAACTCTGAGCCCGGAAAGCAGGTCTTCGGGACGTTGGAACCTCTTGTCCCGGTCCTTCTCCAGGCAGCGCAGAACCAGGCGGCTGAGCGCTTCGGGGATTCGGCCGTTGAACTCCCGTGGGTCAGGGGGCATTTCGGCTTTGTGTTTGAGAGCGATGGCGAACGGCGTGTCGTCGCCGAACGGAACCCGGCCCGTCAGCATCTCGAAAAGAATGACGCCCACGGCGTAGATGTCCGAACGCTGGTCGGCCGCCTCGCCCTCCACTTGTTCGGGCGACATGTATTCGGGGGTCCCGATGATGACACCCGGGCCGGTCACGCCCTTGGCTTTGAGCGAACGGGCGATGCCAAAATCCATGATCCGGGCGTTGCCTTCCTGGTCGATCATGATATTCTGGGGCTTGAGGTCGCGATGGACGACGCCGAGACGGTGGGCCTCGGCCAATCCCTCGCAGATCTCGGCAGCGATGCCGATTGCTTTATCCACGGTCAGCTGTCCCGACCGGCGGATGAAGCTCTTGAGGTTTTCGCCGGCCACGTATTCCATCGTGATGTAATAGACGCCTTCCTGCTGCCCGAGGTCGTACATCCGGCAGACGTTTTTATGAGAAATCGTGCGGGCCAGCTTCAGCTCGTTCCGGAACCGCTTGATCGTTTCCTCGTCCGAGGCGATCTCCGGGTTGAGGAGTTTGAGGGCGACCTTCTCCTCGACCTCAGCATCGTAAACCTTGTAGACGTTGCCCATGCCGCCTTTCCCGAGCTCTTCGATGACCTGATAGCGGCCGGCAAATGTGGTTCCCATAGCCAATTTCAGAAGGGAAGTCCGGAGTGTCTGTGTCTGAAAAACGCCTTCCCCGCCGGCGGTCTGGAGCGGGGCCGCGCAGTTCCCGCAGAACCGGGTATCCGTGGGGTTGTCAAAGCCGCATTTGGAGCACCTGGCCATAAGCAGAGGTCCCTGATATGAAAGATAAGAAATTCCTTTTCTGCTGCGCTGGCTGAGAATGCATTTTAGTTCTCATTTTCCCCTTCAACCATCGATGAGAAATATAAATCACGACAACGTAAGATGTCAAGGACCATCGGAAGCCGCTCCTGGTGGGCCAAAACGCCTCACAAGCCGCAGAGACGCCCGGAAAACGCCGAAAATCAGCCGGACTTCTGCCTGGTCAAATAGAAAATCATGAAAAATAATCGGCCGAAGCCTCGGAGTCCATTAAGAATTCCTGCGAGACGACGTGAGGCGGGGGAGGTCTCTCCGCGACAAATGTCAGTTTGAGGTGGGCAATGATACGATCGACCACCGCATAATCGGTGAGGAAGGCGATGATGTGCATTTCTCCCTGGCATCTGGGACAGGCCATGGGATTAACTTCATAGACTTTTCTTATCATCTCCGCCCAGCCCCGGCGTGGGATCCTCGGGCTCTCCTCCTCAATGAGGATGAATGGATGCTTATCGGGTTGTGCCTTGCGCACCTTGCCCCGGTGAGCATTGGCGTAGAGGCCGAGGTAACGAATCGTAACTTGACCCTTGTCGGGGATATGGGAGGTGACCCGGGCGATGAACTCCAGATAATCCATGCGCTCCACCTCTTCAGCACCTTCCCCATACTTGTAGCAGACCTTCCCTTCCCGTTCATCGAGGGAGAGGCGTTCCAGGGAAAGAAGAGGCCGGATCATGTACTTAAACTCAGAGCATAACCCAAGTTCCCTTTGGCACGTACACACTCGAAGCCATTGGCAGCAATTCTGCCAGTGTCGATTCGATCATCATAGAGATCAACAAAGTTAAAGAGTATTTCTGGACGATCAGTCCGTAAATGTAGACAGAATGGACGATCTCTCGATAAAGACAAAAGAAGGGCGAAAGGGACACTCCCTTCCCCTTTTTATGCTGGGAGTGAATATCAGTGATTCGTTTTCTAGTAGAGCCTCACTCTGCACGTCCCGATGGTTTCGGCTCCACTCTTAGCTCCTACATTCTCTGCAATAACCGTTAATGTATAGGTGCCTACTTTCCAGTTATTGTTTGTGGATACACGCACGTAGGAATAACTCTTGTATTTCCCCGCATATGAACTCGTTTCATATTCATAAAATTCCGGTCCCGACCAAATATAATGAAATCTTACATTGGTGTTGAAAACGGCGGTGTACTCAATGAACCAATAGATGGTATTCGTCTGAGAAAGCCTGATCATTTGCATGACCTGTCCGTCTTCATCTGTTGTATAACATGTCAGTGTTTGGATTCCCGGTTTGTCACCTTGTGAGACCATGGGATACACCATGGGTTCATCATCGTCGATAATCGCTTTTATCCCACACTCCTCTCCGGTGACTTTACTCTGGCTCTGGGCAAAAACCGAAACGATAAGCAACAAACCTAAAAAAAGCAAACAGAATTTCCCTTTCATTAAATCCTCCTTTTTATTAGATTCGAGAGTATCTTTCCACATCTGAGGTCTCTTGTCAATGGAGTATTTTTTAGACTTTTTTTAAAGGTATTTCCCCAGATCTCAATGGAATCCAAAGAACCGGGCGGAGATAATATCCAATCAGTTATGGCGAGTCATCGAAGCCCGGCTGTTTGTGGCTTTCAATTTGAACAATGAGCAAAGCGATCTCGTTCTGGCTGAGCGCTTCAGTAAAAACATCTTTGAGCCTCGAATCCAGGTCGTGCGGGCCGACCGTGTGAACTTTTTTCACACCGCAGGCGTGAGCGATCCGGGCAATATCACAAGCCGGCGCAATCTGGCCCATGGCATCTTTGGGGACGCCGGGATGGGGCTGGAACCCCGATGTGGCCGTGGCTTTGTTATCCAGGACAACCAATAAGATATTGCTTCGATTATGCACGGCGTTGCAGATGGCGGGAAGCGCCGTGTGGAAAAACGCTGAGTCGCCGAATATGGCCACAGCCCGCTCATCGATTCCCGCTTTACTCAATCCATCGGCCACACCGACCGCAGAGCCGATGGCATATTTGGCATCGAGTCTTCCGGCCACTGTCACCAGGCATCCAGGATCACCCACGAGCGCCGGTTTCTGGCCGACACTCTCTGCGGCTTCCTCCAGCTTATCGAGGATAAGGTCATACTGACAGCCATCACAATGATCTTCCTTCTCTGGCCTTTCTTCAGGCTCTTTCTCGTGGGTGTAATTGTGTTTTGGAACAAATTCCGGGATAAACTCTTTCAACGCTCCCTGGATCTGCCAGCGGAACAACTCTCCTTCCCGGCTCAGATGTTGACTCTGTTTGCCGAAGATCTTGGCGGTGCAGGCATTGTCATAGGCAATCGATTTGAGCTGTGCCTCCACAAAGGGCTCAATCTCTTCGATAACAAGGATTTCCTGACATTCTGAAAGGAAATTTGCAATCACATTTCTGGGCAATGGATTCAGGATTCCCAACTTGAACAGCCGAAATCCTTCGGGACTTTCGCCCCCAATCACATCCAGGAGTTTTTTATAGGCGAATCCGACGCCCATGATTCCCTTGATGCCGTTTCCGCTCGTCCTGTTATG
>JBAUIH010000258.1:0-11149 GCA_049682755.1 Candidatus Aminicenantales bacterium | reverse complement strand
CCGTATGAGCGATGAGCGGGCAGGGTTCCGCGAAGCGGAGAGCGAAGAGCGAATCGAGCCAGATTTCCTCGCTGGGGAAATCTGAGCGTGACTTCGAGGCATATATCCCGAGCCTTTCCCATTTACTATTTCGCCCGGCTCCATTAGAATAAAGTCCGTTGCCCCGAGGATAAGAAAGCGGCCCGGCCTTGTTGGACGATACAATCATCGCGATATCCACACCTCCCGGATATGGAGGCCTCGGTGTTGTCCGCCTGAGCGGCCGGAAATCCTTCTCGATCGGCAAAAAGATATTTCGGCCGCGCCGAAAAAATTGGCGGGGCCTCAGCCCGCGCGCCTCGATTCTGGGAGATATCTTCGATAACGAGAAAAAAGAGCTTGTCGATGAAGCGTTCATGTCCTATTTTCCAGCGCCCCGGTCTTACACCAGGGAGAATATCGTCGAGATAAGTTGCCACGGCAGTCCGGTTGTCCTGGAAGAGGTGGTCCGGTTAGGGGTTAGGGCCGGCGCCCGGCCGGCCAATCCCGGCGAGTTCACTCTTCGGGCCTACCTCCGGGGACGGATCGACATCATTCAGGCCGAAGCGGTCAACGATTTGATCACGGCGGCGTCCCTGCACCAGGCCAAATTAGCCCTTGGGCAGCTTAGGGGTAGGTTATCGCGGCACATCGACTCCCTGCGCAGTCAGATTGTCGACCTTGTTTCGCTCCTTGAAGCCAGTATCGAATTCCCCGAAGACAGCCTGGGAATCCCATCCGGGGAAGCCGCGCGGCGCCTGGAGAAGATTCTTCAAGCCATAGATGGGTTGATTGCCAGCTATGAAACCGGCCGCGCCATGACCGAAGGGCTCAACCTAGCCATCGTCGGACGGACAAATGTCGGGAAATCAACGCTCTTCAACGCGCTTCTCGATCATGAACGGGCGATCGTCAGCCCGTACCCCGGGACAACACGTGACTATCTCCGGGAGCGCATCAAGATCAAAGATACCTTTTTCCAGTTGATTGACATGGCCGGGCTGGAGCGTCCTTCTCATCCGGTGGAAAGAGACGGGATCAAGAGAAGCCGGGAGCTGGCTTCCGGAGCCGACGGAATTCTCCTCGTTATGGACGCGTCCAAGAGAGAAAGCCGGGCTGATCTCCGGCTAATCGAGAAGTACAAGAATAAAAAGATGATCCTCGTGTTCAACAAGGCCGATCTACCCGGGAGGATCGACCGGGCGAAATGCCGGATCGTCAGCCCTTTCGGCCGGTCCATCGACGTGTCCGCCCTGAAAGGGACGAATATCGGCCGATTGAAAAATGCGATTGGGGAGACGTTTGCGCCCAGAAAAGACGCCCAGGAGGAAGTAATTCTGCATTTGAGGCAGAAGATGTTGTTCGAACAGATCGCCATCGCCCTGGAAGAAGGCTTGAAGCGGCTCCGCGAGGGTTATCCCGAAGAGATTTGCGCCGAGGAAGTCCGCCGCGCCCTGCCGTTGCTCGGTCAATTGACGGGAGAAATCCGGGTTGATGAGGTTATGGCCAATGTTTTCAGCCGGTTTTGCGTGGGAAAATGAGCAAAAGGGTATCTCCTGGACTGGATTACGATGTCATTGTCGTCGGGGCCGGGCACGCCGGTTGCGAAGCGGCCTCCGCCGCAGCCCGCCTGGGTTTAAAGACCGTTTTGGTCACGATCCACCTGGAGACGATCGCCCAGATGTCCTGCAATCCCGCCATCGGCGGCCTGGCCAAAGGCCATCTGGTGCGGGAGATCGATGCCCTGGGCGGGTTGATGGGGCTCTTAGCCGATGAAACAGGGATCCACTTCCGCCTCCTGAACCGAAGCCGGGGTGGGGCTGTCCAGGCTCCCCGGGCGCAGTGTGATAAAGCGCGCTACCGGTTGGTCATGAAGAAATGGCTGGAGGATACCCCAAATCTCACCGTTTTCCAGGGAATTATCACGGATGTGCTTGTGGCGAAAGGCAGGGCCCGGGGAGTGAAAACGCAGGACGGACAGTCCATTTGCGGGAGAACGGTGATCATCTCCCCTGGGACTTTCTTGAACGGTATCATCCACATGGGCCTTCGATCGTACTCGGCGGGAAGGGCCAATGAGCCGGCCGCCATATCATTGAGTGAAAGTCTGAACCGGCTCGGCCTGAGGGTGTTTCGGTTAAAGACGGGAACACCGATGAGGCTCGACGCCCATACGATCGACTGGGAGGCGTTCACCCCTCAGCCCGGGGATGAAGTCCCCGTCCCTTTTTCTTTTCGGACACGCCGTCCGCTCGAGAACAAAGTTCTTTGCCACCTTGGGTATACGAATGCCGGGACGCACGATGTCATCCGGAAAAACCTTGATAAATCACCCCTTTTCAGCGGGCTTATCTCCGGTATAGGGCCTCGATACTGCCCTTCTATTGAGGACAAGGTGGTCAAGTTTCCTCACCACCCCCGCCAACAGTTTTTTCTCGAGCCGGAAGGGCTCGAAACTTCGGAGATCTATGTCAACGGGCTGTCCTCCAGCCTCCCGTATGATGTCCAGGTTGAGTTCCTGAAGACTATCCCAGGCCTGGATCAGGCTAAAATCTTGAGGCCCGCCTATGGAATTGAATATGATGCGGTCTCGCCCACGGAACTAAAGGCATCTCTAGAGGTCAGGTCGGTTGAAAACCTCTTCCTTGCCGGGCAGATCAACGGGACCTCTGGATATGAAGAAGCGGCGGCACAGGGCCTCATGGCCGGGATCAATGCATGTCTGAAAATACGGAAAGAAGAGCCGTTCGTCCTTCGTCGGGACGAGGCTTATGTCGGCGTCCTGATCGACGACTTGGTGACCAGCGGAGTGGAAGAGCCGTACAGGCTCTTCACTTCCCGGGCGGAATTCCGGTTAAGCCTTCGTGCGGACAACGCCGATTCAAGACTTATTCAGTATGGACGGAAATACGGCCTGATAGGAGAAGAGGATTTATTGGCTTTTCTGGCAAAGCAAGAAAAGATCCGGAGGCTGTTTCATTTTTTGCAAAAAGAGAAGCGGAGCCTGGGAAATTTGCCCCGGGTTTCCTTGAAGGAATGGCTGAAAAAACCCGATGTTTCTTTGCAAAATGTGCTAGAATATAAGAAATTTCCGGAGCCGCTGACGGACGAAGAGATGAGACACGCGGAGGCAGAGGTAAAATACGAAGGGTATCTGCGGCGACAGGAGAAAGAAGTCGATAGAATCCAACGAATGGATAGTACGAAAATACCCGATGGGGTCGACTTTCAAAGTGTTCCCAGCCTGACGAGAGAGGTCGTGGAAAAATTAAAAAAGACCCGGCCGCAAACCCTCGGTCAGGCCAAGAAAATCCCAGGCATGACCCCCGCGGCTGTCGTCAACCTCAGCCTGTACCTCAAGGCCCTTAAGAAAGGTGCAATTGGGCGGATGTTCCACGTGAAACATTGAGGATCGATGGGCAAAATCATCGCTGTGGCCAATCAAAAGGGAGGAGTTGGGAAGACGACGACCGCCATCAACCTCTCGGCCGCCCTGGCCATGAAGAATAACAGGGTTTTGGTCATCGACCTGGACCCCCAGGGGATGGCTACGGCCAGCCTGGGAAAGGCAAAGGAGGCCCGCAAGGGCATCTATCAGGCCTTAATGAACGGACAGGACCCCATGGGCCTCATTCTGGGGACAGAGATTGACAATTATTACATCTTTCCCTGTTCCCCAGAGCTTGCCGGTGCGGAAGTCGAGCTTTATTCCAAAGATAACCGCGAAAAGAAGCTCCAGGACGTTGTCGGCAAGCTCCGGCGGAATTTCCATTATATTTTCATCGACTGTCCCCCCTCCCTGGGGTTTTTGACCATTAACGCCCTGACGGCGGCCGATTCCGTCCTCATCCCGATCCAATGTGAATTCCTCTGCATGGAAGGAATTCCCGACCTTCTGTCCACCTTTGACGAAGTCCGAACATATTTCAATCCCTCTCTTTCCATGGAGGGGATCGTCCTGACTATGTTCGATGAACGGACCAACCTCTCCAAACAGGTCGCCGAGGAGATCAGGCGGTCGCTCAAGACGATCGTATTTGAGGTCGTCATCCCCAGGAGCGTACGGGTGGCGGAGGCACCGAGTTTTGGGAAACCTGTTGTCCTTTACGATATCAAGTCCAAAGGGGCCGGGGCCTATCTGAATCTGGCACAGGAGTTACTCAGGACATGACCAAGAAAGCATTGGGAAAGGGTCTGGGCGTGTTCATGCCCGACGATTACGGGATTATCAAGAATGAACGCTATGCCGAGGTCGATATTGATGAAGTGGTACCCAATCCGCTCCAGCCGAGGATGAAGTTCGATTCCCAATCGATCGAAGAACTGGCCCGCTCGATCATGGAAACAGGGGTCATCCAGCCCATTCTTGTTGTCCCTGAGGCCGATACGTATAAAATCATCGTCGGAGAAAGACGCTGGAGGGCGGCGCATAAGGCCGGGTTGAAGAAAATACCCGTCCTTATCCGGCAGATTCCCGTCGAACGTCAGCTCGAGATCTCGATCGTCGAGAATTTGCACCGGGAGGACCTTAACCCGTTGGAGATCGCCCACGTTTTTCAACGTCTGGTCGATGACCTGGGCTACACCCAGGAGGAAGTTGCGGCCAGGGTGGGAAAAGACCGGACCTCGGTGACCAACACCCTTCGGCTTCTCAACCTTCCCCAGGTCGTCCAGGAGTATCTGTCTGAGGGCAAGATTACGATGGGGCACGCCAGGGCGCTCCTCGCGCTCGATGATCCGGATTCCCAGATCTCCCTCGCCGTGGAAATAGTCAACCGGAATCTCACGGTCAGAGATGTAGAAAAGTTGATTTCGGGCCGCAAGGGAAGGGCGGCCTCCCCTAAAAAGCCGGATTTTGATCCCGACCTCCAAGCTTTGGAGGAAGACCTCGTTCGGGCTCTGGGGACCAAGGTATCAATCGCCGGAAGCCGGAGAAAAGGCACGATCAAGATCCAGTATTTTTCATTGGAAGACCTCAACCGCCTCTATCGAAAAATCAAAGGAGGAACATGATGAGAGATAAAGAGAGAAAGAAGGACTACGACGAGCAGAAGATCACGGGTTTCTTCGACAAGGACACCCGGTTCAAGGGCGAACTGTCTTTCAAAGGATCGTTCCGCATCGACGGGCATTTCCAGGGGAAAATCATCTCCGACTCAATGCTGGTCATCGGGGAGCAGGGGAAGGTCGAAGCCGACGTCCAGGTCGGGTACATCGTGATCAACGGTGAGATCAAGGGCACAATCCGGGCCGAGGACAAGGTCGAAGTCCACAGCCGCGGCCGGGTTTTCGGCTCCGTCATCACTCCAAAACTGGTCGTGGATGAGGGCGCTTATCTGGAGGCCAACTGTCAGGCCGGCGAGCCGATCCCTGCCGCCTCGCCCCAGCAGGAAAAAGCTAAGGAGGAAGCGTCATCTTGACTAGGGCTGCGGCCGTCATCCCCGTCCGTTATGACTCCAAACGGTTTCCGGGGAAAGCTCTGGCCCCGATCCTCGGCAAGCCGATGATCCAATGGGTTTATGAAGGAGTGAAACAGGCCCGTCTGGTCGACAAAGTGCTTATAGCCACTGACGACCGGCGGATCCAAGAAGCCGCGCAAGGTTTCGGAGCCATGGCGGTCATGACCTCAAGGAACCACGGATCGGGGACGGAACGGATAGCGGAAGTTTCTCAAAATATTGATAATAAAGTAATTATCAATATCCAGGGGGATGAGCCCCTGATTTCCGGCCGTCTGGTCGACAGCCTTGTCGAAGTGCTCGAGGACAAGAGAATCCCGATGGCTTCGCTCATGACCAGGGTGGACGACATCGGTCTCGTCGATGATCCGAATTTGGTCAAGGTCGCGGTCGATAAGGACGGTTACGCGCTTTATTTTTCCCGCTCGCCTCTCCCCTACCGGGCTGCCGACTTTTTTTATCTTCATATTGGGATCTATGGATTTCAACGGGATTTTCTGCTCCGCATTCCCGGGCTGCATCCATCCCGGCTCGAGCAAACGGAAAAATTGGAGCAGCTTCGGGTCCTGGAGAACGGATTCCGGATCAGGATGATCGAAGTTCCGCATCCCGCCTTGAGCGTGGATACGCCGCAGGATATAATCAGGGTCGAAGAGATCCTGAGAAAGAGAGCTCATGACTAGAGCCAAGTACATCTTCGTCACCGGCGGAGTTCTCTCCGCGCTTGGGAAAGGGATCGCCGCCGCCTCGATCGGCCGCCTGCTCGAAAGCCACGGCTACCGGATCACCCTGCAGAAGTTTGATCCGTACTTGAACGTTGACCCCGGGACAATGAGCCCGTTCCAGCACGGCGAGGTTTACGTCACCGATGATGGAGCGGAGACGGACCTGGATCTCGGCCATTATGAGAGATTTACGTCGACAAGAACATCCAAAGCCCACAACTGGACGGCAGGGAAGATTTACGAGGCGATCATCCGCAAGGAAAGAAAGGGAGAATTCCTGGGAAAGACTGTCCAGGTCATCCCTCACGTCACCGACGAGATCAAGAAGGCCTTTTGCGCTGTCGCCGAGGGTAATGACATCGTCATCGTCGAGATCGGCGGGACGGTCGGTGATATCGAAAGCCTGCCCTTCCTTGAAGCGACCCGCCAGATGAGGCTGGAGCTGGGACCGGAGAACGTTCTGTTCGTCCACCTTACCCTTGTTCCTTATATCGGTACCTCGGGCGAGCTCAAGACGAAACCGACCCAGCACAGCGTCAAGGAACTCCGGGCCATCGGCATCCAGCCAGATATCATTCTCTGCCGGACCGACCGCACTCTGACAAATGATATCAAAAGAAAAATCGCGCTGTTCACCAACGTCCCCCTCGAAGCCGTCATTACGGCCAAGGACGTGGGCAATATCTACGAGATTCCGCTCCTTTTCGCGCAGGAGAACCTGGACAGGTTCATTCTCAATAAGCTCGGCCTTCCGCCGAAGAAGCGAAATCTGACGCCCTGGCAATCGCTCATCAACCGGATGAACAAGCCCAGGGATGAAGTCACGATCGCCCTGGTCGGGAAATATGCGGAGCTCCAGGACTCCTACTTGAGCCTGAAGGAAGCGCTGAAGCACGGCGGCGTCGCCCACGGCCTCAAGGTCAACATTTGCTGGATCGAGTCGGAAAACCTGGAGAAGGGGAGGCTCGAGCAAATCCTGGGGGACAAGGATGGGATCCTCGTCCCCGGCGGATTCGGCATCCGCGGCATCGAAGGAAAGATCCGGGCCGTCACTTACGCCCGGAAGAAGAGAGTTCCCTATTTCGGAATTTGCCTGGGGATGCAGTGCGCGACCATCGAGTTCGCGCGCAATGTGGCCGGGCTCGCCCGGGCCAACAGCACCGAATTTGATCCTCATACCCAGCACCGGGTCTTTTTCCTCTGGCGCGAGCTCAGCCCGGAGCACGACATCGGCGGGACGATGCGGCTGGGCGAATATGTCTGCCAGCTGGAGAAAAACAGCTTCGCCTACCGGGCCTATCGGAAAACTCTGATCCTGGAGCGGCACCGCCACCGCTATGAGTTCAACCCCGCCTACAAGGAGAAACTGGCCCAGGCGGGGCTATTGTTTACCGGCCACAATCCTAAGCTCAATCTGGTCGAGATCATCGAGCTCAACGACCACCCCTGGTTCCTAGGTTGCCAGTTTCACCCTGAATTCAAGTCCAAACCGCTGAGTCCGCATCCGCTCTTCAGAGCGTTTATCGGAGCATGCTATGCCCATCGTCTTCGAAAAGGCAAGGTCCGTAAAGATCGCTAGGGGAGTCACGGCCGGGGGAGAAACGCCTCTCTTCCTCATCGCCGGCCCCTGCGTCATAGAAAACGAGGCCGCCACCGTCTCTCTCGCCCGCCGGATAAAGACGGTCTGCGCCGGCCTCAAGCTGCCGTTCATCTTCAAGGCGTCCTATGACAAGGCCAACCGCAGTTCGATCGGATCCTACCGCGGCCCCGGACTGGAGAAGGGATTGGCTATTCTGAAGCGCGTCAAGGAGGAGCTCTCTGTACCCGTCCTTTCCGACGTCCATGAGACCTCCCAGGTGGCCCGGGCGGCCGAGGTCCTCGACGTCATTCAGATCCCGGCCTTTCTCTGCCGCCAGACCGACCTGCTCGTCGAGGCGGCCAGAACGCAAAAGCCGCTCAACCTGAAGAAGGGTCAATTCCTCTCGCCGCAGGAGATGGAAAACGCCGTTGAAAAGGTCCTTAAACAGGGAAACGACCGCATCCTGCTGACCGAGCGCGGAACTTTTTTCGGCTATAACAACTTGGTCTTCGATGTCCGTTCGATCCCCCTGATGAAGCAGTGGGGATTTCCTGTGGTCATCGACGCCTCGCACTCAGTCCAGCGCCCCGGCGGGCGGGGGATGGCCTCCGGAGGAGAAGCGGAGTTCATTCCCTTGATAGTGCGGACCGGTGTGGCGGCCGGCGCCGACGGCCTTTTCCTGGAGGTTCATGAAAGCCCCGCGAAAGCCCTGTCGGATGGCCCGAATTCATTGATATTAAATAAGTTAAAAGATGTCCTGCGCTCGGCGCTCCGGATCAAGAAGGCCCTCCAGGAAGAAGAGCGGAGGGCGAGGCCTTAAGCTCATGAAAAAAAACGTGATTATCAAGACGGGCCGGGAAGTGCTGGAGATCGAAAGCCGGACGCTGGCCGCGCTCGTCCCCCGGCTGGACGAAAGTTTTGCCAAGGCCGTCGACCTCCTCGCCAGGACCAAGTCCCGCGTCATCGTCACCGGCATGGGAAAGTCGGGACTGGTCGGCCGGAAGATCGCCGCCACCTTGGCGAGCTGCGGGACGCCGGCGCTGTTCATCCACCCGGCCGAGGCCGGCCACGGCGACCTGGGCATGATCCTGAAAAACGATGTCATCCTGGCCATTTCCTACAGCGGCGAGACCAGGGAGATCGTCGACCTGCTCGAGTTCATTAAAAGAATCGGCGTCAAGCTGATCACGATCACCGGCGACCGGAAATCGCGGATCGCCAAGTACAGCGACATCGTCCTCGACGCCAGGGTCGAGCGAGAAGCCGGGCCCAAGGACATGGTGCCCACGGCCAGCTCGACGGCCGCCCTGGCCATGGGTGACGCGCTGGCCATCGCCCTGATGAAGGAGAAAGGCTTTGACGAGGAGGACTTCGTGCGCTTTCATCCCAAGGGGCAGCTCGGCCGGAAGCTCCTCCGGGTTGAAACACTCATGCACGTAGGCGGGGAGATCCCGCGCGTCGCCGCGGCGACACCGATGATCCAGGTGATCGAGGAAATGACCCGAAAGAAACTGGGGGTGACCTGTGTCGTCGATCCAAGTGACCGGCTCCTCGGCGTCATCACCGACGGCGACCTCCGCCGGTTGATGAGAAGGTACAAGGAGCGCCTCTTTCACAAGAGCGCGGGGGAATGCATGACCGCCCATCCGGTCACGATCGACAGGGAAGGCCTGGCGACCGAGGCGCTGAACATGATGGAAGAGAGAAAGATCACTTCGCTCGTCGTCGGCGATAAGACCGGGAAGGTGGAGGGAATCATCCACCTCCACGATCTCTGGCGGACGGAGATGTTCTGATGACGGACGGACAGGCCAGAGCGCGGCGGATCAAAATGATCATTATGGACGTCGACGGCACATTGACCGACGGAACACTATGCGTCCTCCCCGACGGGGAAGAGGTCAAGTCCTATCACGTCCGGGACGGGCTGGGCATCCTGCTCGCCCACCTGGTCGGGATCAAGACGGGGATCATCACCGGCAAGACCTCACGCGCCTTGGAGAAACGGGCCGAAAGACTGGGCATCGACGAGCTCCATCAGGGGATTCTGGACAAGAGGGGAGTGTTCGAAAGAATCCTGGAGAAGCACGGACTGCAGGCTGAAGAGGTCGCCTATATCGGCGATGACCTGGGCGATCTCGAGGTCATCAAAACGGTCGGACTGGCCGCCGCCGTGGCGGACGCTCACCCGGAAGTCAAGAAGCACTGTCACTTCATCTCCCAGCACAACGGCGGGAAGGGGGCCGTGCGGGAGCTCATCGAACTTGTCCTCGGAGCCCAGGAAAAGTGGCCGGAGGTCGTGGAAAAGATCAAAGAGCTTTCGACCTGGAGGGCCCGGCGGAGGGAATCCAAGGAGAAAAGGCATTGATTTCGCAGGGGGTGCGAACGTGAACATCAACCCGAAGATCTTCAGGGAATATGATATCCGGGGGATCGTGGACAAGGACCTGACCCCGGAATTCGTGGAATTCCTGGGCCGGGGAGCCGGAACGTACTTCCGCCGGCACGGCAAGATAAGGGTCGCCCTGGGCCGCGACGCCCGGATGAGCTCGCCGGCCTACGCGGAGGCCATCACCCGGGGCCTGCTGTCGACGGGATGCAGCGTCGTCGACATCGGGCTTGTCCCCACGCCGCTTCTCTATTTCGCCGTTTTTTACAAGAAAAACGAAGCGGCCGTCATGATCACCGGCTCGCACAATCCGCCCGAATACAACGGGTTCAAGATGATGGTGGGGGAGGAGACCCTCTACGGGGAAACCATCCAGGAGGTCTACCGCATCCTCAAGGACAACGCGGTGATCACGGACAAAGAAGGGGTGCGCTCGTCCTATAATATCATTCCCGAATACGAGAGCTATGTGGAGAACGATATCCGGCTTAACCGTAAGCTGAAGGTCGTCCTCGACGCCGGCAACGGGACCGCCGGGTTCGTGGCCGCGCCGATCTTCAAGAAGCTGGGCTGCGAGGTGACCGAGCTCTACTGCGAGCCGGACGGACTGTTCCCTAACCATCATCCCGACCCGACCGTCCCCGAGGCCATGGAAGACCTGATCAAAACGGTCAAGGAAAAGGGCGCCGACTTCGGGGTCGGCTACGACGGCGACGGCGACCGGATCGGGGTGGTCGACGACAGCGGCCGGCTGCTCTGGGGTGACATGCTGATGATCGTCTTTTCGCGGGACATCCTTCCGGCGAACCCGGGAGCCGCGGTGATCTCGGAGGTCAAGGCCTCGAAGCTTCTCTACGAGGAGATCGCCAGACTCGGCGGTCGGCCGATCATGTGGAAGACCGGTCATTCCTTGATCAAGAAAAAGATCAGGGAAGAAAAAGCCCTCCTGGCCGGTGAGATGAGCGGGCACATCTTTTTC
>JBAUIH010000257.1:0-12225 GCA_049682755.1 Candidatus Aminicenantales bacterium | reverse complement strand
GCCCAAAGTGGTCAGCATGAAGGTCGGGCTGAGGCCGAAAAGGAGCCACACGCTCCCTTTGACGGGGACCCCGAACCAGAAAACGGCCACCGCCACAACCACGCCGATTTCGATGAGTCCGATCAGGAAGAAAGGCAGGAGTTTGCCCAGGATAAGTTCGTGGGACCGGAGGGGTGTGACCATGAGCTGCTCCATTGTCCCCTGCTCCCTCTCCTTCACGATCCCCAGAGATGTCAACATCATGGTGATGATCATCAGGACCATCGCCAGCACGCCCGGGATCATGAAGTTGCGGCTCCGGAGCTCGGGGTTATACCACACCCGGACCTCGGGTTCGACACCGCCGATGGAGAGGCCGGAAGGAGTTGAATGCAACCTATCCAGAAGAATCTGGTGAGAGTACTGGAGCCCGATCATAGTCGCGTAGTTAAGCCCGACGATGGCCGACTGGCTCTCGGCTCCGTCGACGATGATCTGGACCCGGACGGACTCCCCTCCGGCCAGCTTCCGGCCCATCCCCCTCGGAAGGATGACAGCCAGCGAAGCTTTCCCCCGGTCTATGTACGCGTCGACATCTTCGAGCCGGTCGACAGTCGCCTGAAGCGAAAAATAGCCGGAAGCCGGAAACCGGGCCAGAAAATCCCGGCTTGTCCTGGTCGCGTCGAGATCGCAGAAGACGATCGGGATATTGCGGATGTCCAGGTTGGCGGCATACCCGAGGAGGAAAAGTTGAATGACGGGCGAAAAGAAGACGATAAAAAACATCCGCCGGTCCCGGCGCAACTGAATGAACTCCTTGCGCATGATATGTCCGACTTTAGGCATCGCTTTTTTCCTGGACTCTACGCCTTCCTCAAGGTCTTCCCCATCCGCACCGAGCTCAGAAACAGGGTGAGGAAGGCGAAACCCGCCAGCAAGGCCAGCTCTCTGCCGAAGGCGTCTAAACCGACGCCCTTGAGCATGATCGCCCTCAAAATAACGAGAAAATAGCGGGCGGGAATAATGTAAGTAATGGCCTGGACGAAAGCCGGCATGTTCCGGATGGGGAACACGAACCCGGAGAGAATAAAGGTTGGGAGCATCGTCGAGATGATGGCCAGCATGAAGGCGACCTGTTGCGTCGAGGCGATTGTCGAGATGAGAAGCCCCATGCCCAGCCCGCAGATGAGGAAGAACAGAATCCCGATGAGAAGCCAGGCATAGCTGCCTTTGATGGAGACATCGAACAGGAGATGGGCGAAAAGGAGGACGGAGTGGGCCGAAAGGAACGAGATAAAAGCATAAGGGATCGTTTTCCCGATGATCAGCTCCGCCGGCCGGAGCGGTGAGACGATGAGCTGCTCGATGGACCCCCTTTCGATCTCCCGGACGACCGAGAAGGAAGTCGAGATGACCACGGTGATCATCAAGACAAAGGCCATCAGGCCGGGGATGAGAAAACGGGCGCTTCTGAGCTCGGGGTTGAACCAGACGCGGGGATGATAGTCCACGGGGAGCCCGAAATCCCCCAGCCCCGCCTTCTTCATGGTGTCTGCAACGAGGCGGGTGGAGTAGTTCTGGGCGATGGCGCTGACATAGCCGATCGCCGTGCCGGCAATACCCGTGTCTTCGCCGTCGATTATGACCTGAACCGGAGATTCCCTTCCGGCCAAGAGAGCCCGCGAAAAATCGCGGGGGATTACCAAGACCACCTGGACCTCCCCTTTTCCCATGAGATCATCGATCTGTTTCATGTTGTCCAGGTCGAACTTGAGGTCAAAATATTCTGTGTTCAGGAAACGGTCCAGGAAATCACGGCTGCGCTGGCTCTTCTCCTGGTCAAGAACGGCGAGGGCCAGGTGCTTGACGTCGAAGTTCAGGGCATAGCCGTACATGATCAGCAGGAAGGCGGGAAGGACCAGCAGCAGAATCAGGGATCTCTTGTCACGGGCGATCTGCCGAAATTCTCTTTTGACGACCGGCTTGATCCGTTCGAGTCTCACCGGCCGTCCCCGCTCCCTTCCCCGGGCTTCAGCCCGCCCTGGGCTTTCTCTTCGATCAGATGGATGAAGACGTCTTCCAGAGTCGCGAGGCCATGCTTATCCTTGAGCTCCCGGGGACTCCCCCCGGCGATGATTTCTCCGGCGTGCATCAGCATGATGCGGTGGCAGTATTCGGCCTCGTCCAGGTAATGAGTGGTCACGAAGACAGTCACGCCCTGAACAGAGAGGTCATAGATCAGGTCCCAGAAGCGCCGCCGCGAGACCGGATCGACTCCGCCTGTGGGCTCGTCCAGGAAGACGATTTCGGGCTCATGGAGAAGCGCACAGCCCAGGGCCAGGCGCTGTTTCCAGCCGCCCGCCAGCTCTCTGGTTAATGAATGCTCCCTTCCTTCGAGGCCGGCCATCCGGAGGATCCAGGGCAGCCGCGCTCCAACCTGACCGCCTTTCAGCCCATAGATGCCGCCGAAAAAGCGGATGTTCTCCACCGCGGTAAGATCCTCATACAGGGAGAATTTCTGGGACATGTAGCCGATGCGTTCTTTGACCTTTTCCGGATGATCACGGACCGAGAACCCGCCGACGGTCGCCCCTCCTGCCGTTGGGATGAGGAGACCGCAAAGCATCCTGATCGTGGTCGATTTTCCCGCCCCGTTGGCTCCAAGGAAACCGAAAATCTCTCCCTTGCCGATCCGGAAGCTGACGGATTTGACGGCCACGAAGTCCCCGAATTTCTTGGTCAGGCCGGAAACCTCGATCGAGTAATCGCTCATGCCTTCCTTGCGGATGCCCGGGTCAGGGAGATGAATACATTCTCGAGGGATGGGGGGACCGGCTGCCATCTCTCAATTTTGATCCCGCTCTCGATCAACCGGCGTTCCACGGCCGAAACGCCCCGATCCAGGCTGGGCATGACGAGATGAAGCCTGTCTCCAAAGGCCTGGACATCCAGGACTTCAGGCAGCTCCTTGAGCGCGGCAGCGGCCCGGCGGTTATCATCGCAGATGACCTCGATGATCGGGTCCTTCATCAGGGACCTGACTTCGGCCGGCGTGTCGACGACAATGGTCGATCCGCGGTCCATCAGGGCGACGCGTGTTCCCCGCTCGGCCTCGTCCATATAGGGGGTTGTCATGAGAATTGTGATCCCGGTCTCCAACAAGCCGCGCAGGATCGTCCAAAATTCGCGGCGGGAGACGACATCAACGCCCGTAGTCGGCTCATCGAGGAGGAGGAGGTCGGGAGTATGCACGAGCGTGCAGGCCAAGGCCAGTTTTTGCTTCATCCCTCCGGAGAGCTTTTCCGCCAGCCGCCTCCGGAAGGGCTCGAGCCGGGTGAAGGCCAGAAGTTCTTCCCGCCTTTTGTGATAATCCTTGACCTCGTGAATCTCGGCGAAGAATTCGATGTTCTCGTCAATCGTCAGGTCGCCGTAGAGGGTAAACTTCTGGGACATGTAGCCGATGCGTTTTTTGACCTTATCGTCCTCCCGGAGGAGATCGTAGCCGAAAATCCGGGCGTTCCCCGAAGTCGGCCGGATGATCCCGCTCAGCATCCGGACAACCGTCGTCTTGCCTGCCCCATCGGGACCGACAAGACAGAGCATCTCCCCTCTATTCAGAGTCAGGCTGAGCCCGGAAACGGCTTCGACCGGTCCATAGTTCTTGGACAGGCCATCGGCCTCAACAACCGCTGAGGTCATCAGTTTTTGCCTTATTTCTCTCCCGCACCGTCCGTGCTGATCAAAGCGTCGGCCGGCATCCCCGGCTTGAGGATGCCCTCCGGGTTGGGGATCTCGATCTTGACGCGATAAACGAGCTTCACCCGCTCTTCTCTGGTCTGCACATTCTTGGGAGTGAATTCGGCTTCGGGAGAGATGAAGATGACCGTGCCGCTGAAGACGTGTTCAGGGTAAGAATCGATCTCCACCTCGGCCCGCTGACCCAGGCGAACCCGGCCGAGGTCGACTTCGGTGATATAGATATTCAGATGGACATCGTCGAGGTCTGCGATGGTCAGGAGCGTTGTCCCCGGGGCAACAAATTCCCCCGGCTCTCGGGCTTTGTGAGTGACGATCCCCGCGGTAGGAGAGATGATCGTGGCGTCGGCGATCGTCTTCTGGAGGAGATCACGGCCCGCTTCAGCTTGAGCCAGCCGGGCCTGCCCCGCTTGAACTTCCTCAGGCCGGGTCATTTTTCTCACTTTCAGGAGAGCCTGCTGAGCGGCCGTGTGCTGCGCCTGGGCGACTTCGAATCGTGTCTGGGCATCCTGCAGCAACTTGAGGGTGGTGCTTTCCTTGGAGTACAGGTTCTTGACACGCTCAAGGTCCTGAGCGGCTAGGTTAAGGTTTGATTCTGCCTGTTTGGCAGCCGCTTCGACCTGACGGATGTCCTCCACCCGGGCGCCCTTAAGGAGGAGCTGGAGTTGTGCTTCGGCCAGATCGACGGCCGCTTCCGCCTGCCGGAGCTGGATAGCCAGCGAGGCGCTGTCGATGATCGCCAGCGTATCTCCTGCCTGGACCCGGGTTCCCTCCTCGATGAATATCTTTTCGATTTGCCCGCTCGTCTTGGCGGCAACATTGACCTCGACCGCTTCGATGGTCCCGGAGGCGAGGATCGTTCCGTCCTCATTGCTCGCGCGGCAGCTCTGGAAGAGAATCCCTGCTGCGATCGTGGCAGCGGCAGTGAAGACGGCCAGCAGCGCGCTCTTCTTGCTCATCCCTGTCTCCTTTCTGTTTCCGGCCTGCCTCCTGAGACTCAGATGAGATAGTGAAACAGGGCCTTGAGGATGTCAAGGGCCTGAGGGCAAGAGCAGGTTGCGAAGAATATTCAGGTTTCTACATTTTTGATTGATTCCTCGCATTTTTATAATTATTCTAATACCAAATTCAAGTGAAGATGATATGTCTGGATGACGGCAGGATATTTTTTCATTCAGAAGATTTTTCCCCTTTAAAAGGAGGCAGATAATGAGAAAAATCCAAGCCCTGATCATCGCGATGTTTCTACTGTGTGCGTATCCCCTTTCCGCCCAAGTTGGATTGAAAGTTGGGATCAATATATCCACGTTGAAGCAAAAGGGTGCTGATGCGGGGGAATCGACTTTAAAGTCCGCAACGCTGTTGTTATCCTTGATATCCGGTACGACCTCGGACTGGTCAATATTGCCGAGTCTATCCTCGGGATAGAGAATGAAATGAAAAACAGATCGTTGATTCTAATGGTTGGCGTTGGATTTTAAATCAGCACTCTTTCGGATTATTCAAACTGAAATAATCCTCTCGACGAAAGATCGGAACACTTAGAGCTTGGGGGCCCTGTCTGGATCAATATTCCCCGCGGTTGGGGACGATGCAGATAAATTCGAAGTCCTGATCGTATGGATTCTCAAACTGGTGCAGGGTGTTCGGCGGGACCAAAGCGAAGTCTTTCTCGGCGATTTCATGCTCCGCTCCGGCCAGTATTAGCCGTCCTCTGCCGGAAATGACATAATTGACGTGCTCCCAGTCATGCTGATGTTTCGGGGTATGACCTCCCGGGGCAATCTTGAAGACCCGCAAGGTATACCCCTCCCATCCTTCCTTTCTCCCGATCGGGATTTTCTTGCTGACTCCAACGGCATCGTCCAAGATGAGCTGGATATCTTCAATTTCGGTGTATTTTCTTACCGGCATGGTCATTCTCCTCTTTTATCAATTTACGCTGAACAGGTTTTCTAGTAAAGAGATAGCGCTTATCCCGGGCATGCAAAGCCGCTCTCGATGAGCTCGTGTTTAGGGGGTCCGCTCGATGTTTTCGATCTTTACCGGCTCTTTCAGCATCTGGTTTTCGTCGGGCTGGTGCTGGATCTTGCGGACGAGATCCATTCCCTCTATGACCTGTCCGAAAGCGGCGAATCCCTGGCCGTCCGGGTTGCGTTTTCCCCTGAAATCGAGCTCGGGTTGGTCACCGATGCAGATGAAGAACTCGGATGTGGCGGAACCGGGCGTTGTCCTGGCCATCGAGATGACGCCGTCCTCGTGGAGGATGCCCGTTTTATCCGTCGTCTCGTGCTCGATCGCTGGGAACGGTATTTCCGCTTCCGCCAGCCGGAGGCCGCCCTGGATGACCTCGATCTTGACGGGACTCGCCGGCTGGTTATCCAGGCGAACGATCCGGTAGAAGGATGCGCCTTTGAACAGCCCGGCATCAACATACCTCAAGAAGTTCGTTGCCGTGACGGGGGCTTGCTCAGCGAAGATCTCGATCTTGATGTCGCCGAAGTCCGTCTTGATCACGACAACCGGGTTTTCGCCAGCGGCCAACGAAAAACCGAGTGAACCTAACACAAAAATAAACAGAGAGATGAAAATTTTCTTCATGGCAGAGGCTCCATCTCCATAAAAATCACTTCCTTCCCCTTCCTCCAGCTCCTTATCTGGAATTGGATACCCCGGGATCCTGCTCCTCCTAGGGACACGATATACTGTCCCCTTATTCGAACGTGGCGAAGACGCGGGCCGGAGCTCCCGATCCGCCCTTGATCAGCATCGGAATGACATAGAGGGTCGCCCCTTTGTCCGGGAGCTTGTCCAGATTGGCGATATTCTCCAGGGCCAGCTTGTCGGCCGCTAAAAGGACCTGATGGACCATGAAGTCCTGGCTTTTGCCCCGGTCGATGCTCGGCGTGTCGATCGCGATCCCCTTGATGTTTCTCTCTTTGAGGAGAAACTCGACGGATTCAGGGGAGAATCCGGGGAAGCTGAGCTCGGCGATCGCTTCCTGTCCGGACTTGTCTGTCCCCAGGACCATTTTCTTGTTTGGATAATGACGGGTTCCGATGCCCGTGTACATGATGACCCAGGCGCCGTCCGGGATCGGGCCATAGCTTTGTTCCCAAGTCCTCAGGTCGTCGATCCGCAGCAGGTAATCCCGGTCCTGGTCGCATTTCGCCGTGACATCGACCTTGACGGCCGGACCGATCCATTCGGCGAGCGGGATCTCGTCGATCGTCCGTCCTCCCTCGGCGAAGTGGATGGGGGCGTCGGCGTGCGTGCCGCCGTGTTCGGAGGCGCTGAATTCGTTCGAGGAGTAAAACCAGCCCCCCTCCGAGATCCCGTAAGCCACTTGAGTCAGGGTGAAAGGCCTGGCGGTCGGCCAGAAGATCGCCGACTCATCCAGAGAGTAAGTCATGTCAAGGATCGTTTGACCGGCCGGCTGAGAAGCGCACCCGATAAACCAGACCAAGCCGAACGCAACCAAAAAAAGCATTTTGGCAGACGCCAATTTCATGCGATCCTCCTTCCTTCCGGAGTATCCTGCTTAGCGGTTTTTGACAATCGCGCGCTCTCCTCCGGCCGAAGGCTCACGATTTTGTCTTCATCGCCCGCTGGCTGAGCAACTTCTCGACTTCATCGATTTCCTTGGGAACATCCTTGCTCAAAACCTCGCATCCGTCTTTGGTGATGAGCACGGTGTCCTCGATGCGGACGCCGATGTTCTTTTCGGGGTAGTAGAAACCGGGCTCGATGGCGAAAACCATGCCCTCCCGGAGCTTCTCCACTCTTGGCCCGACGTCATGGGTGCACATCCCGACATAATGGCCGATTCCGCCCCGTTGTCCCCGAGGATCCAGGCCCTTCTTTTTCATGACCTCGGCAACGTGGTTCTGGACATCCTCGGTGGTTACGCCCGGCCGGTAGGCTTCGATGCAGGCCTTCTCGATCTCGAGAGCGATCTCGTAAACCTCCCGTTGCTCCGGGCTGAACTTACCCGAAGCCGGCCAGGTCCGCGATATATCCATGCACATGTAGTCGAGCACTCCGCCGAAATCCATCAAAACGAGATCTCCGTCCTCCACTTGCCGGTCGTTCTTTTCGTAGTGCAAGACGCAGGTGTTGGGGCCGGAACCGACGATCGGCGGATAGGCGGCCCCCGTGGCTCCATGCTTCAGGACGGTCGCCATGGCCGCCGCTTCGATCTCGTACTCGTAGCCGCCGGGACGGGTGGCCAGCATGGCCTGCCTGACCGCCTCGGCCGAGATGCGGCCGTTCCGCCTTAACACCTCGATCTCTTCAGGGCTTTTGATCACCCGCATGGCGTCGATGAACGGCGCGATATCCTTGAACTCCACTCCGGGGAAGCGCTCCCTGAGTTTGATGACGCGGTAATTGTCGAGTGAAACCTGGTCGTTATAGTGAAGACGGGACCGGCGGCCCGTGAAGATCAGCGTCTCGTAGCGGGCATTGTCGAGCGTGTCGCCCGGGGACAGCCGGAGATAGAGGGTTGATCCCGCCCGGGCGAGGTTCCGGCCCAGATATTCCTCAAAAAAACTGACGTCATAGATCTCGTTGAATCCGGTCTTCTCCTTGCCCTGGGGATTCTTGAGGAGGTTCCCTCCCTCCATCATCGCCTCCCGCGGCGTCTGTTGAGGCACAAAGAGATAGGCCTGTTTCATCCGGAGGATCATGAGGAGGGCGGCTCCGCTATCTTCGACTCCGGTCAGGTAATAGAAATCATTGTCCTGATGGAAATGGGCTCCGGGAAGAGGGGACGTCGCGCCGAAAAGCACGATCAGGCCGTCTCCCGCCTTCTCCATAAGCGCCGTCCGGCGCCGCAGGAATTCCTCTTTGGAATAGCCGGTCCTCTGGGCGAACGAGAGAGAGGGATAGAAAAAGAAGGCGAGGGCAAAAAAGACGATGACTCCGATGAAGCGCTTTGTGTTCAAATGAAACCTCCTTCAGGTTTTTTTATTTGTCCGGGCGCGACCTATTTATTCTCAGTTTCTTCCGGTTTTATCCGGTATTTCTCGAACCAGGCCATAAGATAGAGCTGTTGGAGCAGGCGATGCGAGGGCCGCCGCCAACCGTGATATTCTTCGGGCATGCGAACCAAGAGGGTCTCCTTCTTGAGCATCTTCAGGGCCCGGTAATATTCCTCGCTCTGGCTGATCGGCGTGCGCAGGTCGGCCTCCCCCGTCATGACCATGGTCGGAGTGGTCACCTTGGCGACATAATGGAGAGGCGAACGCTCGGCATATTCCAGCGGGTCCTCCCAGGGGTATTTCTTGAATTGCCTGTACCACATGTGGCCGTCGGTCGTCCCGACGAAAGAATGCCAGTTGATGACCGGCCGCATCGAGACGGCCGCCCGGAAACGGTCGGTGTGGCCGACGATCCAGGCGGTGAGCACCCCGCCGCCGCTTCCCCCGCAGACAAAAAGGTTGTCCTTGTCGATGTATCCCCTGGCGATGGCGGCGTCGACACCGGCCATGAGATCGTCGAAGTCCTTTCCGGGATAGGAATACTGGATGCCGTTGACGAAATCCTGGCCGTAGCCGGTGCTTCCCCGCGGGTTTGTATAGAGCACGGCATACCCGTTGGCGGCGAAGTTCTGCCATTCCCAGTTGAAGGCGACGTTGTACATCGCCCAGGGTCCTCCGTGGATCCAGAGCAGCATTGGATATTTTTTGCCCGGTTCGAACTCGACCGGCTTGATCAGCCAGCCCTGGACGTCCCAGCCGTCGCTGGACTTGTACCAGATCTCCTCGACGTCGCCCAGCTTGATTCCGCTGAGGAGGTCGGAGTTGACGTCGACGAGCGGTTTAAAATCGGCCGGCTTGAGCAGGGAGAAAGCCGTCAGGGTGCCGGGGCGGTGGAAGGTGGAGACGACGGCGGCCGCCTGGTCCGTCCTGGAAATGGACAAGCCGGAAATATAATGAACGCCCGAGGTGATTTTCTTGATCTTGCCCGTGAGCGGGACGAAGCAGAGGTTGGATTCTCCCCTTTCGGCCATCATGCAGTAGACTCCGGACCCGTCCGGCGCCCAGATGACGTTGGCCGGCGAGTTCGGGAGGTCGCCGGAGAGCAGCTTCTTATTCCCTCCGTTCGCGTCCATCAAATAGAGGTTGGACAGATGGCTGGTGTAATTCTTATCATCGTAACCGGTATAGGCGATCCACTTCCCATCCGGCGAGACGACCGGACGATAATCGGGCCCCTTGCGGTCGGTCAAAGCGGTGATTTCGACCGTTTTGAGGTCGACCGCATAGATTTCGGAGTCGTTCTCTTGATATTCGGGATCGGGCTTGCGGATGGCCGAAAAATAGATCTTCTGTCCGTCGGCCGACCATTCCGGCCCGCTGTGTGAAAAATCCCCGGAGGTCATTTGCCGGGGAGTCCCGCCGAGTTCGGCGTCAATCGTGTAAATGTGGGAGTTTCCTTTGGGCAGCGGGCCGCGGCCGTCGCTCCTCCAGGACAGGCGGTCGATCAGGATAGCGGGATCGGCCCACTTCGCGCCCTTGGGCCGGCGCGGGAGCTCGACCTTAAGGGCGGGCTTTTCGTCGGGGATGAACATGCTGAAGGCGAGCCTCAGGCCGTCGCGGGACCACACCAAACCCGAAGGGGAATTCTCGACGCGGGTGAGCTGGGCGACCTCGCGTGTATCCAGCCACATGACGTGGATCTGGGAGGTGCCGTCGCGGTCGGAGATGAAGGCGACTTTCCGGCCGTCCGGGGACCAGATCGGGGAGGAATCGCGCCAATTGCCGCCGGTCAGCTCCCGGACACGTTTCCCCTCGATATCGGTGATCCAGAGGCTGGAGTTCGAGCGGTCGTTGATCTTGTCGATCCAAACGCGGGTGAAGATGATATTTTTTCCGTCGGGCGAGATGGCCGGGTTGCCTACCGATTCCATTTCCATATAGGTCTCGGTGCTCAAAAGCGCGGACGATTTCTTGTCCTCGCCATCCAGAGACAGGACGAAACAAAAGACGATTGACAAAGCCAGCCCAGAGAACACGAATTTTTTCAAGGTTTTCTCCTTTCTTCTTCGGATGAGCTGAATGACCGGAGCATTCGACAGCCAGGCGGCGTCCCGGGCCCTGTGAGTTTCATGCCGACAGCTCTGCCAGGGATTCGAGAAACTCCCGGGTTTCCTCCAAGCTGATGTAGTGGGCGAAGCTCGCCCGGCAGACGCTGTCTTTCCTGAGATGCCTGTAAAAGACGGCCGAATAATGATTTCCGTCGGCTACCTGGATCCCGCGGCTCTCCCACAAGAATTTCTTAACCTCCGCGGGGCTTCTGCCGGTGACCTCGAAAGCAAAGGTCGGATCCCGGCGGCTGCGCTCGGCCGGCTCGATGATGCCGAAAAATTTGATTTTGGTGGCGTCAAAAGCAGCCAGGGCTTCCAAAACCATCCTGGACATCTCCTGCTCGTAAGTGGAGATAGCCGTCATGGCCCGTCGGAACCTGGCCGGCCGTTCCTCTTCCGGGGGAGCGCCGGGTTCCACCTCGCCGGCGACCCAGAGGAGGTATTGGAGAGCCGCTCCGAGCGAGGCCAGGGCCGCGTTGTTCAGGCTCCCCTGCTCGAACTTTAACGGTGTCTCGTTCTTGCCTGTTTCCACGCGAAACGGGGTCAAACGGTCGAGGACATCTTTTTTCCCCCAGAGCACACCCAGCACCGGTCCGAATATCTTGTACCCCGAGACGGCCAGAAAATCGCAGTCCAGGGCCTGGACATCGATCGGGCCATGGAGAGCATGATGGACGGCATCCACACAGACCAGACAGGAGGGGGATTTTTTCCTGACCTTACGAATGATCTCTTCGAGTGGAACAATCGTGCCCACGCTGTTGGAGGCCAGGGTTACTGCCAGGAGGGCCGTTTTTGGATCGACCAGGGAAAGAAGATGGTCTCCGTCCAGCCGGCCGTCTTCCGTGATCCGGGCGCGGCGGACCTCCGCGCCCCACCATTTCCCCCCGACCGATTCCCAGGGTGAGACATTAGCCATGTGGTCGAGGTCGGTGACGACGAGGTTGTTGCGCCCCCGGATCAGGCCGCGCATGGACAGGGCCAGATTCAGAATGGACTGTGAAGTCGAGGCATGAAAGCTGATCTCTTCCGGCCGGGGTGCGTTGAGAAAATCAGCGGCGATCCCACGGATCGTCCAGTGGAAGTCTTTGGTCGTTATCTCTGCGGGGTAAACCTCCCCGGGAAGCGAATTCAGCCACGTCGCCGCTTCGTTCATGGCCCGGGCGGCTGTGTCGACCGTCAGCGTGCCGGCCCCGGAGTTGAGATGGATGCGCTTGTTGCCACGGATGTCTTTGTCGATCTGGGGAAACCGTCGGCGCAGGCGCGGCAGCGCTTCCAAGAACCGGGACAGGAGTCGAGGGTTGGACATGAAAACAGTCATATATCATATCTTTGTGAAGACTGTCAAAAAAGAGGCTCGGGGCAGTGGCCTCGAAACCGCGCCCGTTTTCTCCCAGCGC
>JBAUIH010000256.1:0-6104 GCA_049682755.1 Candidatus Aminicenantales bacterium | reverse complement strand
AAGACGCGCCGCTTCGCCGAGGCCGTCGCCGGGACGGGGACGAAAATCCTGGACACGCGCAAGACGACCCCGCTGCTCCGCCGGCTGGAGAAGTACGCCGTCAAAATGGGCGGCGGCGAGAACCACCGCTTCAGCCTTTCCGACATGGTCCTGATCAAGGACAATCACCTGGCGCTCGTCGGCGATATCACGGAAGCCGTCAGCAGGGCGAGAGGCCAGGTCAAGCGGGGGACAAAGATCGAGGTGGAGGTCAGCGATTTCGCCGCGGCCAAGGAGGCCGTGGCGGCCGGGGCGACGATGGTCATGCTCGACAACATGATCCCAGCCAGGATGAGACCCATCGTGCGCTGGCTCAAGGGCCGGGTCCCGGTCGAAGTCTCGGGCCGGGTGAGCCTGAAGCAGGCCCGCCGGATCGCCGAGCTGGGTGTTGACTTCATTTCCGTCGGGGGGCTGACCCACTCTTTCGCGGCGGTCGATATCAGCCTCGAGTTAGTGGAGATGTGAGATGATGTCCGATAACCGTGTATTCCAGTCGGATATCTTGGTCATCGGTTGCGGTATCGCCGGCGCCAGCGCCGCTCTCGAGGCGGCGAAGCGGGGGCTCCGGGTCAATATCATCACCAAGGCCGAAATGCCCGAAGAATCCAACACCTTCTACGCTCAGGGAGGGATCGTCTCCATGGGCCAGGACGACAGCGCCGGGATCCTGAAAGAGGACATCATCAAGACGGGCGACGGGATCAACAACCCCGCCTCCGTCGAGGTCCTGGCGAGGCACGGCCGTGAGCTTGTCGAGAAAATCCTGATCGATGAGCTCCGCATCCCCTTTGCCCGAAGCTCCGGTGAGGCCTTGGACTACGCCCAGGAGGCCGGCCATTCGCGCCGCCGCATCCTCCATGTCAAGGACACGACCGGGAGGACGATCGAAGAAACGTTCATCGAGGTGCTGAAAAAGTACAGCAACGTCCATCTCCTGAGCGGCCGCACGGCCGTCGACCTGCTGACCGTCCCGCACCATTCCAGGAACCTGATCTCCTATTACCGCGAGCCGCAGTGCATCGGAGCCTACGTCCTGGATAATGCCAGCCGCAAGGTCGACGTCTTTTTTGCCAACTACACCGTCCTGGCGTCCGGAGGCAGCGGCGCCGTGTATCTCTACACCTCGAATCCGCGCGAGGCCATCGGCGCGGGGTACGCCATGGCCCACCGGGCCGGCGCCCGGATCGTCAACATGGAGTACATCCAGTTCCATCCGACCTCGCTCTATCACCGCGATTCCGACGGCTTCTTGATTTCGGAGACGGTCCGGGGAGAGGGGGCGCGTCTGAAGACGAAAGAGGGCCACACCTTCATGGAAAAATACAGCGACAAGCGCGAGCTCGCTCCCCGGGACGAGGTGACGCGGGCCATTTACGAGGAGATGATCAACAGCAACTCGAGCTACGTCTTGCTCGACCTCGCCTCCTACGCCAAAGTGGATATCAAGAAGAGGTTCCCCTACATTTATAAAACCTGTCTCGGCTTTGGCATCGATATCACCCGGGAGCCGATCCCCGTGGTCCCGGCCGCCCATTACTGTTGCGGCGGGGTTCTGGTGGACGAATGGGGGAGGAGCTCGCTCCGCAACCTTTATGCGGTCGGGGAGGTCTCCTGCACCGGGGTTCACGGGGCCAACCGCCTGGCTTCGACCTCGCTTCTGGAAGGGTTGGTCTGGGGGACGAGGGCGGCCCAGGACATCGCCGCCCACTTCGACCCGGCACTGCCGTACGAGTCCGAGGAGATCCATCCCTGGTACCATCCCGATAATGAAGAGGAGATCGATCCCGCGCTCATCAACCAGGACTGGCTGTCCATCCGCTCGACGATGTGGAACTATGCCGGGATTATCCGCACGCGGAAGAGGCTGGAGAGAGCCAAAGCGGACCTGGAGTACCTGCGCCACCGGATCGAGAAATTCTATAAGGAAGCGAAGATGGACCGCCAGGTGGTCGGACTGAAACACGGCATCCAGGTAGCCCTGATGATCACCCACGCGGCCCTGGCCAACCCCGTCAGCCTGGGCGCCCACTTCCGCAAAGATTAAAACGGGGATAGTATATCATTCACCAATTTGAGGAGGCGCTTCTTGTTGCGGACGGCGGTCAAGATATCCGGGACGAGCCGGGCGATTTCCGCTTCTTCATAATCCGAACTCTGGGTCTTCAATCCATCTCCACCGACCAGGCAAACGAGTTCCTTGGTCTTCCCGGCCAGCCGGGCCAGGGGGTTGCGGCGGTCCTTTATCATCCGGGTCACCCGGATGGTCATTTTATCGGTCTCCTGCTGCGTCCGGATCAAGATGGAAACGTGGATGTCCTTGTTGGTGTCGTCATCGTCCTCGCCGACAAAAAAGGCCTGCTGGACGAAGTCTTGGCCGGGATAGAATCCCATTTCCTTGACTTCGACGTGGATCTCCTTGAGTACGGTCAGGTATCTTTTCTCGTCTGCGGGATGAGGATCATCAAAAATAAATGGAGCCGCGGTAAGCCAGATCAGCGACAGGAGGGATATCGATATTATTCCCATGGCGGACAACGAACGGTCCTAATACCTTCGCCCCCATCATAAAGGAGAAACGGCCGCGAGTCCAGGCCGCTGAAAGCGAATATCTTTCAAAATATGCGATTATCAAGGTGGGCGCAGGAGGCCGGCCTAAAGCCCCCGTAGCGGAAGGGGGACCGCATAAATCCAATTTTTTGGAGTTTATTCAATTAATTGAATAACAGCCCGCTCACTCAAAGATAACTCATTCATTATAAATAAGATAGAAATAGACATGTTCTGGCACGTATCTTGCATTAGAAAAGCTGAAATAGATGCTTACTCCCTTGGATAAAACAACATATCAGAAAGAGGAGGTGATAATCACCGGGTGCCACAGCGTATCTAGGATGGAGGTTGGAGCGGATTGCACTTTTCCGCTCCGAGTCGAAATCAATTTTCACAAAAATTAGGAGGTAAATGGTGAGTAAATGGCGCAATGGTTTACTCGCTCTTCTGGGCATCCTCATGATCAGCGGAATTCTTTCCGCCCAGGCTCCTACCGGTAGAGTGTACGGCACGGTCACCGACGAAGACGGGAATCCCCTTCCCGGCGTTTCGGTCGAAGCGACCAGCCCCAAATTCATCGGTAAGGCCACGACCGTGACGGATGCCGACGGTATCTACCGTCTCTTCGCCCTCCAGCCGGGGACGTACCGCATCTCCTTCACCCTGCAGGGCTTCAAGCCCCTGGTCAGAGAAGGGATCGTCGTCCAGCTGGAAATGACGGTCAAGCTGGATGCCGCGCTGCAGATGGGCGCTCTGGAAGAGGAAGTGACGGTCATCGGACAGTCGCCCCTGATCGACGTCAAGAGCACGGTCAAGGGAATGACGCTGACCAAGGAGATGTTCGAGGTCCTTCCCCGCGGGAGGAACTTCGACACTCTGGCCACGGCCGTTCCGGGCGTCAACTATGAGCCCTGGCTGGGCGGCCTGTCGGTTGACGGCGCGTCCGGAGCCGAGAACATGTTCTACATGGACGGCACCGAGATCAACGAGAACCAAACAGGGACGAGAGGACAGTCGGCAGCCTTCGAGTTCGTCGATGAGGTCCAGATCAAGGCCAGCGGCTACCCGGCCGAGTACGGCGGAGCCCTGGGCGGTGTGGTCAGCGTTGTCACGCGTCAAGGCGGCAATGAGTACCACGGCGAGCTCATCGGCTTCTTCGAAGGGTCGAGGCTGACCGGGAAGGAAAGAGACACTCTCCGCATCAATCCCTTAATCGCCGAGCCTACGGCAGAATACGTCAATTACCAGGACCTTTACGGAAAAGACGTTGAGGACAGGCTTGAAGGCGGCTTCAGCCTGGGCGGGTACATCCTGAAAGACAGGCTGTGGTTCTTCGGCTCGGTCCTTCCCGTTTATAGGAAGATCACCCGGACGATCGACTGGCTGAGCACCGCGGATGTGGAGGAAAAAGACAAATTCAGCGAGAATCGCTACTGGTATAATTTCCAGGCCAAGCTCACGGCCCAGCCGGTCAGCTTCATGCGCGTCGGGGCTTCATTTGTCAACAACTTCGAAAAGTATAAGGGAAATCTGCCCACCCGCGCCGGCACCGGCAGCCAGACCGACGTATACGCCGACTATGGTTTCAGCTATCCCAACTACTCGTTAGCGGGATTTGCCGACTTGACCTTCGGCAACAACTTCATGATCAACGTCCGCGGCGGCCGGTTCTTCTACAACACCACCAACCAGTTGGTCAACTCCACGTCCCCACGCTTACTTCTGACCGGGTATGGCACCGTACGTTTCCCCGAGATCCCCGCAGAATACCAGAGACCCACAGGATGGCAGAACCACGCCCGGATACAGGAAATCAACAAGCGCGTCAGGTACAAGAACCACGCCGAAGCCGACTTCACCTTTTACGTCAACCTGGCCGGGGAACACGCCTGGAAGGCGGGCGTCGGCTATGTCAAACAGGGTGAGGATGCGGATAACACAATCAACATGCAGTATCCCGACACCTATTTCAACTGGGACCGTTCCTGCATCCAGTACGGAGTCAATTATGGCCGGGGAACGTACGGCTATGTTGAAGTCCGCGGCAACCAGGACACCGGGCCCTTCGGCGAGTTCTATAACGCCTATAACGAACGCTGGGCCCTCTACCTCCAGGACAGCTGGACGATCGCCGACCGCTTAACCCTGAACCTCGGCGTCCGGGCCGAAACCGAGTACCTGCCTCCTTTCACCGCCGACCTCCCACCCGAGTATTCGAGCTGGCGGCCGATGGAATTCGGCTTCGCCGACAAGCTCTCTCCACGGATCGGTTTCGTCTATGACATCTTCGGCGATGCCAGCCTGAAAGTCTTCGGGAGCTACGGACGCTACTACGACACGATCAAGACCTACATGGCCGTCCACTCCTACGCCGGGTTCAAGTGGAAGAGCGCCTATTACGCACTCAACGACTACCGTTGGGATCAGTGGGGCGCCATGCCTCCGGCCGGCAACCCCCTGTTGCTGATCCTCGACTGGCGGCATCCCTCCTTCGAAAGCACCGACCCCGACCTCAAGCCCGTCAACCAGGATGAGTTATCCGGAGGCGTCGAGAAAATGCTGATGGAGAACGTCTCCTTCACCGCCCGGGTCGTTTACAAGCACCTCCGCCACATGATCGAGGACGTCGGCGTCTTCGTGCCCGGTGTTGGAGAGGAATACTTCGAGGCCAATCCCGGCTTCGGCTACACCCTCCACGTCGGCAACGGCACCGGCAAGATGGACCCCAGCTATCCGGAAACGCCCAAAGCCAAGCGCGATTACTACGGCCTCAACTTGAGTGTCGACAAGAGGCTGTCCAACAACTGGCTGGGTGGGTTCTCCTACACCTGGAGCCGGCTGGTCGGCAACTGCTCGGGCCTGGCGTCCGCGGATGAGTTCGGCCGGGTCAGCCCCTACGTCGAGCGAATGTTCGACAACTGGACCATGGCCGTCACCAAGGACATGTCCACGCTCGACGGGCCGCTGCCCACCGACCGCACCCATTTCTTCAAGTTCTACGGGGCCTACACCTTCCCGTTCCGCCTAACCGTCGGTGCGGTCGTCAACGCCATGAGCGGGACGCCCTTCACCGAGACCTGGGACGTCCTGGGCTGTTACTGGTATCCCTTCAACCGCAGTTATTCGCGAAACGGGACCTCGGGCAACGACCTCGAACAGGTTCGAACTCCTTTCTACTGGTTTGCCAACGCCTATGCTGAGTACAACCTGAGGCTCGGCGGCAAGTACACGCTCCAGTTCAACTTCAACGTGGACAACCTCTTCGATCTCGCCATCGCCAACCGGCTGTGGGAACGCCGGACCTACTACCAACTCGCGGTCGACGAGGACACGATTCTCGCCGCGAACTGGGATCTCGGCGATGATATCGACTTCGTGGCGCACCCGATGTACAAGATGAATTACGGATTCCAGGGCCCGATCGCCGCCCGTGTTGGCGTCAAGTTCATCTTCTAGTTCCTAAGCAGAAGCAGACGTTCAAACCCGCCTCCCCTTCGGGGGAGGCGGGTTTTTTT
>JBAUIH010000255.1:0-10603 GCA_049682755.1 Candidatus Aminicenantales bacterium | reverse complement strand
GCCTGCTTCAAGGCCCGGGCGATGGGATAGATGGCCGCGATGCCGAAACAACCGCCGGCGCAAACGACCGTCCCGAAATTCCGAACCTCCGAAGGCCGGCCGAGCGGTCCGACATAAACGGGGATTTCGTCACCCGCCTGAAGCAGCGACAGCTTCTGGGTGCTCGTGCCGACCAGCATGAAGACCGAGGTGACCGTTCCCCGCTTCGCATCCCAGTCCGCGATCGTCAGCGGGATCCTCTCGCCGCGTTCGTCGGGCATGACGATGACGAATTGGCCCGGGCGGCTCTTGCGGGCCACTTCAGGCGCGTGAACTTCGAGCAGATGAATATTGGGCACGAGCCTCTCGCGACGCAGGATCTTTGCCATAATGACTCTCTCGCTATTTCTCCTGTTTTAGGCTACTGGCCTTGTCTCTTTCCCTCAACTTCCGGAGACCCTTGCTTGTCTCCCGAAGATCCAGACCACGGTAATAATCCGGAGTATCCGGCGGCGGCGCGGACAGGCCAATCCCGTCAGAGACTTCATTTTCTCTCTCTGTTGAGTCAAGAGGAATGAACCGGGCCGCGGATGGGTCTTCCTCCACCACGAAAGCCGGACGTCCTCTCTTGAGATGGTGGCCGGAGACTTCGTGGAGTGACGGCACAGCCCGGCTCATGTCCTCGGCGATCTCGGCCGGGTTTTGAAAAGGGAAATCCCGGCTGCCCATTTTCTCAGCGAGCCGGCAGAAAATCCACCAATCCTGTCTGGCCTCTCCCGGGGAATCGACCAGCCTCTTGAATCTCTGGATACGTCCTTCGACATTGATGAAGGTGCCGTCGGTTTCGGCCCAGGTGACGGCGGGCAAGAGGACTTGGGCCATCCCGCCGGCGCCGGTTTGATAGCAGCCCTGGACGATCAAGGTCTCCGGAACGATCTCCTCTCCGATCCCGGGAAGATGTCCGGCCAGGTAGAGCGCCCGCCGCGGGCCCTTTTCCAGGCCGTCGATAACCCGGGCCCCGAATGCTCCGCTTGCTGATCCAGACGGCCAGAGCTCGAGGACGCCCCGTTCGTTATTCTCAACGGCCAATGGAATGACCCTGGCCTCGCACAGAAAAGCGAGGTTCCAAAGGGCCCTGACGAGGCGGGGAGCATCCGGTCCCTGAACCAGCCCGGTACCGATCAGAAAGACCGTCGGCTCGGCCTCATTGAGAAGCCGGGCTGCCGAGTCGATGGCTTCTCTCTCTGGCTCGGCCGGGTAACCGGCGATCGTCCGGCCGGCGCTCTCCGGGAAGGGTTGGAGCTCCGCCCAGGCGGGGACAGCGGACCGCGCCTCCTCCGGCTGCTGCTCCAGAAGCCGGCGGCTGAGCAAAATCAGCGCCGCCAGTTCATTTCCCGGTTTCGTCCGCAGCGAGACCGCCGCCCGACGGCTTTGGGCCGCGGCCTCGGAATTCCAGACAAGAAGCCTGGCGCCTTGAGCGACGGCCTTGAGGACATCGAGCCAGAGGATTGGATGAGAATGGACGATGTCGGCGCCCGCGATCATGATGATCCGGGCCGAGGCGAGCGAGCGCGACTCAAAATTGAGAGGATAGGAAATCTTCTCTTTCCGGAGCTCTGCCCGGAAAAGCGAAGGAACAGAAAGATAGGGAAGATCGATCTCCGGTTCTGTGCGCAGGACCTGACGGGCGAACTTCTGAGCGACGTAGAGGTCCTCCAGAGACAACTGAGAGGAGACGACCATAACGGGCCCTTTGTCCTTTTCTCCTTCAAGCCTCCGGGCGGCGAAATCCAGGGCATCGTCCCATTTCACTTCGACGAGCTCCCCGTCTCGGCGGACCATGGGGTGGAGAAGCCGGTGCGGAGCATGGACGGCTTCCCGGACGATAAACCGGCCCTTGACACAAGCTTGTCCGCGGTTGACCGGAGCCTCTTCCTTGGGACGAGTGCTGACGATCCGTCCTTTTTTCAAGTCGGCTTCAAGAGCGCAGCCGATGCTACAGAGGGGACAAACCGTCTCGCGGCTGTCCTCGGGCAGGCCTTCACCCTTCAGGCCGCGCTCGGTGAGAGAACCGGTCGGGCAGACGTCGACGCAGGCCCCGCAGAACTGACAGCCGGAATCGAGCAACGGCTGATCCAGGGACGTGCTAATGGCCGCCTGTGGACCGCGAAAGACGACCGAGATCGCCGCCGCTCCCCGCACCTCGCTGCACATCCTCACGCAGCGCGCACAGAGAATGCACAGGTTGTAGTTCCGGTCAAAGAAAGGATCCTCCCGGTGCACCTCGAAATCCCGGTAGGAGGCCGGCCAGCGAACCCTCTCGATCTTGAGCTCGGTGACGACATCCTGGAGGTCGCAGCGGCCGTTCTTGGGGCAGAGCACGCATCCCGTCACCTCGCCCACCTTGCGGATGGTGGACTTGTATTCCTCGCAGTCCTTCTTCTCCGAACAGATCAAACAGGCATGGGGGTGTTCCGAAAGAATCAATTCCAGAGTCTGGCGCCGGAGGGCCTGCAGCCGTTGTGTTTCGGTCGTGACTTCAAGGCCCTCCTCGACGGCGGTGCAGCAGGCGGGGAAATAGCCCCTTTTTCCCTTGATCTCGACGAGGCAGAGCCGGCAGCCGCCCAGGGGGGTCAAGCCCTTGGAGGCGCACAAATTGGGGATTCTGATCCCGTTCGCTTGAGCCGCCTCGAGCACGGTCGAGCCGGGAGCAGCGGTGACCTCTTGACCGTTGATCTTCAGCTTAACCATGTTTTCGCTTCCGGGCTTCCTGCCGGGATGGCGGGGCGAGTTCCCTGCAAACCCCGGCCGGGCACCTCTTGCGTTTGATATGCTCCAGGTATTCGCCGCGGAAATGCCGGAGCGTGGAAAGCACGGGGTTGGGAGCCCCCTGGCCGAGCCCGCAGAGCGAGGCGTCCTTGACGGTCTCGGCCAGCTCTTCGAGTTGGCCGAGATCCTCCTCTTCTCCTTCCCCGCGCGTGATCCGGACCAGGATGTCGTGAATCTGTTTGGTCCCCACCCGGCAGGGCACACATTTCCCGCAGGACTCCTCCTGGGTGAAATGCATATAATGACGGGCGAGGTCGACCATGCAGGTCGTCTCGTCCAAGACGATCATCCCTCCCGAGCCCATGGTGGAGCCCGCTTTGACGAGGCTGTCGTAATCGATCGGCAGATCCAGGAACTCGGCGGGCAGGAAGCCCCCTCCGGGGCCGCCCGTCTGGACGGCCTTGAATTTCTTCCCGTCCTTGATGCCCCCGCCGATATCATAGATGACTTCGCGGAGTGTGGTGCCCATGGGCACTTCGACCTGGCCTCCGTTCCTGATCTTGCCGACGAGGGAAAAGATTTTGGTCCCCGTGCTTTTGGCCGTGCCGATCTTGCTGTACCATTCGGCGCCCTTCCTGATGATCAGGGGAACGTTGGCCCAGGTCTCAACATTATTGATGTTGGTCGGCCGGCCCCAGAGGCCGGATTGGGCCGGGAAGGGAGGGCGCTGCCGGGAAACGGCTCGATAACCTTCGATCGAGGCAATCAGCGAAGTCTCCTCCCCGCAGACATAGGCGCCTGCTCCCTCGACAATATGGAGGTCGAAGTGAAACTCAGACCCGAGGATGGACCGCCCGAGCAGACCGATCTTCCTGGCCTGGTCCCGGGCGACGGTCACTTGCCGGAGGGCCTGCGGCGCTTCCATCCGGACATAGATGTAGCCTTCGGCCGCGCCGATGGCGTAGGCGCCGATGATCATCCCCTCGATGACACAATGGGGATTGGCCGCCAGGATGCTGCGGTCCATGTAGGTCCCCGGGTTGCCTTCGTCTGCATTGCAGATGATATAACGGTGGTCGGCCGTCTCGTTGCGGCAGAACTGCCATTTTTTCCCGGTGGGAAAACCGGCCCCTCCCCTTCCCCTGAGCCCCGAGGCATCGATCTCGCGGATGACTTCCTCGGCCCTCATATCGAAAAGCGCTCTGCTCAAGGCCTGATACCCATCCGCTAAAACATAATCCTCTATCCTATCGGGGTCGATCCTCATGTTATCCCCGGTCAGCAGCCTCAACTGCTTCCGGTAAAAGGGAATGTCCTCCTGGAGCCTGAACGGACGGCCGGTCCTGGCATCCTTGTAGACGAGCCTTTCGATGACCTTGTTCTTAAGAATGGTCTGGTCCACGATCCTGGGGATATCGTCCGGCCCCAGCGGACCGTAGAATATGCCGTCGGGAAGGATGATGATGTTGGGTTCGCGCTCGCAGAACCCATGACACCCCGTGACCTGCAACCCCACGGTCGCAAGGAGGCCACGCTCTTCAATGGCCCGGCCGAGCGCTTCGATGACGGCCGAAGATCCACTGGCCTGGCCGCACGTCCCGTTGGACACGACAACCGTTTTTTGCCGGGCCGGGCGTTCCTCGGCCAGGCGCGTCTTCCAGGCGGTGAGCTCGGAGGGATCAGTGAGCTTCTTCATGATGCCCTATTTCCGGCTCCTGTATCGTGTCAGGAGGGGACCCACATCGGCGACCTGAACCTGAGAATGGTAGGTGCCGTTGACGACCACGGTCGGCCCGATCGCACAACAACCGAAGCAATTGACCGTCTCCAGCGAGAACATCCGGTCGGCCGTGGTCTCACCGGCCCCGATCCCGAGCTGCCTCTTGACTTCGGCAAAGACCGCTGCGCCGCCGCGGACGTGGCAGGACGTGCCCTGACATACCGTCACCGTGTACTTCCCGGGAGGCTGCAGCCGGAAGGCCTTGTAGAACGTCAGGACACCGTAAACGTCGTTTGCGGTGATGTTCAGATGGTCGGCGATCCGCCGGACGGCCGGAGCGGGAACGCAACCGTATTCGGCCTGAACCTTATGAAGGATATGGATCAGGTCCTTCTGTTCCCGCCCGAATTCCTTCAGCAGCTCGTCCATCTCGTCCCCGCTTCGGTATTGCTTAATCCAGGGGCAGGTCCTTGTAGCTCAGGCTGAAGCGCTCGGCGATATTCTTCTTGGATATGTGACCCTGATACATATAAACTCCCCGCCCGAGCGGCCTGCTCGTCTGGATGGCCCGGTCGATCCCGAGCTGTCCGATGATGTGGAGATACTGGACGGCCAGGTTGGAAAGGACCTTCGTCGATGTCCGGCTGACCGAAGACGTGATGTTGGGAACGCAGTAATGGATAACGCCTTCATCCAGATAGGTCGGATGCTCGAGAGTCGTCGGCCGGCTGGTCTCGATGCAGCCGCCGTGATCGATGGCCAGGTCGATGATGACCGATCCCTTCTTCATTGTCCTGACCATCTCCCGGGTGATCATAATGGGAGCCCTCTCCCCGGGACGGAGGACCGCGCCGATGAGGATGTCGGCCACCTTGGTCATCCGGGCCAGGTTGTACTTGCTCCCCATCAATGTGATGGCGTGTCCTCCCGTCATCTCCTCGATTTTTCTCATCCTTCCCATGTTGTGGCCGACGACGATCGTATGGGCGCCGGCGCCGAGCATCGCCCGGGTGGAGCTCCGGGCCAGAACGCCGCTGCCGATGATTACCACCGTCGCCGGAGCGACGCTGACGACTCCTCCGAGGATCATTCCCCGGCCGCCCTGGTTGGTTTGGAGGTAATGCCCGGCGATCGACAGGCACATCGGTCCAGCCACCTCGCTCAGGCTTTCATAGAACGGCAGGGCATCATCCTCGTCCTGGATGATCTCGTAACCGATCATGGTGACGTTTTTCTGGAGGAGCCCTTCGACGATCGGCTTCTTGGCGATGGCCAGATGATGAAAACCGAGAAGAACCTGCTGGGACTTGGCCAGCCGGCACTCCTCCTGGTTGAGAGGAGAGATATTGATGACGACATCGGACCGCCCGAAGACCTCTTCTTTGGTGAAGACGATATTGGCCCCCTGGGCCATGTATTCTTCGTTGCTATAGCCCGATTTCAGGCCGGCGCCGGCCTGAACATAGACCGTATGCCCTTTCTCCAGAAGAAACGACACGCCGCTCGGACTGAGACCGACTCGATTCTCAATCTTCGCGCTTTCGTTGATAGCACCGATATTCATCGCGACCTCCTCGAAAAAAAGATGTTATCTTACCAGAATAGAATTCATTGGACAACACGTCGGCTCGCTGCCCATTGATATGTCAGTATTCCCCTTTGTCAAAGATGACCCGGCCGCCGACGATCGTCGTCCGGACACGCGCTTCGATAATTTTTTCGGGCGGCAGCTCGAAGATATTTTTACCCAGGATGACGAGATCGGCCAGATACCCAACGTTGATTTTGCCTTTTGCCGTTTCGGCGAATTCGGCATAGGCGCCGCCCGCCGTGTAGGCACGGAGCGCCTCCTCGAGCGAAATCTTCTGCTCGGGATACCAGCCCTCGGGGTTTTTCCCGTCGGTTGTCCGCCGGGTCACGGCGGCGTGGATTCCGGCGAGCGGATTGAGCGGCGACACGGTCCAGTCGGAACCTGCAGCGAGCGTCACTCCGTTATCAAGGAGCGACCGGAAGGCATAGGTGGTCCGGCAGCGCTCCGGCCCGATCTTTCTCTCGGCCCAGCGTCCGTCATCGACGGCATGATAGGGCTGGACGGAGGCGATCACCCCCAGCCTGGCCATCCGTTCCATGTCCTGGGGACGCAGGTGTTGGGCATGTTCGATCCGCCAGCGCCTGTCCCTCGGCCCGTTCCGGGCGATCGTTTTTTCGTAGAGGTCGAGGAGGACGGCGTTGGCCCGGTCGCCGATAGCGTGCACGGCTACCTGGAGACCCGCCGCGTCGGCGGCCAGGAGCCTTTCTTCCATGACACCCGGCGGAAACATGTCGGAATGGAACAGGCCCGAAGTATCCGGGGCATCCGTGTACGGCTCAAAGAAGAGCGCCGTGGCCGAACCCAGCGAGCCATCGACGAATCCTTTCAACCCGCCGATTTTCAGACAATCGTTTCCGAAAGGCGTTTTCAGAGAGAGCCGTGAATAGAGGTCCACTTCACGGATGGGAATATAGAGATAGATCCGGCAGGTGAGCTTTCCCTCTTTGAGAAGATCTTGATAAACGGCGAAATGGCCGGTGTCATAGGCCATGTCATGGGTCGAGGTGACGCCGTTCTCGGCGGCGAGACGAAGGGCCGCCGCGGCCGCTTTCAACCGGGTTTCGGGAGTCGGCAGGGGAATATGTGTGGTCACGAGCTCAATAGCCGCGTCCTTGAGGATCCCCGTCGGCTCTCCCGTCTTTGGATCCTTGCCGATCTCGCCTCCCGGAGGAGGAGGTGTGGCGGCGGTGATTCCGGCGATTTGGAGCGCCACGGAATTGACCAGGACCATGTGGCCGTCATGCCGGTTCACACAGACGGGATGACCGGGAGTCACGCTATCGATCCAGTCCCGCCGCGGAAGATCGGGAGGGTTGAATTGCTGTTGATCCCAATCGCCGTTGAGGATCCATTCCCCCTGGGGCAACTCCATAGCCTTGTCGCGAACCCGGGCTACGAACTCCTCACGGCTCGTGGCCTCCCGCAGCCGGATGCTGAGCAGGGCCATTCCGCCGTCGAGAAAGTGGGTGTGGCTGTCGATGAATCCCGGGAGGACGAGTTTTCCTTCGAGGTTGATGACCCGGGTGTCCAAACCGATCAACCGTCCGATTTCCTTGGAAGTCCCGACGCCGACGATCCTTTCGCCTCGGACTGCGACCGCCTCTGCCCAGGGCCTTGCGCTCTCCCCCGTCCACACCCGACCTTCCAATAGAACGAGGTCAGCCACGGCTCTCGTTCCTTGACAGACCGAGAGGGCCGCGACCGTTGCCAGAATCGCCAACAGAACCGGCGTCCTTTTTTTCATGGTCGTCTCCTGCTCCGAGATGAAATGGATGCCTTCTATCTCTTCTGCTCACAGTCGGATCCTCTGAAGATCACGCGGCACGATCAACCGTCCCTTGAAATGGCGCCGGATTTCGCGCCGCACCGCGGCCGCGGAGCACGATGCTTCCGCCAGAAAATGACAGGGGACGAGACATCCGACCCCGGCCTCCTGACTCCACCGGCCGAGCTCGAGAAAGGATGTGTGAATCCGGCACAATACGGGATACCTTCTGAAAAACCGGGAGGGAGCGCCGGCGTCATGAAGGAGGAAATCGATACCACGGGCGTCCTCGAAGAGCGGCTTGTGGACCGGCGTATCGCCCGAAAAGAGCACCTCTCTTCCCTCCTCAAGATAGAAATGATAGGCCAGAGAGGAATGGTGATGCGGCACGGCGAGCGCCCTGACAGCGCTCGTCCTGCCTAGGCGAACCGTTTGACCCGGCCGCAGGGCCCGGAACCGGACGCGTGTTTTGATTTTAGGGCGCCTCAAACCAAAGAGATCGAGCAGACGCCGGCAGAAGCGGACGGCCGCCTCAGATCCCAGAATGCGGATTTCTCCGGGGATAAGCATCTGACAATGAATCAAAGAGGGAAGACCATAGACATGGTCTGGGTGAGTATGGGTCAGGATGATGGTCGTGACTTGACCCGGCTCGAATCCGACCTTCCTGATCTTGGCGGCGACGCTTCCGGGGCAGTCAATGAGGGTCAGCTCGCCGGCCGTCCGCAGAAGCAGGGAGGTGTTATCACGCCGCGGCGTGGCCACTGATCCGCCCGTACCCAGGAAATGAATGTCCGCCATGGCCGATCGAAGAGCATATTAAATGAGAAACGGCCCCGAAAATCAACCATGGGGACCTTCCCCAAAGGGAAACCCTATAATATTTTATGTAGCGTTCCCTTTTCCTTTAGCGGCTAGGCCGAGGGTTTGGATGAGGAAGTCCATCGACGACTGAGCGGGCATGGTTTCTCTCCGCGTTTCCGAAACGCCCCCAGAACTCTGTTTGAACCTCATTAACCTCCCCTTCCCCTCCTGACCAATCAGGAGGGGCCTGAATATGGTCGGCGTTTCGGGAAAAGGTCGGAGGAGTTTGGAGCGAGTTTCCTCGCCGGGGAAGCGAGCGGGCTGACGAATCCAAACCCGAGGCCCTGTATTGACAGCTTTGCTGAGTTCGGCTAAAAAGAAAGGATGGTGTTCGACGGACGACGCTGAGAGGAGGACGGATGATCAACGCGACCCAGATCCGCAGGGGGATGCTCATCATCCTGGAGGGCCAGCTCTACCGCGTGCTCGAGGCCACCCATGTCACGCCGGGCCGATGGAAAGCGATGATGCAGACGAAACTCCGGAATCTCAAAGACGGGAGCCTGCTCAATTACCGCTTCCGTTCTGAGGACCGCGTGGAGCAGGCCTATCTCGAAGAGCTCGAGATGGAGTTTCTGTACAAAGCCGGAGAAGACAGCGTCTTCATGAACCTGGAGAACTATGAACAGATCCGTCTGTCCGCCAAGATCATCGGCGACGGTGAACGCTACCTCATCCCCAACATCGTCTTCACGATCGAGCTTTATGAGGGCAAACCCGTGGCCGTCCGGCCTCCCCTGACCGTCGAGCTAAAGGTCGTAAAAACCGAACCGTTCCTCAGGGGCGCCACCCAATCGGCCAGCAGCAAGCCGGCCACCCTGGAGACAGGGCTCACCGTCAACGTCCCGCAGTTCATCAATGAGGGGGATCTCATCCGGATCGACACCCGGGAGGATAAATACCTTGAGCGGGCCAAGAGCGGCTGAGCCTTAAAAGGTTTGCCTGTAAACTCCGATGTTGTGATGCCGGTCGGTCACCCGGACGGTGACCAGATTGTCGGCGCCGGGCGGCAGCGAGATCCTGAATTTGAAGGTCTCGACGTTGGAGTCGCAAATCCCGTCGACCGGAAAGACCACCCGCCAGTCTCCCGGCCGGACGAGATATTCGACTTCCTGGATCGAGGAAAACGAATCCTCCGCCTCAAAGCCGACGTCGAGCGCATTCCCCGTCCGGGCGGCGGTGAAGTTCTTGACGACGGGCAGGGAATTGTCGATGACCAGGGGCGGGCTGATTTTTTCGGACTTGAGCTCCGACCCCGGAGGATTGGAGGGCAGGTCGCTGGCTTCGAGTTTCAGGAAATAGACACCGTCGGGAAAGGTCAGCGTATCGATAGCGATCAAAGCCTCCGGCCAACCGTCCTTGACCAGCCGCCAGGCCGTCTCCCCTTCTCTTTTGATCGAAACCGAGTAGAGAAGCCGGTCTTCGTTCTCGTCGCTCACGGCCCAGGTCGCGGTTTGAAATCCCTTGCGCTCGACCTTCTTGACGACGTATAAGGAGCTTTCGTCCCTTGTCTTGTCTTTCCGGCCCACGGCGGATCCTTCCGCTCCCCAGATGACCTCGTCCTGTTCGAGAGGCTTGAGATAGACTTCATTGGGAGGCAGCAGCGTCAGGCTCTTGATGAGCGGGGCGATATTCGCCTGGAGGTAGAAGACCGAGACCCGGTGCAACTGGGGCGAGGCATTGCCGGACTGCGTTTTGAAGAGGGCCTTGAATTGGAGATACCGGGATTTGGGGCTCAGGATTTGCTCTTCCTTTTTCTGGATGGGCGGGGACCAGTCGCTCCACATACTGTTCGGCTCGAAGGCATTGCCGCTCCGCGTCTGGATTTGGATCGTGGCACCTGCGGGAGTCAGCCCATCAAATTCCAGCCGGCCCCAGGAGGACATCGTCCTGGCATCCAAGACATCGCTGACAT
>JBAUIH010000254.1:0-4543 GCA_049682755.1 Candidatus Aminicenantales bacterium | reverse complement strand
TGAAAAAAGAAACGACAAAACCCAAAGCTCCCGCTAAAAAAAAGACGAAGGCCGCTCCGGCTCCCAAAGAACGGCAGAAGGCCGTCTTTCGGGAAGGGATCAGCCTCCGGGAAGCGGCCGAGAGGCTCCAGTCGAAGCCGAAAGATCTGGTTAAAAAGCTGGCCGCCAAGGGCCTTCTTCTGAATCTGAATGATCTCCTGGATGAGGAGACGGCGGCAGCCGTCGGCGCTGCCCTCGGTGCCGATATCGAATTCCTGGCTTACGAGCGGGAGCTCCATACCCGGGCCGAAGCCAAGCCGGAGGATCTTTTGCCGCGACCTCCAGTCGTCACCATCATGGGCCATGTCGACCACGGCAAAACGACCCTGCTCGATGCCATCCGGTCCTCCAACCTCGTCGGCAAAGAGTCGGGCGGCATCACCCAGCACATCGGCGCCTACCGCATTGTATTTAACGATCGTCCCATCACTTTTGTCGATACGCCGGGCCACCAGGCGTTCACCCAGCTTCGGGCCCGTGGCGCCAAGGTCACCGATATCGTCGTCCTCGTGGTGGCGGCCGACGACGGCGTCATGCCCCAGACCAAAGAGGCGATCAGTCACGCCAAGGCGGCCGGGGTTCCGATCATCGTCGCCATCAATAAAATCGATAAAGCGGATGCTGATGCCGACCGCGTCAAGCAACAATTGTCCAAAGAAGGACTGTTGGTCGAGGACTGGGGCGGCCAGACGATCTCGGTCGAGGTTTCGGCCAAGGAGAAAAAGAACCTGACCGACCTGCTGGAAATGATCCTCCTTTTGGCCGATGTCGTCGAAATCAAGGCCAATCCTAAAGTTGAGGCCCAGGGGGTCGTCCTGGAAGCCCGCCTTGATCCCAGAAAGGGTCCTCTGGCCACAGTTATCGTCCAGCACGGGGTCCTCACGCCGGGCTCTGCTTTCATCTGCGGCACAACCCACGGCAAGGTCAGGGCCCTGTTCGACGAGAACGGCAAGACGCTGAGACGGGCTGAACCGTCCATGCCGGTCGGGGTCTTGGGATTCAACGATGTCCCCGTTTCGGGCGACTTCTTCCAGGTGGTCCCCAGCCCCGAAACGGCCAAGAAAATCGTCGCTCACCGCCTCTCTCGTGTCAAGAAGGAAGAGCCTCAGCGGGATGAACGCGTTTCCCTCGACGACCTCTTCAAGAAGATCGAAGAGGGAGGGGCGAAAGAGTTGTCCCTGATCATCAAAGCCGATGTCCAGGGATCGGCGGAGGTGCTCCGGGATATCCTTCCTCCCCTTGGTTCGGACAAGATCAAGATCAAAATTATCCATTCCGCCACCGGCAGCATCACTGAGTCGGACGTCGTCCTGGCCTCCGCTTCAAACGCCGTTATCCTCGGTTACAACGTCCAGCCTGGCCAGAAAGTGATCGACCTGGCCAAGACGAACAATGTAGAGATCCGGAGCTACGACGTCATTTATCAGCTCACTGAAGACATCCGCGATGCGCTCGCCGGCATGCTGGAACCGGTCGAAAAGGAGGTCTATCTCGGCCGCGCCGAGATCCGGAGGATCTTCCAGATTCCCCGGGTCGGAACGATCGCCGGCTGCTATGTCCTGGATGGGAAGATCACCCGCAACTCCGAAGCCCGGGTAATGCGGGGTCAGGACGTCGTTGGAGAGGGCCGGATCGTCTCTCTCAAGCGGATCAAAGAAAACGCCACCGAGGTGGCCAAAGGGCTCGAATGCGGCATCGGCCTTGACAAACCCAAGGATATTCGGGAAAAAGATATCATCGTCGCTTTTATCAAGGAAAAAACCAGGCCGGCTTAGCCGGCAGGCGCCGTGATGGTCATCGGCTTGCTCTCTCTGGAAATTTTCCTTCCCTACTCCCAATCTCTCAAGGACAAGAGAAAAGTCTTGAACACATTGCGGGACAGAATTCACAGCCGCTTCAACGTCGCTTTCGCCGAGCTTGATTTTCAAGACAAATGGCAGCGGGCCGGACTCGGGATCGTCACTTTGAACAGTCAGAAAGGTCTCGTCGACCAGATCCTCCAGAAGATTCTCCGGGACGTCGAAGAGAATCTCCAGGGAGAGATCGTCCTGTCCGAATTCCATTATTTCTGAGCGCTGGAAGGGAGGTGAGCCGATGGAAGGCCGACGTCCGAAACGGGTTGCCCACCTAATTCAAGAGGCGCTCAGCCAGATCTTCCTCGAGGAATTCCAGGGGGGCTCGGGCTTGATCACGGTCACCCGGGTCGAGATGAGCGCGGATCTCCGGACCGCACAGGTCACTCTGAGCCTCTTCGGGGCCGAGCGGGAGCAGGCCTTTTGGGAACGGCTGGAAAAGAGCAAGGGTTATCTCCGTAAGTCTATTGCTTCGAGGGTGAAATTAAAGTATAATCCGACCCTTATTTTTCGCCGCGATCCCGCGCCTGAGTACGAGAGCCGGATCGACGGACTGATCGAGCGCCTGAAAGATGACGAAAAATGACCCGGTCCGCCTCATCCGCGACAAAATCCTGCAGAGCCGGCGCATCGCCATCACCAGCCACCTGAGACCGGACGGCGATTCCATCTGCACCGGCCTCGCCCTGGCGGGCATGGTCAGGCTCCTGGGAAAGCAGGCCCGGATCATCAATCACGACCCCACTCCCTATCCCTTCTGTCACATACCGGAAGCCAAGAAGATCAGTATCGGACAAATTCCTTCCCAGGGCTACGACCTAATCATCCTTCTCGAGTGCGCCAATGTTGAACGTTCCGGAATGAAGAATCTTGACCGGATTTTCAAGATCAACATCGACCATCATTACTCGAACGACAATTACGCCGATATCAACTGGATCGAGCCGGAGGCGGCCGCGGTGGGAGAGATGGCCTTTCTCCTCGGAGAGAAGATGGGAATTCTGTTCACACCGGAGATCGCCGGGCATCTCTACTGCGCCATCGTCTCCGACACGGGCTCCTTCCAGTTTTCCAACACAACGGCCCGGGCGTTTGAAGTCTGTCACAAATTGGTCAAGCTCGGGGCCAGCCCGATCAGGACCACCGAGTTTCTATTCAATACGAATTCACCGGAGAAAATCAGGCTCCTTGGCCAGGTCCTGTCCACATTGCAGATCAACAGGCGGGGCAACATCGCCACCATAGCAATGTTTAAAAAGAACCTCGAGGCCCTCCGTCTGAAAGAGATCGACACCGAGGACATCACGACCCTGGCCCGCTCCATCAAGGGCATCGAGATCGTCCTCTTTTTCAAAGAAATGGGCCGGGATACATTCCGGATCAGCATCCGCTCCAAGGGCAGAACAAACGCCGCGGCCATCGCCGAGTTCTTCGATGGCGGGGGGCATGTTCATGCTGCCGGATTCACGGCCTTCGGCCGGCACGAGCGGCTGATCAAAGAGATCCCCCGGAAAATCGAGGCGATCCTCAAACAAGGAAGCCGGTTGCCCCGAAGAGAAGGACGTCCTTCTGCCCAGACCGATTGATGGACGGCCTGGTCCTCATCGACAAGCCCCGGGGGATGACGTCCCATGACGTCGTCGCCCGCATCCGCAGAATCCTGAACAAGAAGCAGGTCGGACATTTCGGGACTCTCGACCCCCTGGCCACGGGATTGTTGCTGGTGGCTGTCGGCAGAGCCACCCGCCTTTTCCCCTTGTTCTCCAAGCATGACAAAACCTACAGCGGGGAGATCAGACTCGGCTATTCGACCGATACCTATGACGCGCTGGGGAGGCCCACTTCCGCGAGAATCCTCCTGTTCCCGGAAGCCGGCGTCCTGGCCGCGGCCATGAACCGGTTCGTCGGCCACCTGAATCAAGTCCCCCCTCCCTATTCCGCCAAGAAGGTTGACGGGAAACCGCTTTACAAGTGGGCCCGGGCGAACAAAGAGGTTCGGGCCAAAGCCGGCTCTGTTACGGTTTATGCGTTCCGATTGACCGCCTACTCTCCCCCCACCCTCACTTTTGAAGCGCGCTGCTCCTCGGGCACGTATGTCCGCTCTCTCGCCCATGATCTTGGCCGGGTCCTCGGCTGCGGAGCCCATTTATCCGCCTTGCGCCGGCTCTCCTCCGGACGATACGGAATCGCGCAAGCGCATTCCCTCCAAGAGATTGAGGAGCTCAGCGGACTGAGCAAACCGGAAGTATTTTTGCTTCCTTTGGAGGCGCTTCTCCCGGGATTTCCCAAGGCCATTATATCCGGAACTGCGTGCAGCCGGTTGCAGAAGAACCGGCCCATTCCGGCCCACGAGATCCTGAAGACCATTCCGGCAGACCCCGCCGCAGTTCAGGCTCAGGAATCCGGGTTTTACTGCCGCCTCTTCACTCCGGAAGGCCGGTTCCTGGCCCTGGCCCGGCCGCTCGAAGAACAGAATTCCCTCCTTCCCTTTCTTCTCCTCTAGATTTTCTCCCTTCCCCCATCCCCATTGGAAGCATTTCTTCTCCATCGCGACTTTGATGCTGGGGGCCTGAGGCCGCCCTAAGGCCCCCGTAGCGGAGGGGGCCCCCATCGGATTTGATCCGGTGGGGGGAACCGACGGGACTGGTTCC
>JBAUIH010000253.1:0-2592 GCA_049682755.1 Candidatus Aminicenantales bacterium | reverse complement strand
CCGCAGGAATGTCTGGGGATAAACGCCCATCCAAAACATCATCACAACGATGGGCACAAAGAAGGCGACCTCCCGCTTGTTCATATCTTTGAAAGAGCGGACGTTGTCGTTGACGATCGGGCCGTGCATGACCCGCTGATACATCCAGAGGAGATAAGCGGCGGCCAGGATGACCGTCGAGACGGCCAGAATGGCCAGGAGCTTATTGGCCTGGAAAACGCCGAAAAGGCAAAGGATCTCGCCGACAAACCCGTTGAGGCCGGGCAACCCGACCGAGCTCAGCATGCTGACCATGAAGAAGGCGGCGAAAACCGGCATCACGCTGCTGACGCCGCCGAAGTCTTTGACGAGCCGCGTGTGGGCCCGCTCATAGAGGATGCCGACGATCAAGAACAGGGCGCCCGTGCTCAGCCCGTGGTTGAGCATCTGGTAGATGGCGCCCTCCACCCCCTCCAGGTTGAGGGAGAAAACGGCCAACATGATGAGGCCCATATGGCTGACGCTCGAGTAGGCGACCAGGGACTTGATGTCTTTCTGGATCAAGGCCATCAGGCCACCGTAGATGATCCCGATGAGCGCCAGGATGGAAAGAAGAGGCAGGAACTTTTCCAGGGCGTCCGGAAAGAGCGGCAGAGCGAAACGCAGGAATCCGTAGGTCCCCATCTTCAGCAGGACGGCCGCCAGAACGACCGACCCGGCCGTGGGCGCTTCGACGTGGGCGTCCGGCAACCAGGTATGGAACGGGAACATCGGCACCTTGATAGCGAAGGCCAGGGCGAATCCCAGGAAGAGCCAGCCCTGGACCTGGGGATTGAGGATCATCTTGTAGAAATCAAAGATCTCGAGCGAGTAAACGCCGGTCGCCTTGTAATAGAAAGAGTAGAGGACGAATATGGCCACGAGCATGAGGAGGCTTCCGAACATGGTCATGAGGACGAACTTCAAGGTGGCATAGATCCGGCGGGCGCCTCCCCAGACGCCGATCAGGAAATACATCGGGATGAGCATCGCCTCCCAGAAGACATAAAAGAGGAAAAGATTGAGGGAGACAAAGACACCGATGATCCCGGTTTGGAGAAGGAGCATGAAGATGTGGTATTCCTTGACCCGCTTCTGGATATAGGTCCAGGAGGACAGGATGACGATGGGCATCAGGAAGGTGGTCAGCAAGATGAGCCAGAGGCTGATGCCGTCTACCCCGAGATGGTAGTTAATCCCGTAGCCGAGCCAGCCCGTCTTCTCGACGAACTGCGGGTCGGCGACGGCGCCGTCAAAATTGAAATAGAGAGCCAGCGAAACGACGAACGTAACCAGCGTGAAAATCAAGGCGAGATAGCGATGAAGGTTCGTCTTCTCCTTGGGGACAAAGATCATCAGGACGGCCCCCGCGAGGGGAAGGAACGTGACCAGGCTCAGTATCGGTAAGTTCATTTTTTAAAACAACAGATACCCCAAGAATAGGGCGACGCCCAGGAGAATGGCCAGGGCATAGTCTTTGACCAGACCGCTCTGCAGGAAGCCCAAAGCCTTGCCCATAAACCCGGTCGTCTCCGCCGTGCCGTTGATCGTCCCGTCGATGACCTTGAGGTCGAAGTTGTCGTAGACGAGCCGGGAGCCGTTGACCAGAGGATTGACGAAGGCGGCGTTGTAGATCTCATCCACATAATATTTGTTATAGAGAAGCTTGTAGGCTTTCGGGAATCGGGCGACGAGCCGGTGCGGCGTCTGCGCCGACCTGAGATAAAAGATATAGGCGATATAGATCCCACACAGGGCCACCGCCACGGAAATGAGAATCAGCAGCCATTCGGTGCTGATGCTCAGTTGGGCTTCATGGCCGGGATGGATGACCGGCTCCAGGAAGCGGTTGAACAGGTTGGCCTTTTCTCCGAGGACGACCGGTAGCCCGGCGTAGCCGGCCACGACCGAGAAGAGGGCGAGGGCGACAAGGGGGACGGTCATCACCGGAGGCGACTCGTGGAGATGTTTCTTGGCGTGGGGCTCGAGCCTTTCCTCGCCGAAGAAGGTCAGGAAGATCAGCCGGAACATATAAAAAGCCGTCAGCACTGCCCCCATGATGCCCAGCGCCCAGATGAAATACTGGCCCTGGGCGAAAGCATGGGTCAGGATGGCGTCCTTGGAGAAGAAGCCGGAGAGAAAGGGCACGCCGGCGATGGCGATGGCGCCGATGAGGAAGGTGGGGTAGGTGAGGGGCAGATATTTCCGTAGCCCTCCCATCTTGCGCATGTCCAGCTCTCCGGAGAGGGCGTGCATGACACTCCCGGCCGCGAGGAACAGCAGGCTCTTGAAGAAGGCATGGGTGTATAGGTGGAACATCCCGGCGGCGTAAGCGCCGACGCCGCAACCGATGAACATATAGCCGATCTGGCTGATCGTCGAATAGGCCAGAACCCGTTTGATGTCGTTTTGAGTCAAGGCCATGGTGGCAGCGAAGATCGCGGTCAGCGCGCCGACGATCCCGACGACCTGGGCGGCGGTCCCGGACAGGGTGAAGAGCAGGTTCATCCGGGCGACCAGGTAGACGCCGGCCGTGACCATGGTCGCGGCGTGGATGAGAGCGCTGACGGGTGT
>JBAUIH010000252.1:0-3913 GCA_049682755.1 Candidatus Aminicenantales bacterium | reverse complement strand
TAAACATAGTGTACATAAATCAGGGTAAAGTCAGGTAAATTATCCTCATCGATGAGCTTTCACCGTGCAGATTCTTGTCGTATTTTTAAGTAATACCCTGGCAGCTTCAACGAGAATCAAACTGGTTTCTACAGATCTTTGGTCTGTACCTGTGTTTTTACATCTGAAAATGTAAGCATATTGGTAAGATACATATGAATTCAATTATCTCCAGATTAAATCTCCTTTTCAGCTTCATTGCAGCAGCACCAAGAATAATTCTGATAGCCTGAACGTTTCTTCCCTGCTTCCCGATAACTTTGCCCACGTCTTCTGGAGCAACCTTTAATTCGATATCCGCGAGCTGGGGGTCGTCGGAGGTTGTGGTATGGATCACGCCGTAGTACAGCAGCGCTCCCTTGTCGTGTTCGAGTTCGAGGACATACGGACCCTGCAACCGGAGCTCCAAGTACTCCTCCCAGGTCATGATGTTGGTGAACTTGGGAGCGGAACAGGCGGAAAATAGGAGGCCGACCAGGAGAAGAGCCGAGAGCGACGAGATCTGCTTCATCGAACCTCGAATCTTAAAAATCAGGGACCTCCATAACTATCTTGAACGAGTGGGAAAATCAAGCCGGAACGAGGCCCTCCTCTCAGTTCGATCTCTGTTCGAACTCAGCCTGGCTGATCAGATGGATGAGCAGGTGTCGGACAGTGTAGGCGTCGATTTTCGGCGCCGCCCCGGGGAGTCTGGTTTCAGTTACCACGAACTCGTCCATAGTCACTTTCCTGACCCACCGGGTGGCCAGGTCGATGTAAAGATCGCCCGTGTATTGGGAACCGCCCACCGTTTCCATGTCCTTGTCGCCGGCGAGCGGCATGATCATTCGCAAGGTGCTCTCTCCGGAATTGTAACCAACCAGGGCGCAGGGCGCGCCATCTACGATACTCACCCCCTTGAACTCTAGTGTCACCTCGCCATTGCGGAAGACCGACCCGGACTTGATGCCGCTGCCCAGGTTGACGGGAGGCTCGCTGAAGGCCGCATCATGGACGATCTTCTGGCCCATTCTATTAAGGTCCTGGATGCCGCCACCTTCCACGGTCGGCCGGGCGAGAACATCATTGAATGCATGGAAGTCAATGAAGTTGTTGTAGACTGCGTAGCGAATGCCGATGGGGAGCTGACTCCCCCGGCTGTCGACCACTTCTTCAAACTTGTCATGAGGGATGCCCAAAACCTGCCCCTTGTCGTCCCTGCCTGTAGGTGTCGCCCCAAAGAGGTATGACCAACCCGCCACCGAGGGGATGGTAGCGGCAGGCTGCTCTCCGATCCTCACCTGGAATTCGCCGCAAGTGTACTGATCCGCCGCCCGGTTGGAGAGCGCCGCCGGGACGCAACGCAGGGTGACAATATACGTTTTCAACCCGGTCCTCCTCCCGTCGAAGCCGATGTGAACGAACTCTGTCTCCTGGCGGAAATAGAGGACCTGCGGCGTCCTCTCTCCGGCCAGGTCGAATGCTCCATTGAGATCAGAGATAACCCGGGATGCACCTGTCCGGGCGGTGGGGGCACAGCTTATCAGGACGGCCACAACTAGAGCCAAGCCCAAGCCGGAGATCATCATTTTAGAACGAAAATGCGGAATTTTCATCTTTGGTCTCCTTTTGTTCGCTCGGTTTTCGAGTTTTAAGTTTATATACCGGATGATCGTGGACGATTCCGGTTACCTATGGGTTAAGTTGAGTGAAGAGAAGGAGGACAAGGGAAAAACCTTTATCGCTTACGATATTTTCGACGGAAAAGGATTTTTCCCCATATTGCCGTATGGAAGAGCGTGAGGATACGACAAGAACAATGAGCACGATGAACCGAGACAGCGATGCTCTTGCGTTCAGAATCTGAGCTTCAAGCCCGCCGAGAAGCTGAAGCCCGAGAAATCGAGGGTCGCTTTCCGGGCGGACGCGCCGACAGTGCCTTCGCGAGGGATGATGTCCAGACGTGAGTATTTGCCCGCAGGCACAAAATAGACAGGACCTTGCGAGTTCACCACCTGGTAGCGGAAGTTTTGATAGCGAGCGACCTCTTCTTCTCCCTCAAAGCCGTCAACCCTGGCGTAGCGGCCCAATGCTTCGACGAAAAAGGCGACAAAGGGATTGGCGTTGAATTCAAAGCCGACGCCTCCCTCCAGGCCTATCTTTTTTGCCTCGGCCTCCTGATACCAGGCCATCGGAAGAAACCCGTACCAAACGGCTGCCAGTCCGTAGCCGCCGCTGGTGATGCGCATACTGAAACTGTATTTCGCGGAATAGAGAGCGGGGCCTCCGTGAACCGAGATGGCCAGCCTCCCGGCAAAGGGGTAGGCATAGAATAGACCCAACCGGAGAACCGAAATCTTGATCTCCGGCCGCATTCTCAGGCTGTCATAATCCGGACTGTTGATTTCAAAAAGGAGCACGCTCTCCCTCGCCGTAGTGGTCTTGCTCGCCCCGATGCCGATTCCAAAGCGGGGAGTGATGCAGTAAATGAGATCCCCCCCGAACTCGAGCCCGGCGCGGTTCTTCCCCTTCTCATTCTGAAGAATCGGCACCCAAGACCGGGCGATGACGTCGGCAGCGTAGTCATACACCCCGCCGAGGCCCCTCTCGAGGTCACCGCCGGAAAAAGTGTTCCAGCCTCCTTTGAGCTGCAGCGTGACCTTCAGGCCAAAGAAAGAGCCATAGGTTTCCACAGGTTCCAGTTCCGGCATCTGGGCATTCCGGAGAACCATTTTCCCCAGGGCGTGGACGTTTCCGAGAGAGAACCAGAGACTTGTTGAGAGGGTGAGCAATTCCGAGTCCTCGCGATCAAAATTCAATCCAGCGATGGCCTTGGCAGCGGAGAATGTCAGCACCTGTTCGCCATTCTCAGCGCTCCCTGCCTGTTGGGGCCAGAGAAGGACAAGGACGGCCAAGATCATTCCGGAAAGGGATACCATTTTCTTTTTCAGATGATAGCTGCGCATTGCACCTCCTAATAATATTTTGGATTCAAACCTACATTCCCAATTTTATTCAGCAATAAACATGCCCACATTACTGATTGGGATTTTCGAATACCTGTATAGTACAAAACGTCCATTTTCGAATAACTTATGTGCGCAACCGAACAAAAACAAGGATTCCCCATATCAACTTTGGGTCAGAGAACATCCAGGATCCTCTTGCTTTATAATCCAGTCTTAGCCTTCTGTCGTGCATGATAAAGCAGTTCCAAAGCATTTCAGGATTCCATATGTCACCGTCTTCGCTGATATTCATTGCTTTTCTCAAAAAATCTAACGATCAGAGATACCTGTCCGTCTGACCATATTGGACAGCAACTCATTGTTGTGAACAGCATCGTAATCGACTGATCCTGGATAGTAACTCGGCGAATATCTCCTTTCTTATGGCAACCTCCGCCATTTGAAAAATAACATAACGGCTGTGTCTGAGAACCTTGGCCCCGATCTTTATAAGTTTCACAATCAGAGTCCGAAGCGACCAGTGCCTGATATTACCTGGAAGAACCAGGCGCCGCAGAAAGTTGCCCAGATTATAAGCCAGCACAAACAAACCTAGCCTCACCTGATTCGAGATAAAATGTTTGCATGAAAGCCGCGTCCAGTTGAGAGCATACTTGCCTTCTTTTATCCACTGTTCAGCAATCCCGCGCCCATTGTAGAATCGAACCACACCCTCTGCCCCAACACTCATATTGGTTATGATAAAACCTATTCTCGGGAATAAACCTCCCTGGTGCCACTCCACCTTCGCTATAACACGCCGTTTTTTCCCTCCAATCCAAAACATAAACATGACCATGATCGTCGACTGTAAAACTGATGAATGCCCCAAAGATATAATTCGGATCTCCCTCTGTTGAGCCGATCTTGAATTCTTCTTCGAACAA
>JBAUIH010000251.1:0-3935 GCA_049682755.1 Candidatus Aminicenantales bacterium | reverse complement strand
GGAAAAGACAGGCTGACCTCCTGCCGGAGGGCGGCCGGCGCCGGGTTTGATATCGCCGTCCTTGACGACGGCTTCCAGCACCGCCGCCTGGCCAGGGATCTCGACATCGTGCTTTTCTCGTCCGCCGAAAAAACCGCGCTTCGGGAGCCGCCCTCGGCCCTGCGGAGGGCGGATATCCTGCTGATCAAGGGCGGAAAAAAGGGGGATAAAGCCGCTGTCGGGCCAAGAAGCTCCCGGATGCAGATTTTCCATTATTCGGTCGTCTCGCGCGGTCTGAAAGACCTCTGGACGGAGGAAGACGTCTTCCCGGACCGGCTGGCGAAGAAAAAACTTCTGGCCTTCTGCGGGATCGCCCGCCCGGCCAGGTTTGTCGAGGAGCTCCGGAAGCTCGGGCTTGAGATCGCCGCCTTCATCTCCTACCCGGATCATCATCCCTACCCGTCCGCATCTCTCAAGAAATTGGTGCAGGCCTGCCGCCGGGCCGGCGCGGATGCGCTGATCACCACCGAGAAGGACGGGCTGAAGATCGCCGGCCGGCGAAACGAGCTGGTCGATATCCCGACCTATGTGCTTCGGATCGGCCTTCGCCTTGAACCCGCGCTCGATGACGTCCTGAAAAACTTCCTAAGAAAACATCCGGCAGCCCCATGACTACTCATATAAATTTTATGGATTTAATATTTTTTGGGTTCCTGCGCGTCCTTTCTCTCTTCTTCCGCCTTCTCCCCCGGTCCTCCTGCCTCCGGATCGGGCAGGCCTTCGGAGAGCTCGTCTTCCGGCTCGACCGGAAGCACCGCCGGCTGGCCCTGGCTAACCTGGAAACAGCCTTCGGCCCGGCGGCCGATCCGGCGGCGCGCCGCCGCCTCGCCCGGGACTCCTTCCGGCATTTCGGCCGGGTCACGGCCGACAACCTCAAGTGGATCCACCTCCGGGCCGCCCGCAGGACCGAGCTCCTCAACGTCGAAGGCAAGGAGCATATCCGCCAGGTGATCGACGCCGGCCGGGGAGGCCTCATCTTCACCGCCCATTTCGGGAACTGGGAGGTGGCCGCGGAAGCGGTGGCGGCGCTGGCCCCGCTCAACGTCGTGGCCCGTCCGCTTGACAATCCTCTGGTCGAAGCCGAGCTGGTCCGGTTCAGGAGGCGCCTGGGCGCCAGGATCATCTCCAAGTTCCAGGCCGCCAAGCCCATCCTCCAGGCGCTCCACCGGAACGAGCTCGTGGCCATCCTCATCGACCAGAACGTGCTGCGCAGCCAGGCCGTTTTCGTCGACTTCTTCGGCCGCCCGGCGGGGACGACTCCCGGCCTGGCCTCATTTCATCTCCGGACCCGCTCGCCATTGATTCCGGTTTTCTGTCTGCCCGGGCCCCGCTCCACCTATCGGGTCAGGATCGGGGAGCCGCTGACGTTTGATCCGAGCGGCGACTTCGACGGGGATGTGTTGAAAATCACCCGGGCTTGCACTAAGATGATTGAGACCGAGATCCGAAAAAACCCGGGACTGTGGTTCTGGTTCCATAACCGTTGGAAAACCAGGCCCGAGGAGAAAGCGGATCCAGCCGGACCGAACGCCGGGAACTTCGCTTCAAAAGGATGAACCCATGCGGGACAAACGCCGCTTCGACGAGCTCAGGCCCCTGAGAATCCAGACCGACACCCTCGATTTCGCCGACGGCTCGGCGCTGATCGAGGTCGGCAAGACAAAAGTCATCGCCGGGGCGACCATCGAGGATAAGGCCCCGCCATTCCTCAAGGGCCAGGGCGTCGGTTGGGTGACCGCCGAGTACGCCATGCTGCCCTGCTCAACCGAAAAACGGAGCCAGCGCGAAAGGACCCCGGGCCGAATTTCGGGACGGACCCAGGAGATCCAGCGGCTGATCGGCCGGTCTCTCCGGGCCGTGACCGACCTGGCCGCGCTCGGCGAGCGGACGATCATCATCGACTGCGACGTCATCCAGGCCGACGGAGGGACCCGGGTGGCCTCGGTCACCGCCGGTTGTGTGGCCGCGGCCCTGGCCATGAAAAAGCTCCTCGACCGGAACCTCATCGACAAGATGCCTCTCCGGCACCTGGTCGCCGGCATCAGCGTCGGTCTCGTCGCCGGCCGCGAGCTCCTCGACCTCGACTACGCCGAGGATTCCCAGGCCTCGACCGACATGAACGTGATCGAAACCGACGGCGGCCAATTGGTCGAAGTCCAGGCGACGGCCGAGAAAGAGCCTTTTGCCAGGAAAGACCTGACTTCTCTTCTCCGCCTGGCCGACCAAGGCATCCAGGAGATTATCCAGGCTCAAAAAACCGCCCTCAAGAAAAAAAGCCTCCTGTTCATGGCCTACGGGCGATAAGGAGAGACCCATGAAGAGAATCCTGGTCACCGGCGGCGCCGGCTTCCTGGGCAGCCACCTCTGCGAGCATCTTCTCGGCGGAGGCGACGACGTCGTCTGCGTCGACAATTTCTTCAGCGGCAGCAAGGGCAACATCCGCCATCTGTTCTATCACCCCTTCTTCGAGCTCATCCGCCACGACGTCATCCATCCCTTGTTCGTCGAGGTCGACCAGATCTACCACCTGGCCTGCCCGGCCTCCCCCATCCACTACCAGCACAATCCGATCAAGACCGTAAAAACGAACGTCATGGGCACGGTCAACATGCTCGGGCTGGCCAAGCGGATCAAGGCGCGGACCCTGCTCGCCTCCTCGTCCGAAGTCTACGGCGCCGCCCAGGTCCATCCGCAGACCGAGGCGTACTGGGGCAACGTCAACCCCATCGGGCTCAGAAGCTGCTATGACGAGGGGAAGAGAGTGGCCGAAACTCTGATGATGGACTACCACCGGCAGAACAACGTCGATGTCCGGATCGCCCGCATTTTCAACACCTACGGCCCCCGGATGGCCGTCGACGACGGCCGGGTGGTCAGCAACCTCATCGTCCAGGCGCTCAAGGGCGAAGACCTGACCGTTTACGGGGACGGTTCCCAGACCCGGTCCTTCTGCTATGTCTCCGACCTCATCGACGCGCTCGTCCGGATGATGAACGCGGCGGACTTCACCGGTCCGCTGAATATCGGCAACCCGGGCGAATTCACTATCCTCGAGCTGGCCCGGAAGGTCCTCGAGCTCACCGGGAGCCGCTCCAAGATCGTCTTCCGTCCTTTGCCCTCGGATGATCCCCCGCGCCGCTGCCCGGACATCTCTTTAGCCACATCCAAGCTCGGCTGGCAACCGCGCGTCGGCCTCGAGGAAGGCCTGGGCAAAACCATCGCTTATTTCCGGGAGAACCTGGGCATCCGATGAAACTCTCGGTCATCGTGCCTGTTTTCAACGAGCGGCAAACGATCGAGGAGATCATCCGCCGGGTCCGGGCCGTCGATCCGGGCATGGAGAAGGAGATCATCGTCGTGGACGACGGCTCGACCGACGGGACCCGGGAAACCCTGCAGTCTCTGAACCTCGCCGGGACGAGGATCGTTGTTCACGAAAAAAACAGGGGCAAGGGAGCGGCGCTGCGCACCGGATTCGACCTGGCCGAGGGCGACATCATCCTCGTCCAGGACGCCGACCTCGAATATGATCCCCGCGAATATCCCCATCTCCTCGCGCCCATCCTGGACGGCCGGGCCGACGTGGTCTACGGCAGTCGCTTCCTGGGGGGGCCGCACCGGGTGTTCTACTTCTGGCACTATGTCGGGAACCGCTTCCTGACCACTTTTTCCAACATGCTCTCCAACCTCAACCTGACGGACATGGAAACCTGCTACAAAGTTTTCCGGCGCGATGTTCTCAAGAAAATCAAGCTGAAATCCCCCCGCTTCGGGTTCGAGCCCGAGATCACGGTCAATCTGGCCAAACTCCGCTGCCGCATCTATGAAGTGCCGATCTCTTATTCCGGCCGGGATTACGCCGAGGGAAAGAAGATCGGCTGGAAGGACGGACTGGC
>JBAUIH010000250.1:0-17387 GCA_049682755.1 Candidatus Aminicenantales bacterium | reverse complement strand
GATGTAGACCAAACACAAGGTGTTTCGTTCAACCACCGAGAATAATAGATGGGGACAGTTTTTCATCTTTTCGGCGTACTCCTTAGCCCATTTTGTCGACTCCAGTTCGCCCAGGATGACCCCGTCTATACAACTAATCCTTGAAGCAGCCAAGAGATTCCAGTAGATAATTAGTCGTTTCATTTATTAATCCTAGATATCAACCCTGTTTTTTTTAAGTAGACGGAAGGCAACCAAGAATTCGAACCCCCGGCTCTTAATGGAAAGGCCGCTGTCTCTGTCTTTACTGAGATTCAAGAGGCCGTATTCATACCTGAATTCAACTGACACTCGGCTGTATCGAATTCCAGCCCCTCCAACGGCCTGAAGGTCAAAGGATTTCAAACCCGGGATGGGGCTGATGGTGAGGCCAATCTTCCTGTCCTCGAACCGGCTCCCCAGAACCCAGCTTGCTTCAGCGCCAAAAGTCAAAATGACCTGGATTCTGGAGACGGGAAATCGAAAATGGGCCAGGAGGGGAACCGCCAGGCAGCGCAAACGATAATAGGTGCCGCTCCAGGCGAGTCCCGAAAATCTGGTCAGCTCCGATTTTTTCTGTCTATAAAGGAAGTCTGTTTCCAGGGCAAATTTTTGAGAGAGGGGAAGACAAAATCCCATCCCCACGCTGCCGGCTGGACGAGGCGACTGGCTGGAAGAAGACGCCGCACCCGGAGAGGCGACGGAGAATCGGGAAAACTGGAAGCTCCCGAGCAGGCGAACCTCTACGCCCGGAAAGGATTGGACAAACGAATTAATAAGGATGAGACCGGCGATAAGGAAGGCTGCTCTTTTCATGGATTCTCTCCTTGTCTTTTGATAGCTCGGAGGCTCTCTCCGTTTTTTTGAAGCTTATGAGTCTTTTTCCCTCTTCGATGGCCAGGTTGGCCCAGACGAGGGCGTTCTCGATATCATTTTCAAGCAGAGACTGGAAATACTCTCCGTGATAGGCGCGGAAAAGAGAGCTCCGATTGTCTTCGAGACCTGAATTCTGAACCTGGCAGAAAAGCCTCCAGAGATCAGCCCCTCTGGTGAAAAGGAGATTGTTCCTGAGGGTGTCGCCGTCGACAACGGCATAATTTTGTATGAAGTGTTCGGGCAGCGCGATCTCGTCATTTTCCTGAAACCATGAGGCGGCGCCGTTGCCTTCGATCCCGAGGTAAGCGATGATACCCAGGGAGGGGCCGAAGAGGTTCTCGTCCTCGATACTGCCCACCCAGTCGACTGTCCAAATATGCCTGGGTTCAGGGAATAATCCCCTGGTCGATTCACCCCTGACCCACCCGTAATCCGGAATCCAGAATTCGACGATAAAATGGCTCGGCAGGACAAGCAGAATCCTGGTCGGGATTCCCAGAGTCCTGGCCAGGGCTGCGGCCAGATTAGCCTTTCCGGTGCAGACCGCGTATCCTCTCTTCAGCGTCGCCAGGGCGGTCTGATCTCCCAAGGCTTTGAACGTTATGCCCTCTCCCGTGAACTTGACGATTTTTTCCAGAGCTTCACGGATATTGCCTGTCCAGGTGCTGTAAAGAATCTCATGGGCTTTAGTCTGGATCGAGGGGTCCGATGATTGGACGGTGAGGGAAGGCTGGGTATAGTATTTGAGCTCGTCGCTCAATCCGGAATATGAGGCGAGGGGAACGAATTTCGGTAAATCCTCGCAATTATCAACGTTCTTAAGGGTGTAGGTATCAAAGGCGAGCAAGTACTTGATGTTTTTCTTGAGGCCCTTCAAGGTTACGCGGATGAGATTTCCGTCTCCCCTGATGGTTTTAAATGTAAAGCCGCTGACCTGGGAATTGTATTTTCCCTCATTTGATAACCTGATACAGACGGGAATGCTGTCTTCCGTGATGATCGGAATATAGGCCAGAAAATTGAGTTCCGGCGTGTCTTCTTTTGGCGTCACCGAATAGACCATCGTGATGAGGGTTATCCACATGCTGTCTTGTTCCTCGGCCTGCAAGCAAACGGCCAGGCCGAAGAAAAGCACGGGCACGACCAAGAGGAAAGTTGCTTTTTTTGTCTTATTCATTCATCTCTCCTTTTTAAGCTCAAAAGTGACGACATTCGACAAGAAAATCTTGAAAGGATCTTTAACTCTTTTTTTGGCGCAAGTCCTCCCCGTTCAGTCCTTGATATTGGCCTTCGCTTTCCCACCAGGTTTGCCATTCGTGGACTTTTTGTTTCAGCTCGTCCTGGCTCAGGTCTTCATTGAGCCCGACCGGCCGTCCGGTCAATCGCTGAATCAGAGATTCCATGTCTTTGGCCGTGTGTGTCAGAGGAAGGATGCCGGTCGCCGTGTAGGCATGGCTTGAAGCCGAAGAGCTATCGCAAAGGTACTCGGCCATGATAGGCAAGGCGGCTTTGATGTCATCTTCAGCTTGTTGTTCGTCGCCGAGAGCGAAATAATACTTGCCCCGCATAAAAATATAAGCGGCATAGAGAGGGGACAGCGGGTATCCCGCCTTCTTGCTAACAGCCTGGAGCGTCTTCAGAAGCTCCTTTCCGCTTTTTGCTTTCCATTTGTCCATCGTCAGTTGGATTTGGCGCGAAATCGTGGCCGCGGCTTTTTCGTATTGACCGGCGATATACTGGGCATAGGAGACATTAAAAACAAACCAATTCTCTCCTACGCGGTCATTGAAATAGGCTTCGTCCATGTTGAGGAAGACTCGATATTTTTCTCCTGGATGATATTGGAAAGCCGTCTGCTCGGGGTCGATGATTGCCTCCATGACCTCGGCGGATGTCGAATAGACAAATTCCTGTTCGCTCTTTCCGGGGACTTTAATGATCTCGCGCCTATCTCCTGACTTTGTCTTTAAGAGAAGCGGGCAGGAAACACCGATTTCGCCGTCGTTTCGGATGTTCACTCGAGTTTCAAATTCCCCTTTTACGGCGATCGAGCAGAACTTGACCACCTCGTAGCTGGCATACCCGGTGCCCCAGCAGAGATCCTTGAACAACGGAGTCAGGTCCCGGTCCGATGTCTCGTTGAAGACTCTGATGAAATCATGGATATCGGCCGTTTTCCCCTTAAATCGTCTGGCGAATGTACCCAGGGCTTTGAAGAAGAGCTTGTCTCCCAGTTCCAGACGGATCTGGTTGAGGGTGAGCGGACCTTTTCGGTAGTTGGCGGCAATGATCTGCTGCCAATCGAATCCCTCCTGTTCAATCAGCGGAAGCTGCTTATCGATGCCTTCCTGAGCCAGATAGTAGTTGAAGCAATTCATCTTCTGATGCTTAATGAGACTATCCAAGTAGCGGCTTCCTTTAAGGTTTCTGAGGGCCCAGAACGAAGAGAACTGGGCGAGAGCCTCGCGCAAGAATTTGCTGCCCTCTCCGTAAGATGAAATAGACAAGCCCCACCAACTGTGGGCCATCTCATGAAAAAGCGTATCCAGGATCAAGGCCGGGCTGGGGATATCGAGGTAGCGACACGACAGGACGGTTCCGAGGGTCAGGCCATGGCCTCCCCATTCTGTGGCGCTGAAGATGACGCTGAAAGTCCGGGACTCCAGCTCACCGTAGAGCTCGGAGAAGAAACCGAATGTGCGGGCTCCTTGACCGAGGGCTGTTCTCATAGCCTCGCAGACAGACGTTTCGCGGGGGTAGTAGATGACAAGCGAGAAGTCACCGGCTTTCTCTGTCCAGATCTCATAGAGACCGATGAAAAGCTGAGGGAAGTTCCGGCTCAAGGATCGCCAATTTTCCATAATGATCCCGTTTTTCTCTTCCTGAAAGACCTGCCTCCCGTCCGCCACCCCGACGAACCCGGTGGGATATTCCATCTTCATCTCCCAGGCAGGTCGGTAGATATTGGGAAACTGACCGGGTTTAGACACCGCATAAATGGTCGGAAGCCAAGAAAAATCTGATATGAGATAAAGCTCCGTCGTACGGCCTCTATGCAGAGGAAAGCCATCGTCAGGCTTTTTGCCCTTAAGTCGGTAATGGAATTCCAGAGAGGCTTCATTATTGGGGCGGAGAGGGCGGAGGAATGGGATCTCATAGAGCGGCCATTCCTCCTTTCCTTCGAATGGATCCTTGATGGCCTTGACGGCCAAGGCAGCCGGTTGTCTTTGTGCTTTCTCGACATGCCAGACTTCCTGGACTTCGACATCCCAGTCGTCATGGTTGCCGGATCTGCCGCAAAGCATCTGCGCCTTGTCATAAGTTTTGGCCGAAAAGTTCCGGATGCGCATGGCGACGATAAGGTCAATGCTGTTTGTCTGAAAATCTGGTTTCAATTCGATGCTGTAATGCGTGATGCAAAGATCGGTATCATATTTCTCTTCCGCGAATACGAATGTCGCCAGAAGAAAAAGCACCACCAACATACCGAGGCTGATATGGTTTTTCTTCATTTGCAGATCTCCTTCACTCAATCTATTTGGCAATAAGCTTGCCGGTTTATCGGTTTTCATAAGCGGCCTTCATAAGTGTATAAATTTTTTCCGGTCCAGCCGGACGATAAGATATAGGAAGATGCCTCCAACCAGAATGGATACGACGTTGCCGATCAGGCCTTCGCCGTTGATGACGCACAGATCGCCTTTAAACAGGCCCGGAGATCCATCGGCAAGGCGTCCCGTCAGGATTCCACGGAATAGATTCCAGGAAAAATGCATGATTGTCGGGGTCCAAATCGACCCACTTTGTAAATAGATCCAGGAATAGATACACGTTGTCCCGAGGAGCGCAAAAAAGGAGACAATGATCGTCAATACGATATATCCGGGACGAAGATGGGTAAGGACAGGACTCAGCCAGAACATCGGAAGATGCCAGGCCCACCAGACAATCCCGGAGATCAGGGCGCCTTTGAGATAGCTCTTCCGATTTCGCGAGATGGTACGAAAGAGATAGCCTCTCCAGGCGAACTCCTCGCTGAGGTGATTGATCCAGCCGACAATGAAATTGGGGAGAGAAAGAAGAACGAAAGGAAGGAACATTCCCGGAAGACAGAGCGCCAGATTCAGTCCGATGTTCGATGTCGGCTTATGAGCCAGAATGTGCTTTTCATTATAAGAAATTTGACCGAGGGCGGCATTGAGGCCGATGACTGCGGCCATCTGGACAATGGGCAGAAAAACGCTGACTGCCATAAACTTTAGATTGGGAAGTTCCCATCCGATGTTTGAAAATCTGTCTTTCTTCGAGACGAGGATGAAAACCGCCGCTAAAATCATTGGAAAAATCATGATGGTTGCCATAGGCGACCGGCTCAGCCCTAAGACCTGGATGAAGAAAACAGTCGCCCAGCTCAACAGCAGGACAATGCCGATAAACCAAAAGACTTTAAGCTCGTCTCTTTTATTATCCATCTTTAATTTGGAATCCGAATCGGACAAAATCTCCGGGTCGCTCTTCTTCCTATGCACTTTTTATGAAAACAGGAAGAGGAGAAAGGTCGATCTCCTCAGGGCCACAGAGTTTCGCGTGGCCGGGGATAACAGCTTTGAGACCTTCTAACTTCTTAAGGTAATTTATCTGCCTGATCCATTCTTTCCATTCCGCCGGCCCCCCAAACCGGGTTGTCAGACCGGATCCTTCGTAGATCGTATCTCCGGCAAAGAGCGTTCCCGATTTTGGATGGCAGACGGAGAGTTCTGTGTGAACATGGCCCGGGGGTACAGAGGACGTGGAATTCTTCGCCACCGATGATGAAGACCGTGTCTTTTTCAATCGTTTTATCCGGCGCCGAGAGCTTCACATCGCCGAGGATTTCGTCGGCTTCTTTCTGACTCCATTCTGATTGTCTGGCTATGAATGTCTTATATCGACCGTTGTCATCGGCAAAAAATTCATTCACGCCGGGGTGGGCGATGATCTTGGCTCCCTTGTCTTTGAGACCGCACATCCCGAAGGTATGGTCCGCATGGTAATGGGTCAATATCAGGCATACGTATTTTGGAGTCCTCATCTTGTCGGTTGCGACTTTCCACAGAAATTCGGCCGAGGCAATGATTATTAATTTGTTGAGCGGCCTCATTATTTATTCTTCCTTCAATAAAGTGTCAAAGACTTGAATTTTAATCCGTTCTTTTCGTGAGGTTTTCGACCAAACTAAGGAGAGGTTCCCTTTTTCATCAGGAACCAGCGGTTTCAAGCCTGCTGCCCGGAGTTGAGAAACGCAGTAATTGGCTGCTATCCGGTATTCCCGGCTTGCTGTCAAACGGCCTTTGAGTTCATCCGAGGCGAGAAAGAACATGTGGTCTTTGAGTTCTGGGATAGTAATCGAAGTATGAGGGCCCGGCCTTTCTTCATTTTCTGCGCTTAAAGCAACACCCAACGCCAAAATGTTTGAGATACTGATAAATAGACATAATAAAAATCGTCTTTTTATTTGTCTCATCTTCTCCTCCGCTCCCCGATTTTCTTCGCCGGCAGATCGCCTGCCGGAGTGCGGAAAATCAGGTGCTCGACCTGGGCTGTTGCGTCCCTGACGAACATGGACGTCGTATCAAAACCATGGACGGCAAAGGCGGCTTCCGATTCAGGCGTGAGCGCCACCTTGCCCATATTCGGGACCTCCGAGGAAACCTGGTTGTCCTCTTTGGAGACGCTGAGAACCATGCCATCTTCCCCGACCAGGATGGTCAAAACGCGGCGCCGCCCGCCATTCATCTCTTCACCTCGACATAACGGTAATCGGTGACAAACGGCACGGCGACGGTCCGAGAGATGCGCTCTCCAGACCTGACGAATGCGATCTCGAGAATGTCTTTTTCCTTCAAACGATTCATCTGCTCGAGCGCTGTATCCCAGTCCTGCAGGGAGCCGATTTCGACGCCGGCCAGGGCGGCCAGGATATCTCCCTCACGAACGCCCGCCGCCTTGAAGGCTCCGCCAGGCATCACTTTAGTGACAGTGAGCCGACCGCTACGGAAGGCTAGGGCGACGCCGAGCCCTCCTGGTTTCTGATAGGGTTCGCAGGCAAGCCGGGAAAGTTCATCCAAGATCCGCGGCAAGAAGCTTTCGAGATTAGGAAAGGTTTGCCGGTTCCGGTCATAGTCTTCGAGATGGCCGTAGAAGCGGTCGAGCAGCTTAAAACCGGAGCGGATCTCTTTTTCTTTGAAGTCCGCCATCACCGCCTCCCCGAAGGCTTTTCTCATCAGGTGAAGTTGTCCCGCCGTGATCAGATGCTCGTTGAACGCCCGGTTCCAATCCCTATAGCCGAGCTGCTCAAAAACGGGCTTCAGGGGAACATAGAGATGGTCGAGCTTCTGAATATCCGCGGCGTACTTCTGTGTCACGGGCTCGACGAAACAATGACCGAACTCGTGGAAGGCGCGATTGAAATTGATGCGGACGTCCGGGTCGAATTCCCCGCCTTGTAAATAAAGGTAATTTGTCCGCCCGTCGGCCCACCGCACCTCTGTGTGGGTGGCGGAGCTCTGCATGAACGGGCAGGGGACCAAGTCGTAGCAGTCCGCACCGCCTCCGTAGAAATTCTCTAGGAGCCTGGAAATATCGCCAGCCTTCGGGCCGCCGTCCTCGCCGGGGGATGCCGGGGCTTCTGTTCGAAACAGGCCGACGGCCTTATTCACGAGGGCGGTCAGCTCTTCCCTGTGGGAATCCCAGAATCCCTGGAAGTTCGTTTCCCGGTAAAACCGGGCGGCCAACTCCACGTAGTCTTGTGCCATGGCCTTCAGGCTCGCGACCTGCTCGAACTCCGATGGAAGCTCGATCCCGCGCAGCCTGGCGGGCTCGGGGAACTCCATCAGGATAAAGGCCAGATAATTGAAGGGGAAGTACCACATGGGCTTGAAAATTCGGTCCGTCATCTCCACGGCCGGATGTGCCCGGAAATCTTTGAAATAATCGCGGGCGGCCTTTGCCAGAGAATGCGGGAACAGATCTTCCCGCTCGAAACGGGACGGGGTAAGGAGAACGAGAACATGCAATACGGAGAGATTCTTGGAAAAACGAATCCAGACCTTGGGACCGATCTGCTTTTCCAGGATGTCGGCGCCTACGGTCAAAGGACCGGCAGCCAGGAGAAGAGCTGAAAGCCCTCCGGCGACTGCAGTTAGTTTATGCATGTTCATTATGCACTCTCCCTTTTTTCTGTCATTCTTTTTTTCTTTTGTTGAACTGACCGAGCGTCGTTGATATCGGATGTGGATCCGATTTTCACGGAACTGCTTGACTCCTCCTATGAATCTTTAAAGTTGTCATAAGGCTTCGCGATATAGTATTTGGCCTGAGATTGATACCTCGAATCGGCTGGAATCCGCGAGTAACACTTCACTGCTTCCTCGCGACGTCCCATCAGGTCGTAGCTCATGCCCAGCTGCAAAACGATCATGTCCCTGGAGTTCTCCAAATCGGCGTCCTTCTTGAGTCCCGAAGCTTTTTGGAAATGCTCGAGGGAAGTTTTCAAATCCCCCTGAGATCTCGAGACCAAGCCGGCCCAGCGATAAAAGAGGTCCGTTTCGGGACTCACCTCCCGGAGAAGATGAACAAGATGAGTCCCCTCGCCGAGGGCATTCATATCGCGGAGCTCATTGAGAGCCGCCGTGATGATCTTCGGGGACGCTTCCGCCTTCGACAACAAGGGCAATTTTCCGCCGGGATCCAGAACAACCCTCACGGGGGGAGCTCCGGTTTCGAACCGGACGGTCATCGACGTATTCCAGCCGTCGATCGTCTTCACCTGTGTCTGACCGTCTCCCCATTGAAGCTCCACCTCCAGGGGCATGACGGCCGTGCCCTTGCGGACGGCCACGGCTTCGCTGATGAATGTCTGACCCTCTCTTTTTGTCCGGAAGTCGGTGACCCGGTAATCGAGATGCGCATTGGTCCTGTACCATTGATGAAAAAACCAGCCGAGCTCTTTGCCCGACATTTCCTCGCACAGGGATTGAAAAGTCTCAAGGGTCACGATTTTTCCTTTGTACCTTCGCAGGCTCTCCCGGAATATCTTCTTGAACGTGTCGGCGCCCAGATAATCTTCGAGCATGGCGAGGACGGCGTAGGACTTGCCGTGGGCGATTACGTTATTCCAGTCGAAATCGAGCGTGTCGAGTTTGGATCGTTTCTGTAGGATCGTCGTGTCGACGCCGGCGAGAACCCCGCCCAAATAACGGACGGTGAAATTCCTGTACGGCTCATCGAACAATCCTCGCGCTTCGGAGTAGAGACGATCGGTATAGATCCCCATGGAAAGGCCGAACCAGCGCGGAAAAGCGAGGTCTTCCAGGACATAACCGTATCCCCAGTATTGGTGGCCGATCTCGTGGGCCGTGATCCAGCGGGCAAACTCGGGGGCTTTCTCCTTCAGAATGTCCAGGTTGCGATGGATGACGATGCAATTCGGGCAAACCGGATAGCCTCCGGCGGGCCTGTGGGGATACCCGGGGAGGACATAGAGCACGGGTTGAGGGTAGAAGCCGATTTCCCGTTGATAGAAAGGAATGATGTCCTGACAATATTCCAGAAGCCTCCGCCCCCATTTCTCGTCGCCTTTGAGGAAATAGGAAATGATCTTCACTCCTTCGGCTTCTCCTTCCGCGACGAGAAAGTCCTTCGAAAGAAGCACTCCAAAACCCGGAATATCCTGGGCCGTTGACCGGATTGTCATCCGGCCGTCGTTTTCGCTTCGCGATGTGATTGAGCCTGACAAAGCGACTTTATAATCCGAGGGATATGTCAACGTCACATCGAATGCCGACAGGACGGGCCATTTGGGATTGGGCCTGCCTTCCACCGTTTGAACAACCATCGGGAACCAGTCATCAAGATAGCGATAGTACCCATATTTATAAGAGTATTCGCCGCTCCTGAACTTCATCCGGATATCGGCTACAGCGTTCGGTTTGATCTCGTCTTGGAGGAGAAGATCGAACCCAAAATAATCGTCCTCTCCCTCCTTTTGCTTCCATCGCAACTCCGCTGGATTATCGTTGACAACAGGGTTGACGATCAGGTCGCTGAGCTTGCCCTTGTCCACTTCGGCGGAATTGCAGAACGAGAGATGAATCGTTCCAATCGGAAGCGACGAGTCGTTGCGCCATCGAATAGCGGCTTCTCCGAAAGCCATCGCTATTTCTGGTGATACCTCCGCGGCGACTGTATATTTCGTTAGACTATCGCTGTTGTCCTTGGCTAATCCCGGTGCCGGAAGGAACAGGATGAGAAGCGACACGAGGACGAAGCATGTTAGTCGCGCGCGTGTGGATGACATCAGTTATCTCCTTTCCCTGAGCGGCTCTTGAGCTAAATTGATACTTGCATCTTCTCGATTACCCTGGTTAAATTCAGAATCCCTTTCGATCGACATCGTGTGCCGATCTGAATATCCTCTGCCTACTTTTATTTAAAGATTCAAGGAAGTCCGGAATCCTTTTTGTCAAGGATGCATGTACGGGCAGCAGCGTCTTTTTCATCTCCTCGAATTCCACCCGCGACCTTGACCAATTTTCGCATCTTTTTTCCCCAGCCGATGTGGTACGATCGACTCAAGTCATTTCCTTCTCGGCCGCTATTCCTTCTTTAGAACATTATGGATAGACCTGATGGATTCCGACGCCACATTCTCCAGGTGCTTTAGGAAATCGGTGCGGGTTTTGAATTTTGAGGCCGTCGCAGGCGACAATTGAGTGGCCTTGACTTCCTCATACACATCCTCTGAGGGAATCCAGTCCGGGATCGAGCTAACGGCTTCAGACTCGGCGAAGGAACAAGGGACGACGTAGCCGTCACAAAAGTCTTTGAGTTTCAGGCCTCCCCAGTGGTCCACGGAATAATAACTATAATTGTCCTTGAGCTCTCCAAAGGGCGAGCCGCCCGTGTCGAAGGCAAAAGGCTGTTTTCTCCCGGCGTAGACCTTGTCGATGACACTGCCGAAAGGGAAATAGAATTTTATAGAAAAGAGCGATGGGAAAAGATCCGATAGAATACTCAATCGACTCATGGCGGGTGCATGGAGAGCAACCGTGCCAACACGGCCGGGATATCGATCGAAAAGGAAATTACCTGCCCGGCGTTTGTTTCCCGTCCGATGCCGGAAGAAGAAGCGCGGCTGGCGGTACTTGGTGAAAGCGTGATGAAGTCCTGAATACCAGAGGGCCTTTTTCCCCTTTTGAAGGACCTCCTTATCCATAATGTCGGCCATGTGCCTATCACGGTCCAGCAATCGCTTCTTCTCTTCTTTCCTGACCTTCGGGTCCGGCGAATATTGCTTTCTTTCATTGCGGACATAGTCGAGCTGAAGGAATCGCACGCGACCGCGCCCGGGCGTTAGGTCCCGGTTCAACCGCCATATAACCCGGAAGACTTCAAGGTACTCCTGGCAGTTCCAGTACACTTTAGAGGTTCGCAAAATCCAGATGGCTTTCCGCTCATCGAATTCCGGAGCGTCAACCAAGGCGTCAACCTCGTTTTGAAGGTCAGATGCGCCGAATTCCCACCCGATGATGTCAACACCACTCCTTTTATACAGGTAGGGGATTAGCGCCTTGATGAATTCCACGTCTTGTTTCCGGTGATGGATCTCTCCGAGGAGAACGACGTCGTAGTCCTCAAATTTCCTGGCGACAAAAGCGAGGGGATCTGAGACATGAGCATCGAGATAGTCTTCGTATCTCCTGAGCTCGGCCTCCGTCACCTGCCGATATTTCTTTCCCCAATGGGTGTTGAAGAGGACATAGGCGAACATAAGGAGCGCCGCTGCGGCAACGAAGATGCCAATACATTTCAGGACAAGCCTAACCGCCTTTCTGATCATTACGTTTCTCCGGTTTTGGCCAGTGGAACCGTCCCGTTCTGGCGTTTCGTTAAAAAAGCGTGCCCCTTCATCATTTTTGTTCTGGTCCAAAGGAATCGAATATCACCAGATCCTCCAGGCTTTTCTTGGCGGGGACGGGAGGCCATTCCACGGGTACGCCAATGGGCGTGAAACAGATGAGGCCGTAACGTTCGGGGATATGAAAGAACTCCTTCATCCTGGCCTCGGGAAAGAAAGTCGTAAAAAACCCGGTCCCGTAGCCGAGGGCCCGGGCGGCGATCATCAGGTTTCCCATGGCCAGAGTTCCATCGTAGATATTGTAGTCCGGATATTTGGATTGGGAATCCACGAGAAGGGCGACATAAACGGGCGCGCTCAGGACGTTTTCGAGCGTCGCCCGAAGCTTCTGGCGGATCTCGCCTTTCTCATTTTCCGTTAGTTCCTTCTCTTTCAGCCCTTCTTCCAGAGCCCATGAAAGGGCCGCCTCTTCGAGCGCATCGAGCTTCCGGCGGTCCTGGATGACCAGAAATTTCCAGGGCTGCTGGTTCCCGGCGGTGGCGGCGAAGCGGGCGGCATCCAGAATTTTAAGGAGGTGTTCCTTCGGCACCGGCTGGGACTTGAACTTGCGGACCGTGCGCCGGTTCTGGATCGTCTCAAAAAGGAATTGCTGCTCGGCTGTATACTTCACTGCGGAGTTGGCGGGGGTATAAAAACGGCTAATCGGAGTGCAGACATCGGCGACGACTTTCCACATGCCCTCCTCCTTTCGGAAGATAAGGGTGAACCAGGAGTCGAGGGCAGAGAGCCCTCCGTCCGGCATCTTGCTTCGGTAATGAAAAACCGCCGTCGTGTATCCGGTGTCGTTTTCTTCATGGATTTCGACTTTGTCCACGGGCATTTCCCAGTCCTTTTCCTCGAACCAGTCCTCATGGAATTTATAATAGTCCGTGCGGGTATCGATCAGCCTGCCGGCGCTCGTGAGGAAGAAGAACTTCTCGTTTTTCGTAACGGTAGTGAAGAGACTTTCCAGGTCGGAGTTCTGGATCGAACGGACATAGATCGCGAATGTTTCCTTGAGGCAGAGACCGGGTTTGTTTTGTTCCTGGCCGGAAATCCAGGGGGTTAGGATTCCGATCGTCACCGCCCACAGCCAAATCAATTTCTTCATGGTTGACCTCCCTAAAAGGCACGCCTGGACCAGCCCAGCCAATGCCGAGGCATGTCGTTGGTATCGAAGTCTATGAAAGATATGCTGGAGATAAATGCGGTATCAGGGATCACGTTTCCCTCAAGTGTGAATTTTGAACGTTCTTCGGCCACCGTGGCTGGTATCATGAGCGCTCGGTCTTTTTCATCTGGCAATAGTATGTCGCACGCGAGATCTCTAAAAAGTCATAGATCTGCATGATCGTCGGGAGCTGGGCTTTTTCCATCAGAGGCTATTATCGAAGCCTATAAGTTCCGGTTCCCGATTTCTTCGAAACAGAATCCACGCGGCCGCGAACGAGATGCCGAGTCCCAGGCAACCCAGCAGTGCGAACGAGACGATATGTTGGGTTATGTGTTCGTCGGCAATGAAAGCCGCCGCATAGAAATTGCTTGCGGTATGATAAGCCACGCAAGCCCAGATATTGCCGTTGAGCTTCCAAGTCAAATAGCCCCAGAGGAGAGACGCGGCGATAGTAGCGGCAAGTTGATATAAAACTTGGGATAAGGGGTATCCAATCATAAGATTCCCGACGTGGGTGAGGGCAAAAAGGCCGCCGGTGTAAAGCCCGGCCCTCCACCAGGACTCCGTTATCAAAAGCTGACGAAAGACGAGGCCACGAAATAAAGCCTCTTCGAACAGAGCCACCCCGATGAAGATGAAGCCGAGATGCCACGCCGCTTCAGCGGGATCGAAGGCCAACGGTATTTTTTTCCAGGACAGCAGAAAGAGAAGCAGAAGACCATTGGGAAGGGTGAGGATCGTTCCGATCAGCCAAGGACGTAAGACCTTTTTGTGAAGGCCAAGAAACGAGGGGACCTTGGCGAGGCTCTTGGTATAGAAGAGTGCTACCGTAATTGCCAGGAATAGCGGACGAGGAACATAGGCCAGGATGGCCGCTAAATGGGACGGGGGGAGGATTCTGTGGACGAGAACCGCCAGCACCGCGACAAAGCACAGGTTGAGGAATGTCACAAGAAGAAGCTTGGGAATTCTCGTCATGCTGTTAGCCATGAGTGATTTCAATCCTGATCGGCGAGCGCCCAGGCTGAGAGGAAGCAGAGACGGGCGACACAGTCCATTTTTTCCGCCGAGAGTTGATCCCAGGTATCCGTAGCTTTGTGGGCAAAATCTCCTCCGCCGTCATAATAGAATATCACCGGAATGTTCTTAGCCAGGAACAGGCCGTGATCAGAACTCTCGGCATAGCCTGCTTCCAGTGGTTCGACGGCGATCTCCAAACGTCTCCCGATTTCACGGCTCAGGTCCATGAGGTCGGGCCGGCTGGAAAAGATTCCGATCTTCTTCGAATCATTGCGGCCGATCATGTCCATGTTGAACATGGCTTTTGTGCCGGAGAGAGGTCTGAGGGGATGATCCAAATACAATTGCGAACCCAGCCCTCCCTTTTCTTCTCCGGTGAAGGCGATCAAGAGAATGCTTCGTTTGGGTTTTATCGGGCTCTTGGCCAACACCCGGGCTATTTCCATCAGGGCCGCCGTCCCCGACGCGTTGTCATCGGCCCCAAAAGCGATCTGCTCAGGCTGTCGGGCATCGAGCCGGCCGATGTGGTCGTAGTGAGCCCCGATGATGACAGTTTCCTCGTTGAGCGTGGGATCTCCCCCTTCGATCAGCCCGACGATATTCATGGTTTTTTGGGAGCTGTGGGTCACGTCCGTTTGAACATGGACTCGATGACCCAAAGCAAAGGGAAGCGGCTGACCGGATTCGTCGATTTTGCGCTTGAGGCCGGCGGATGTCCAACCCCTTTCCGCCAGAAGAAAATCGGAGACTTCCTGGGTGATGTAAACGAGGGGGAGTTTGCGCCAGGCCTGCTTGGCTTCATCGTCAACTCGAATCAAACCCAACGCCTGGGCCCTCTCGAGGACAGGTTTCATGGAATCCGCCGCATACCTTGCGGGAATAGGCCATTTCCGGTTTTGGGGGGATGTGCCTTCCGCAAAAAGCATTCCCGCCGCCCCGTGATGGATGGCGTTGTAGACAAGCACATCATGGAAGGGCGCGATCCCGAATTCCGGACCTTTTTTGCTGAGTTTTCCTTCCATCACCATGACGATCTTGTCGCAGACGTCGACGCCGGCATAGCTGTCGTAGCCTTTTGTGGTTATGCCATAGCCCACGAAAACAACCTGGCTTTCGACCGTTCCCGTCCCGACAGCCGCGGCCCGGAAATCCATTCCTTCCTGAAAAGCTCTGCCGTTCATATTGAGTTGGTTGTTGAGACCAACGACACCACAGTCCATCTCCATGACCTGACAATAGCCACCCTGGGGGTCAACCGGTTTTAGTCCATAGTCCTTGAATTTCCCGGCAATATAACAACCTGCTTCAAACTCCTCGTCGGTGAATGTCTCTCGACCCTCGAACTTCTCTGAGGATAGATACTTGGCCTGGTCGAAAATAGCCTTGCCGGAGATTTTTTGATAAGCCAGAGTCTCCTGGCCGCTGGAAAGCAGCCAGCAACACAGGACCATCAAAAAAAGAAAAAAAGATAAAATTCTGATTTTTTTCATCTGATCCTCAACGGTGATTCGGAAGAGACCTTTTTTTGTATTTATTATACCCATTCAGAACATCTTCCCTTCAGAGCATTGACCCATCTTAATTTCAATTAATTAGCAATATGTTCCTTTTGTCTATGATATATACGCGGACAAATGAGAAATGGTTCGTATATCTTGGCGAATAAATTCAATTGGTCTAGTGCATTTATCTTAAATTGGCCCACCTCTCGAGGAGAAACAGGATGGATATTTCCATTGATAGGACGTCATCTATGCCCGTTTACATTCAGCTTAAGCCAGACAGCCCGGGACGCGAGCGCGGCGGATCGAAAAAGCAATCGAGCAATAGTCTGCCAAAAGCCTCTCAAGTAACGGCCTCGGGTATGGAGCAGGGAAATCGGCTCGCGGTTTCCCGAAAACGTCAGGTATACGGGGAGCATGGGGAGGCCATCCAGAGCGCGACGCACAGCCTCTTCGACCTCGGAAGGCGAAGGCAGCGGAACATGCCCCCGGCACAATCGAAACGCCTTCTTCACTGTCCATCCGAAATGACAGTAGACGCAGTCGGAAGGACACCGTTTGATGTTTCCTGGGAAAAGGTTGATCCCCGGGGGAACCCCCAGACGCCTCGACCGGATAGGGCCATAAGTCAGCTTTTTTGCAGTTCGAGGATCATCGACCCGGCGTCCCATTTGGGGCTACGAAATGGTCAAACAAAGTTTTGCCCCGCAGGCAAGGCGTTGGCCCTCGATTTGTTCGTTTCGCAACCCGAGCCGGGGATCTTCTCGACCGTCGAGATGGCGGGAAGCCTACCGAGGCCCCGTCTGTGTCTTCAGCTAATAAGTTGATAAGAATAGCATTTAACATACCGATTGCCGTCTTCATCTTTATGGATCGTGTAGAGCCTGCGGCCTCTGCAGATCCCCTGATTTATGTTAAAGGACAATTCTTTTTCGATGATGAATCGACCTGAAGAATCAAAAATATCTATCAAAGCATTCTGTCCGTAATGCCCACTGCGAAGCACCATCAGATAGTTGTCATCCATCGGGATCAGGCTTAAAAAGGCCGGCATCTTTTCTGGAAACTTTATCATTTCTTTGATCTTATTCCGAAGGGGCTCATCCATGGTGTGCCATGTTGATATATCCTCAGGCAATCGAGCGTCCAACAAGACCCGGCGGTCTTTCTCCCTGACTGGTAGACAAGGAAGTTCCGTCCTGATGATCTTTTTGAGTCGACCATCGGCTTGCAAAATCTTGATCTCATACTTGGCGGTAAACGCAAAATAGATGTCTTCCCTGCTGTCGAGGGCCAACAGATTCGAAGGCCTGAACGCCACCCTAGATATGGCTTCTGCTAATCTCCTCGCTCGGGCATTCTGGTCTCCGCCCTTTGGCCATGGTGGATCAGCTTTTCTCTCCCACCGATACAACACGTTCACGAGATCGCACCGCTCGTTGTATATTCCCAAAGTGTACTCTGTTTTATCGGACTCATACAGCACATTAGTGGCGATGATATGGCCGTTCGTAAGCCCAAAATAGGGAGAGAACATAAGCTTCTGAAACCTGCCGGTTCGGGCCAATTGGCCGTCCTTGGTGAAACAGGAATATTTCTGGCTTTCTCCCTCAAAAATGATGAGTTGTCCATTCGGCAGATACCTGATCTCTTCAGGTGAGGAAAACTCACCCGGACCCTGTCCAGGACCACCAAACCTGAAAAGATACTCTCCCCGGTGATCGAACTTCCTTACCGTTTTTTCCCTCCAATCCAAAACATAAACATGACCATGATCGTCGACTGTAAAACTGATGAATGCCCCAAAGATATAATTCGGATCTCCCTCTGTTGAGCCGATCTTGAATTCTTCTTCGAACAA
>JBAUIH010000249.1:0-4473 GCA_049682755.1 Candidatus Aminicenantales bacterium | reverse complement strand
GACTGTATACCCCAGTTGCGTCATCAGCTCCAGCATATCGTAAACCGTGATTTCCTTTACGACCTTCCCATTCTTCATATGGGAAAAAGAAATCGCTTTAACACGAAATTTCTTCCCGGTCGGAGGCAACGCACCTCGAGAACCTGTATTTGTACCGGCCATCGTCCAAATGGTCACCGCCTTATCACCTTTGACGATGGTCTCATCGGGGGTCAGGGTAAAATCGGGATAGGATGTGCGAACAAATTCAACCCATTTCTTAATGCCTTCATGACCGATGATATCCTCAGGATTGCCGCTGACATGAAGAACCACCTCAGGAGCATAAAGCTCCGGGATTAAGGCCATATCCCCCGTGTTATAAATTTTCATCCCCTTGTCCACAAGAACCTTTACATCCTGTTCGGTCATTTCTTGTTTGGCCTGTACTTTGTAGCTTAGGCCAAAACAAAGAAGAACGACCAGAGAGACCACGAGAATCGAGTTTTTCATAATTCCCTCCTTTATTGGGATGAGGCTATTGGACTCCACTTGATAGCAATTGTCAAGCTGGTTGATGGTCAGGCCGATCACAAACTCCCGAAGCCCTCTTTGTTCCCGAAATCCATCGCCATAGGGAATCTTGAAATCATCTGCGAAAAACGCCCAGACTCTCCTTATTCGGATGAGTGGGGCTAAGAAAACCGAGGATTTTGGGTTCTTCGCCGCGTGGCGTTCGTGCCGCAGTGGATCTCGCCGCCCCAGCGGTGATAGGGGTCAAAGCAATCGAGGGGGACGACCCGGCAGCCGAGCGGCTCGAGACGGTCCTTGACCGCCTGGAGCAAGACGTCCTTGCCGTCGACCAGCGGACCGCGCGGATCGGGGACGATGTAGTCGTTCCCGAGGAGCAGGCCGTTGACCATGTTGACCGTCTCCGCGAAGTAGCGGCCCGGGAACCGGCGACTATCCGAATTGAAAAGGACGGGAATCTCGATGACATCCGCATCGGCCACGCCAAGCTCCTCCTGAAGCGTCCGCCGGACAGCATCAACCTTTCGCTGGACGTGCTCCTGCGCCGCCATCAAACCTTTGTCCCTCAATGCTTCAGCGACGGCTCGTTCGAACTCACCGGGCTGGTCGCCCTCGCGCTTTGTGCCCCGGTTCAAGATCCCTCCGGGGGCATCTCGCTCAGCTTGCTTTAAGATCTCGACGGCCAGGCGCGGCGACGGGATCATCATCCGGAACGGAGTGCCGATCCTGGAAGGGATCCAGGAGACGGTCTCGTCGACATGCCCGATGACCAGCCAGGACGTGTCGAGCCAGAGCACGGGTCCCTGCGCCCCTTGGGCTTCGAGGAACTCGATCACCTCGGGATGCATCGCCCGCTCGCCCTGGGTTCCCGCATAGACGCGGCCGTTCCTGAAATCCCGGCCCTTCACCTTGACCGGGGGGCTCACTTCAAGGTTTCCATACCAATCGATCCACTCCGCCGCTTTGCCGCGGAAATCCCCTTTCTTGATGACTCCAAAATCCGGGCCCAACTTCTGCTTCGCGAACACGGCATCGAGCTCCCGGCCGCGGTTGCCGTGAAGGGCGACATGCATCACGCGTTCTCCGCCGGTGGCATAGCCGATCTCCACGGCATCCTGCATCCAGATATCGTGTTCCGGGATCGAAACGCCGGCGACGATCTCGAGTTTGGCTCCCGCCGCCGCGACAAGCGGCTCAAGATTCCGAACGAACTCTTCTGTCGCCTTCGTCTTGACGACCTGGACGTGTTCAGGCGGATCGAGGCAGGAGGAGATCAGGAACGGAGCCACGCTGCAGAGGATCTTTTCTTCGTGAAGGAGTCGCCCCTCCTGCGTTTCGAAAGTGACCTTCACTTCGATCATCGGCGGGCGGTCAAGCGATGGAAAATCGGCGGCCTCGACGCCGATGATGACTCCCCTTTCCCCGACTTCGGCCCGGTCGACTTCAACCGGCGGCGGGATGAACCGGGGGCCGTCGGGAGCAGGCATGTGAATGAAGGCGCGGGCGAGGAGGGTCCAGGGCTCGGCGATCTCAGCCCGGACTCTAGCTCCCCGGGAGAGTTTCCTTTCCGGGAAGACCCGGATCTGAAGCATGTCATCATCCGTGCCGGCCGCGAGGGGCGCTGCGTTCACATCGGGAATGCCGTCTCCGTTGTCATCGTCGATATTGGGTATAAGGATGTCCGGTTGCGGACGGTGCTGCCCGGCACGATCCTCCCGCGACGACCGATCGGCACAAGCGGCGGCGATCGTTCCTGCGATACAAAAAACTAAGAAGATGTTCCGACCGGAAAGGCCATTCCTTTTTGGCAGCGCGCACCTCCCGCGACCGGACTTTACAGAACTCATGACGTCAATCGACAATTGATGATATCGCCGGCGTCGGGTCGTGGTCAAGAATAGCTTGATTCTTAAGGTGGGGGCCTTCTTCCCCTTGATGATGGGTTCGCTTTATGCGTGTTGCTTGTTATGGGGAGAATGGATGGAGCCAGCGAGAGGATTCGAACCTCCGACCCGCTGATTGCGAAGGCACTGCCCTAGCGTTTCAACTTGCTGATAATAAAGGCAATTATGCGGGGCGCAAAATCGATTGTGCACAAATTGTGCTCACCTGCGACGCTGCCATGACTTCGTGATCAGCTTCCCTCCAGCCCGCCCGTCCGCTTCCTTGTATCTTCGACTTTAGGCCGGCCTCCGCTAAGCGCTCAGGATATCTCGAGAGTGGAGAGGCCGTGCCCTGACCTTCAAACCGTACGGGCAGGCGCCTTCGCCAACTCCGTCTTGACATACATAGAGCTGTTATGTATAGTAGCTCTATGTAAAGGAGTCCAGCCGCTATGAACATCGACAAGGACCTCGTTGCCGCCTCGGCCACGCCGCTGGCGCTCGCCATCCTAAGTGAAGGAGAAAGTTACGGTTACGCCATCATCAAGCGGGTCGGCGAGCTGTCCGGTGGCGAGCTGCAATGGACCGACGGCATGCTCTACCCGCTCCTGCACCGCCTCGAGCGCAACGGCCTTGTCAAGGCGTTCTGGGGCCGGTCGGAAACCGGCAGGCGGCGCAAGTACTACCGGCTGACCCATGCAGGCGCGGAGCAGCTCGACCGCCAGCACCGCCAGTGGCAGGTGGTGGATCAGACGATGAGGGGCATCTGGCGCCTGGCCGTCGACCCGGCGGCACAGCCGATCTGACCGATCTCGACAGGAGTGATACCATGATGAATAAGGCGATCCTGGAAGAACGCATCGGGCAGTGGCGGCAGTACCTTCGGAGACGGCAAGCGGTTCATTCCGTCGACGTCGAGGAACTCGAGGATCACCTGCGCAGCCAGATCGACGCGCTGCGCGGGGCGGGCCTGGACGAGGACGAGGCGTTCCTCGTGGCCGTCAAGCGCCTGGGCGATCTGGATTCTCTTTCACGCGAATTCGCCATCGAATATTCCGAGCGTCTCTGGAAGCAGCTCGTGGTTTCTTCCTGTAGCGACGCTTCGTCGCTGACCAAGCCGCGCGATGCCGCCGTGGCCGTGGGACTGGCGATCGCCGCGGCTGTTGCTATCAAGATCCCCGGACTCTTCGGCCTCCACATTTCGGGACCATCGGCGGACGTATCATTCTATTTGCGCAATCTCAGCCTCTTCGCCCTCCCGTTCCTGGCCGGCTTCTTTGCGCTGAAGCGCGGACTGCACCGGCACGGATGGTACTGGCTCGCCGTTCCCTTCGCCGCAGCGGGGCTGGTCGTGAACCTTTTGCCGTTCAAACCCAACAGTCACACACAGGTGCTGGCCGCGATCCATCTTCCGATCGCGCTGTGGCTGATGGTGTGTTACGCGTACGCCGGCGGCCGCTGGCGCCGCCATGAGCAGCGCATGAACTACGTGCGGTTCTCCGGCGAGTGGTTCATCTATTACACGCTTATCGCGCTCGGGGGAGGCGCCCTGATGGGCCTTACGAACTTCATCTTCGAAGCCATCGGCCTCGACGCGGAGAGAGCGCTCGTAGGATGGGTTCTGCCGTGCGGAGCGATGGGAGCGGTGATCATCGGTGCCTGGCTGGTGGAGCACAAGCAGAGTGTCATCGAGAACATGGCGCCCGTGCTCACGTGGATCTTCGCGCCGCTCTTCACGGCGCTGCTCCTCGTCTTCGTTGTGGCCATGATCTGGACGGGCAACGCCATCAGCGTCGAGCGGGAAGTGCTCATCGGATTCGACCTGCTGCTGGTCGTCGTGCTGGGCCTGCTCCTGTACGCGATTTCGGCCCGCGACCCGCAGGCGCCTCCCGGCCGGTTCGATGTCCTCCAGCTCCTGCTGGTGACGTGCGCTCTCATCGTGGACGCGCTCGCTCTTTGGGCGATCGCCGCGCGCATCTCCGAATTTGGCTTCAGTCCCAACAAGACGGCTGCGCTCGGCTTGAACCTGCTGCTGCTCGTGAACCTGGCCTGGTCGGCCGTGCTCTACGCGCGCTTCCTC
>JBAUIH010000248.1:0-9442 GCA_049682755.1 Candidatus Aminicenantales bacterium | reverse complement strand
TCGTTCAAGCGCCGGGTTATCCTCCCCATCGGGACGTCACCGGCCGAGACCGATCACGTCATCGGTCACGAGCTCGTCCATGCCTTTCAGTACGACATGACTTCGCCGGGAGGTCCAGGGAGCGGGGGACAGATGGGCCTCGGCCTGGCCCAGGTTCCCCTGTGGTTCATCGAAGGAATGGCCGAATACTTGTCGATCGGATCGGTCGATCCCCATACCGCCATGTGGATGAGAGATGCCAGCCGCCGCAATTTTCTTCCTGCCCTGAAGAAGCTGAATAACCCTTATAAATATTTCCCCTATCGTTACGGGCAAGCCCTCTTGGCGTATATGACGGGTCGGTGGGGAGACGAAACGATTTCCCGCCTGATGAAGAGCATCGGACGGGGTGGCGATATGGAAGCCGTGGTCACCAAGATCCTGGGGGTCTCCTATGAACAGCTGACCAAAGACTGGCATGAGGCTTATGAAAAAGCCTTCAAACCGGTCCTTGAAAAAACACAGCTCTCCGACCCGAACAGCCGGGTGCTTCTCCAGGGGGAGGAGAAAAATCCTTATAACATCTCGCCGGTCATAGGTCCCGACGGCCGGAACATCATGTTCCTGTCCACTCGCGACCTCTTTTCCATCGACCTGTACCTGGCCGATGCCCGGACGGGTAAAGTCATCGACAAGATCACCGAGACGGCCGTCGACCCCGAGTTCGAAAGCCTCCAGTTCATCCACTCGGCCGGCGCCTGGGACCCCGAAGGCAAGACCTTCGTCTTCGGCGCCATTTCGAAGGGGGAACCCATCCTGAGTTTCTATGATGTGGACAAAAAAAAGATCGTCAGGGAGATCGAGTTCACTAGCCTGGACGAAATCTACAGCCCGACTTGGTCTCCGGATGGACGATTCATCGCTTTTTCGGCCTTGACCGGGGGGAAGTCGGACCTCATTCTTTACGACCTGGAAACGAAAGAGCTGAAGCCGTTCACCGATGATTTCTTTGCCGACCTCCATCCCAGTTGGTCGCCCGATGGCCGGAGCATCGCTTTCGTCACCGACCGTTTCACCACCGATCTGACCTTGCTGAGCATGGGCGATTACGAGCTGGCCCTCGTCGACCCGGTCTCGGGAAAAATCGAGCGCATCCCCGCTTTTTCGGCCGCCAAGAACACCAACCCCCAGTGGACGAAGGACAGCCGGAGTCTCGTCTTCCTATCCGACCAGAGCGGCAAGACCGATATCTACCGTATCGATCTGGCTTCCAAAGCGATCTTTCAGGTGACTAACCTGTACACGGGAGTCAGCGGGATCACCGACCTCAGCCCGGCCATCTCGGTCGCTCAGGGATCGGGCGAACTGGCCTATTCCGGATATGATGAAGGCTATTACACGATTTACGTGATCGAAGCGGCGGATTCCCTGAAGGGAAGCGCCGACATCGCGGCTTTCGGAGGAAGGCTGGTCTCCGTCCTCCCGCCGCGCGAGCAGCCCGGGGGAGCCCTGCTCGGCCTGCTGAGAAATCCCCTGTTCGGCCTGCCCGAGCAGGTCGAATTCCCGGAGACCTCTTATAAGCCCAAACTCACTCTTGATTACGTCGCCCCGCCTCAAATCGGCGTGGGCATCGATCGCTTCGGAACATACACGGGCGGCGGAATCGGTCTCTACTGGACCGACATGCTCGGCTACCATTCGCTCGCGACCTCCGTCCAGTCCTCGAGCCGTCTAAAGGACTTCACCGGGATCGTCAGTTACCAGAACGCGCGCAGCCGCCTCAACTGGGGAGCGGTGGCCGGCCGCATTCCCTATGTGTATGGAGGATACGGAATCTCTTACGACCAGGCCAATCAGCTTTATATCGAGGAAGAGCTGTTATTCTGGCAGTTCAATTATCAGATTGGCGGCTATTTGGCTTACCCGCTCAATCAGGTCCAGCGGGTGGAAATGAACGCCGGCTATCAGTTCATCGACTTCGACTCGGAGATCATTACCCAGGCCTATTCGGCGTTTGACGGGAGCCTGGTCTATCGCGATATCGAGAAGCTTCCTTCGGCGCCGAGCATCAACTATTTCTACACGAGCATGGCCCTGGTCTATGACAGCTCGCTCTTCGGAGCGACCGGCCCGATCCTGGGTCAGAGCTATATCATTGAAGCGACACCCATGTTCGGATCTTTCAATATGTACACGATCATGGCCGATTACCGGCGCTATTTCATGCCTGTCCGGCCATTCACGCTCGCCTTCCGGGCCCTTCATTACGGCCGCTACGGCAGAGACGCCGAGGACCAACGGATGTACCCGCTATATCTCGGCTATGAAAGCCTCGTCCGCGGCTACGATTATTATTCCTACGGGAACAGCGATTATCCCGATGGTCAGGGATTCGACCAAAGCCGTCTCTTCGGTACCAAGATGCTGGTCGCCAACGCCGAGCTGCGCTTTCCGCTGCTGGGAGTTTTAGGCCTGGGGAAGGGCTATTACGGTGCGTTTCCGATTGACCTGATCCTCTTTTATGATTGGGGCGTCGCCTGGTACGCGGACGCGGAGGGCCAGAACAACAAGCCCAATTTCCTGGGAGGCTCGCGCGAACCGATCTCCAGCGCCGGTGTCGGTTTAAGAGTCAATATCTTCGGCTACCTGATTGTGGGCGTAAACTACGTCAAGCCTTTTGAACGGCAGGAAAAAGGCTGGTATTTCCAGTTCAGCTTCTGGCCGGGATTCTAGCCTATCCGGATGGAGTTCCAGACCTAAGCTCGGCGAACAGTTCCTCGACGCGGGCCAGCCCCTGCTTAAGGTACTCCGGCTCGGACCCGAAACCGAAGCGGAGATAGTGGTCCATCGCGAAGTGGTCGCCGGGAACGATCAGCGTGCTTTTTTCCCGGATGAGGCGGGTGACGAGCTCAGTAGAGTTGAGCTCATGATGATAACGGGCGTAAGCGATCGCTCCGGCCCGCGGCGGGATGCAGGAAAAAAGATCAGGCTGCCGGCCCAGCCAAGACTCGATCAGCGGAAAATTCTTCCGGATAATGCCGCCGGTTCTCTGCAGGATCTTGTCCCGGTTGCCGGGGAAGAGGGCGATCCGGGCGATGTGGTCGCTGAGGATGCTCGGCGAGATGGTGGTGTAATCGTGATAGGGCCAGGTCTTCTGAATGAAGTCCCGGGGACCGACGATCCAGCCGATCCGGACTCCGGGAAGACCGTAGGCCTTGGAGAGGCCGTTGACGATAACGGCGCGGTCGGTTTTCCCCCAGAAACTCGGCGAGATCGGGCCTTCCCGTTCCGCCCCCTGATAGACCTCGTCGGCTACGATCCAAGCGCCGACGCGGTCCGCGTTAGCGACGATGGCCGACATCGCCTCCGGGCTCAACACGGCGCCGGTCGGATTGTTGGGGTTGGTGACGATAATGAGTTTCGTTCTGGCAGAGATCAATTTCCCGAGTTCGTCGAGATCGGGAGCCCAGCCCAGTTCCTCTTTGAGCCAAAAGGGCTTGAGGACGGCCCCGAAGCCCCGCACCAGTCCCCACATCTGCATGTAATTGGGCATCATAAAAACCACCTCGTCGCCGGGCTCAAGGTTGCTCCACATAAGGAGGTAGTTGGCTTCCGATGAACCGGCCGTAACGAGGATTTGATCCTGGCTTGCGCCCGGATAGAGCCGGACGATCCGGTCACGGAGCTCAGGAGTCCCGTTGGTCTGACTATAGCCGAGGCCGATGGACAGGATCTCCTGAAGTTCTTCCTCGGACAACAACTCTTTCAAGGCGAGAGGATGAACGCCGCTTTCCGAGAGGTTGTACTCGACCACGTTTTCCCAGGTGGACTGCATCCGTTCCATCTGGAACTGTTCGATTTTCATAGACTGCTCCTTTCTGGCCGGATCAGATCTCAACTCCGAGAGGACGCTTCAGGGCGAACCCGAAGATGATCGATAATCCGAGATAAGCGATGAGCCAGTGGACACGAAGTCCGAAGAGACCGAGCCTCTGGGCCGGATAGGCGAGCTCGACCGAGCGGACCGGATGCTCCCCGGGCAATGGCTTTTCTCCGGGATAAAGAAGCTCGTCCAGGAAGCTCCTTCGGACTCTGAGCGTGGAGACCTTTTGAAGAGGACGACCGCCCACAACAACGGCTTTGCGCACAGACTGTTCTCCGGCCCTGATGGTCAGGTCGAAGGTCCCGGGCGATTCGGGTCGGATGCGCCAGTCCACTTCCCCGAGCTCGTCGATTCGGAGAGCCGGCGTCTCGACCGTGATCTGCGGCGGTGCCTCGAGCCCGATGTCCAGATCCGATGGGGTGGCCGGAGGGGCCAGATTGACTTTGAGGATGGCCGGCCGGCCGGCGCACAGCGGCTCGGACCCGAACCAGAGATTGAGCTGAGCAAGAATCAAAACGAGAGGCACGATCATCACCAGGAGGGGCTTGAAGTTGAGGGCGATGTACCTCAAGTTGGCCCGCAAGATCCGCCCCTGGGCGCTCATGGTGACACCCATATTGTCTTTGTAAAGGCGGAGTTCCAAAAGGTGGGCTTTGATCCTGGTCTTGACCTCACGGATTCCCGTTTGATTGGAGGTCAGGCGATAGATGAACAGCATCAGCAGTCCGGTTAAAAGGGAGATGAAGACCATCCCGGCCCACGGGTTGAGCGAGCGGAAGGGAAGGAAAACTAGATCGAAGAGCTTCCCCACGACGGTGTTGACTGTCCACATCAGGATATATAGCCGAGTCCTTTGAGTTTCTTCTTGATTTCCTCTTCGGAGTCGGATTCCTCAAGCTGGGCAATCTCTTTTTCCAGACAGTGAACAACAAATTCCTCCGGAGACGAGTAGCCCGCCAGCCCGGCGAACTTCTTGACCTTGTCCATCAGGTCTTTGTCCAGTTTGAGTTTCGCTTTGCCCATATGATCTCCTCTCAAAGAACGGTTTTTCCGATCATCTCTTTTGTTTTGGGAAGGCCGAATATATCGAGGATCGTGGCCGTCAAGTCATAGAGAGCCGGGGCTTCGGCCCGGATGGGGCGATTGGCGGCCACGATGCCGGGGAGGACCTCGGGAGCGCCCATGTGGTCGCCGCTCCATTTCTCTTTGTTGTCCACAAAGACATCCTTGGGGAATGAGCCGAGGGGCGAATCCCAGGAAATCCGATATCCCCGATTGAAACCGCAGACGATGTCTGGAGCGTGGTCGACCTGGGAACCATGATAGACGTCCTTGGAAATGAAGGCCCGCAGGATGACCCGCTCGCCCGTCTTGGGATCGACCGTCTGCTCGAGTTTTCGGGCGATCTCCCGGAGCACGTTCTCGCTGTCGGTGCCCGGGTTGACGACCCCCTCTCTCTCCCGGCCCCTCTGGTTGAGGTAGACTCCGTTGAGGCCGATGCCGTAGGCTTTCGTCCTGGACCAATCGGTGTTATCGAAGAAGCTGGATTCCTCCTGTTTCCACGGGTTGCGCAGCCTGTGGTAGCCGTTCTCGAAAAGCCAACTGTTGAGGTTGAAGCCACGGCGAAAAGGGTTGAAACCGTGGTCGGACATGACCATGAGCACAGTTTCCTTGTCGATCTTCGGCAGAATCCGGCCGAGGAAGCGGTCGGCCCTGATGTAGATGTCCTCGATGGTCCGGCCGTAGCGCGCGGCCAGCCGGGGGTCGTATTCCGAGTGACTTTCGTCCATCAGACGCCAGAACATATGCTGACGTTGGTCGGTGCTTGAGACGTAGTAGAAAAGAAGGCCGGAGGCGAAGCGTTCGAACTCGTAGTCGAACATCTGCTCGCGCTCCCGAAGGATCATCTCATCCTGTTCGAGGAATTCCTCTTCATCAAGGAAATCGTTGTCGAGGGCCGAGGTATCGGCCGGAAGGCCCTTGGTGAAGAAGGGGCCGAAAACCCGTTCCAGTTCCTGGGCGTAGCTTGCCGGAGTCGAGATCGGCTGGGCCGGATGCGCCGGGTCGATATTGACGGGGCTGACATAAAGCTTGAAGTGGGGGCGGACCTCCTTGAGATAGAACATGCAGATGCCGCTCACGCTCTGCGTCGGCATGAGGCCGAAACGGACCCTCTTCCAGCCGCTCCATTCCCTTTCCTTGAGAATGAACTCCTGGTCCGGCAGGACGATCTTGACGACCGGATGGACGGGATCGAGGAGGACCTGGAAGTCGAGGACGGCTTCGGGCCGGTCTTTTTTAAAGGTGTTGACCGGTCCAGGAAGTTTGGCTTCGACCCGGTTCCCGATGACATAGACCTCATAGACCCGTCCGCCCGAAAGTTCACCTTTGGGCATAGCAGGGTCCGTCGTATAGAAGCAGGAGATGCCGTAGCTGCCCTTGAGATCGGGAGTTCCCATGCCGGAAAGGGTCCGCTGTCTGGTTGGAACGGGGGGATAGTTCGAGGGCATTTTGAAGACGGTGGCGGGAATGTCATGTTCTTCCAGGATCTGCCAGAACGCCTTCCCCTGGATCAAGTTCTTGACCTCGCCTCCGCTCAAGGGGAGCACAAGGTCACCGACCTTGAGCGTTTTCTTCGCCTCGGTCGAAAGCGTGGCCGAAAAAGTGGGAATATATGTATTCGGGTCGCGGTGCATGAAGTCGAAGATGCCGTGCCCTCCAGGGTCGGTGCCGGTGATGAAATTTGCCCAGGCCACCGGGCTTTGAGGCGGGAGGCTCGTGCCCAGCGGACAAAAACCTCCGGACGCAATGAGCCGGGCGAAGGAGGGCAGTTTGCCCTCGTTGAGCCAGCGTTGGAGAAGATTCGGGTCCAGTCCGTCGAATCCGAAGATCAGAACCTTGGCCTGGGTCGCCCGCTTACCGGAGGCGCGAAGCAAAGGAGAGAAACCGCTGCCGGCCGCGAGCAAGGACGAGGCGGCCAGCCCTCGCTTGAGGAATTCCCGTCTATTCATTCTGTTCATTTCTTTTTTCCTTTTCTTGTGGATTGGGCCTCGACCGGCGCGGCCGGATCCAGAAGCGAACAGCCGTCCATATGGTTCGGGACCGGAAGCCCGAAGAGCGTCAGGACCGTGGGTGCCACATCCATGATCGAAGGCGTCTTGGATGCGGTTTTCCGGCTGAAGTATAAAACCCCGGGGACGTGCCGGGGGTCGATGCAGTGATCGCCGCTCCAGGCCTTGGTGTTGTCCTCGAAGACAGTCCTGTCGACCTTTCCCGTCACCGAATCCCAAGAGGCCCGGAAACCCAGGTTGTAACCGATGATGAAGTCGGGCGCGTTGGGAGCGTAGGGCCCGGCGTAAATCCGGTCCCGGTCGTAGACCTCGGTGATGGCGACATCTCCGGCGGCCTCATCACGAAGCCCTTTGAGCCTGGTGATCAATTCCGCCTTGAGGGCCCTCGTTTCCTCGCCGGCTCCAACGATGCCTTTCGCTTCCCGGCCTTTTTGATTGATGTACAATCCCCCCAACCCCAGAGCATAGGCCCTGGTATTTTCCCAGTCCACGTCCTTGAACCATTCACCACTCGCGTCCTTCCCGTCCTTGAGGCTCAGGTAGCCGTTGAGATACAGCCAGGAGTTGAGGTTGACGCCCCGCCGGAACGATGTGAAGCCGTGGTCCGACATGACAATGAGGGCGCTCCGGGAATCGAGTTTGGCCGCGACCCGGCCGATCAAATCATCCATCTTTGTGTAGAGGTCCTCGATGACCTGGGAGCTCATCTCCGGCGAGGTCGTCCGGAGCGCCGGGTGGGCCTTATCGAGATACCTCCAGAACATGTGCTGGATGCTGTCGGGAGTCTCAAAAACGCAGATGACTGCCCCTTTTTTCGTCTTGTCCAGGGCGTTGAACAGCATCGCTTCCCATTCCCTGTGGTTGGAATAGGTGAGCTCGAGGAAGGGAGCTTCTTTGAGCGCGCCCTCGTTCAGGGCCCAGGTATCGTTGGCTTCGCCGAGGGTGATGAAACCGCCCAGGAGCTTGCTGAGGTAGACCGAATAGATGAAGGGATGAGAGATGGGTAGGGCGGGTTTCTCGGGATCGATATTCAGAGGGGTCATGTACATTTCGAAATGAGGTTCGATCGAGGAGACATAGAAGCGGGCGAGGGCCTTGACCTTCATCCCCAGTCCCGGCTTGAAGACGATCCGGGTCCAGGGAGAAAACTCGCCGAGGCGGAGGTTGAGTCGTTGCCCGGAGAGATGAAGCCTGACCTCGCGCTTTTCCCGGAGGATCTCGATCCTCAACGGAATCCGGATCTCCGGAGCATTCTTAAGGAGGGAGTTTTCCGGCCCGGAGATAGAGGTCTCCACCCGATCGTCTTTGACCTCGATGGGAACAGCCACTCCGCCCTCCCGCTTGGTGACCTTGGCCGGGTCTGTGGTATAGAAGGCGAACGTCCCTTGACTTCCCTTGAGGTCCGGCGCGCACATCCCGGAGAGAAGGTGGCCGGAAAACTTTTCCGGGGGAAACGTGATGGGGACGCGGAGGACGGTGCTGAAGACCCCGGCATCTCCCAGAATTTTCCAGAACGGGACGCTTTTCCTCATCCCCCGAATTTCGGGCTTGGACAGGGGGACGGCATACTTCCCCAGGGAGAGGACTCTTTTGGGACGCCCGATAAAGGCGGACGAAAGAGAAGGGAGGTAGGTCCGCGGATCGCGGCTGAGGAAGTCGAAGATGTTGTGTTTGGAGGGTTCGGAACCCGTCATGAAGGATGACCAGGCCACCGGCGAAATGGCCGGAGTCGTTGTCTGGAGGCGGGCGTAGGTTCCTTCTTTTTTGAGCCTGGAGAGATGGGGAAGCTTGCCCTCGCCCATGAATTTTTCGGCCAGGGTGGGCTCAAGGCCGTCCAGCCCGACGATGACCACCTTGTCGACGAGGGCGCCTTTGAGTTTTCTTCGCCCCTTGATCATCCGGATGAGCAGCCGAAAGGGCCAGGAGAGAAAAGAAAAAACCGCCAGGAAGAAGGTGAGGAAGAGAACCAGGAACGAGGAGAGAAAGGCAAACCCGGCGCCCGGCCCGATATAGGCCTGGACGGGCAGGCTGAGACAGAAGAAGACAGCCAGAGCGAAAAGGAGCGCAAGTCGGGGCATTTTGTTGGTCATGAGAAATGGTTCAGGATAAGGGCGGAAAGCTGGCTGATTCTGAGGTCGTCTCCAACTGTCCGGTCCGCCCAGAAGAAGGCGTTGTCCCAGGTGTGCATCCCTTCCAGATTGGTCCGGCCGAAAACGTCTTCCTTTTTGACCGACCCTTTGAGGTCGAAACCGGGTTCGGCCAGGACGATAAGGTCGGGGCCCAAAGGGACAAGAGGGCCGGAATAAATCTCCTCGGCGTCGAAAACGCGCCGAATGACGGGCCGGCCCGCATAGCTCAGTCCTTCGAGTTCCCGGGCGATTTTTCCCTTGAGCGCCGGCCGGTCGGAGAAGGCGACGGCGCCTTTTGGAAAGCGATCCACGAGGTTGAGATAGATCCTGTTCGGATCCAGGGCAAAGGCGAGGCTGCCGGCGGCGATGTCCCCGAGTTC
>JBAUIH010000247.1:0-13035 GCA_049682755.1 Candidatus Aminicenantales bacterium | reverse complement strand
GGATGGGTGCGTTGAGGGCGATGCGGCGGCCGGCCTGCTGGACCGTCCGGTCCTTCTGTTTGAGCTCGGGGACCTGGCGGACCCGGCGAAAAATGGTTTCGGTGAACCCTTTCTCCCCGGCCCTCCGGACCGTCTCCTCCAGAAATTCTCCGACCTTCGGATGCTGGATGTAATAGCGGTCGATGAAATCCTGGGCGTCGCGCTGGGACGTTCCCAGTTCCTTGGCCAGAGAAAAGGCCGAGGTCCCGTAGATGATGCTGAAATTGATGATCTTGGCCTTTCTCCGGAGCTCTTCTTGAGATTGGAAAAGGGCCTCGCCGAAGACCCGGCGGGCCGTCTCTTCGTGGACATCTCGGTCGGCCGCGAAGGTTTCCAGAAGCGCCGGATCCTGGGAGAGATAGGCCAGCACGCGGAGTTCGATTTGGGAATAGTCCGCGGCCAGAAGAAGATGGCCGGCCTCGGGGATGAAGGCCTGGCGGAAACGTTGCCCCATCGGACCGCGCATCGGGATGTTCTGGAGGTTAGGCTCGGAACTCGAAAGCCGGCCCGTCGAGGTGACTGTCTGATTGTATGAGGTATGGATCCGTCCCGTTTCCGGGCTGATGAGGAGCGGCAGGGCGTCGGCATAAGTGGACTTGAGCTTGGACATCTGCCGGTATTCCAGGGCGTACTGGGCCAGGGGATGGAGCGGCGCCAATTCCTGGAGGACGTCGAGCGAGGTCGAAAAGCGCCTGGTGATCCTGGTCTTTCGGGACGGCTGCAACTGGATTTTGTGAAAAAGGACGTCGCCCAGCTGCTGCGGAGAGTTGATGTTGAATGGACTGCCGCTCAATTCGAAAATTTTTTCTTCAAGGCGCCGGAGTTCAGCATCGAGTTCGACCGAGAGCTGCGCCAGGCCCCGGTCGTCGACCTTGACTCCCCAGATCTCCATATCGGCCAGGACTTCGATGAGCGGCTGCTCGACCTCGCGATAGAGCCGGTCGAGGCCTCTCTCCATGACCATCGGCCAGAGCGTTTTGCTGAGGGCGAGAGCGAAATCGGCGTCCTGACAGGCGTAGGGCACGACCCTCTCCACGGGGACAGCGTTCATGGTGAGCGCGTTCTTTCCCTTGCCGGCGACCTCTTCGTAGGGGATAGCCTGAGTCTGCAGATAGGCCAGGGCCAGCTTTTCCAGGTTGTGCTTGCCCCAGTTCGGCTCCAGAAGGTAGGAAAGGACCATCGTATCCAGGTCGATGCCCCGCAGTTCCACCCCTTCCCGGCGCAGCACGATGGTGTCATATTTGATGTTCTGTCCGATCTTCCGGATTTCCGGATCGCCGAGGATCCCGCGGAGGAGATCGAGCGCCGAGCCTTTGGAGAGCTGGACCGGCGCGCCCATATAGTCATGTCCGAGGGGAAGGTAGAACGCCTCTCCGGCCTTGACGGCGAACGACATCCCGACGAGCCGGGCCCGGGTGGGCAAGGGGCTCGTCGTCTCCGTATCGAGCGAGACGAATCCGGCCTTCCGGATCCGCTCGATGAGCTCACGGAGAGCCGCCTCCTCCAGGATGACCGAATAGCTTTTTTCGGCAGTGGCGGGCTTTTTGACCAGCTCGGCGAGAAGCGAGGTGAATTCCAGCTCGCGGAAAAGGGGCTCCAGCGCCTCTCGGTCCGGCGGAGAGACGGCGAAATCGTCCAGGTTGAAAGGGACATCCAGGTCCTTCTCGATCGTCACCAATTGGCGGCTGAGCTCGAGCTTGTCCATATTTTGCCTGATGCTTTCGCGCAAGCGGGGATTTTTAATCTCTTCCAGGCTGGTGAGCAGGTTCTCCAGCGACCCGAATTGGTTGATCAGTGTCTTCGATGTCTTCTCTCCGACCCCCGGCACGCCCGGAACGTTGTCCGAAGGATCTCCCCAGAGAGACAGGACATCGACGACCTGGGAAGGGGCGACTCCGAAAACTTCCTTGACTTTGGCTTCGTCAAGATAGATTTCTTTGGCCGGGTTGTAGACCGTGGTCCGCTTATCCACGAGCTGAAGAAGGTCCTTGTCCGTGCTGACGATCACGGACGGGACCCGCCCCTTCCCCGCCTTGCGCGCTAGGCTGCCCAGGACATCATCGGCCTCGTAATTCTCATGCTCGAAAAGCGGTATGTTCATCGCCCGGATGACCTTCTTCAGGACGGGCACCTGAGCGATGAGATCTTCCGGCATGGGCTTTCGGTGGGCCTTGTATTCCTTGAAGGCCTGATGCCGGATAGTCGGCTTCCCCGTGTCGAAAACGATCCCCAGGTAATGGGGTTTCTCCTGGTCGATGAGCTTGCGGAGCGTGCTGATGAAACCATAGATAGCATTGGTGGGAAATCCCCGGGAAGTCGAGAGCCGTTGGATGGCGTAATAGGACCGGTAGAGGAGGGCGTTGCCGTCGATCAGGAAAACTTTTTTTTCTGAGGCCATCAGCCCTTGTCGGGAAGGGACTCTTTCTCTTCCGGCGTCAGATAATGATCGAATCGACCCTCGGAAATATCTTTGAGAATGGCCGCGTGCTGCTCTTCCATGAGGAGATGGATCTTGTCGGGGAGCAGCGGACTGCCCAAAAAGGGAGTGTAGTCGTTTTTCCGCGAGGAGAGCAGTCTGCCCGATTTATAAATGAGCGATTCCACGCTCCGGGCGCTCGGTCCCAGGTCCTGAGTCTGGATATGGAAAGCGCCTCCCCGGCGTTTGATCTCGGTGTTGAATCCGCTCATCTCGTTTTTATTATACTCGGCAAATCGTCCAGATCAAGCCATTCGGTGGGCGCTGGAGTTGGCGCAGAAGCGAAGAAGCGGAATCTCTTGGGGAGCGTCCCCTTTAAATTGACAATCGAAGTCCAGATGTTATAATAAGGTGAATTTTTGCGAGAAAATCCATGGTCATCCATATCGATAAGATTCCCAAGGATGGTCTCTCCGTCTCCCGGGACTTCGAATTTCTCAGCGTCGACCTGGTGGAAGAAGACACCGTCTTCCTCTCTCCGGCCCATGCCGAATGCGTCATTTCCAAGGCCGGCGATGAGATCTGGATCAAGGGGAGGCTGACCGCCCGCCTGAGCTTTATCTGCAGCCGCTGTCTCAGCCCCTTTGAGGTCCCCGTCGATTCTTGCTTCGACCTCGTCTACTTGCCTGAAGAGCTGGACCTGATGAAGGAAGAGCTGGAGGAGGACGAGCTGGGCCAGGCCTTCTACCACAGCAACCAGATCGACCTGCGGGATATTATCCTCGAACAACTGAACTTGACCTTCCCGTTGAAACCGCTCTGTTCGGAGGATTGTGAAGGGATCTGCGCGGTCTGCGGCAAGCTCCGGCGCAACGGGGACTGCGGCTGTCAGGTCAAGGAAGAAGATCCCCGGCTCGGGAAGCTCATAAATTTGGTGAGAGAAAAGAACTAAATGCCCAACCCAAAACGAAGGCACTCCCAATCACGGAAAGGAAAGCGCCGGGCCCATGACGCCCTGACGCTGCCCACGTTTTCTGTCTGCGCGAACTGCGGCACTCCCAAGTTGCCCCATCGGGCCTGTCCCGAATGCGGCTTTTACCGCGGGCGGCAGGTGATTGAAGAAGCCGAATCCAAATAAGGGGAAGCCGATGACGATCCGCACGGCGGCGAGGGCCCTTTTTCGGCCCTCGGAGGGATGCCGGATGAGAGTCGAGGATGCCCATGGAACCAAAACCTAGCCTGACCTTTTCGGGTCAAGTCGCTTTGGTCACCGGCGCATCCCAGGGCATCGGCGAGGCCATCGCCCTCGACCTGGCGAAGGAAGGATTGGTCGTCGCCCTGGTCGATATCCAGCCGGAGAAGCTCACGGCCGTGGCCGAGCAAATCGTCCGCAGCGGCGGCCGCGCCTTGGTCCGGACGGCCGATGTCTCGCGTTTCGACCAGGCGGCGGCGGTGGTCGAGGCGGTTGTCAAAGAGAATCGGCAGCTTGATTACCTGGTCAACAACGCCGGGATCACGCGGGACAATCTGATGATGCGGATGCGGGAGGAGGAGTGGGACGCCGTCCTGGCCGTGAACCTGAAGGGCGTCTTCAATTTCTGCCGGGCGGCCGTCCGGTCGATGATCAGCCGCCGCTTCGGCCGGATCGTCAATATCTCCTCGGTTGTGGGTGTCATGGGAAACGCCGGGCAGGCCAACTACTCGGCCTCCAAGGCCGGGGTGATCGGGTTGACCAAATCCCTGGCGCGGGAAGCGGCCGGTCGCGACGTCACGGCCAACTGCGTCGCGCCGGGCTACATCGCCACATCCATGACGGAGAGCCTTCCCGAGGCCGTCAAGCAGTCCTTTCTGGAGATGATCCCGATGAAACGGATGGGCACGCCGCAGGATGTCGCCCAGGCGGTCAAGTTTCTCCTGTCCGACCAGGCGTCGTACATCACAGGTCAAGTCATCCACGTCAACGGTGGGATGTACACATAACGTCTTGAGATCCAATGAGGAGGTCAACATGGAAAGAGAAGAACTTCTGAAGAAAGTCAGGACGATTGTGGCCGACAAACTGAGCATCAGCGAGGAGCAAGTGACGGAGACCGCATCTTTCATCGAAGATTTGGGCGCTGATTCGCTGGATACCGTGGAGCTCGTCATGGCCTTCGAGGACGAGTTCAGCCTGGACATCCCCGATGAAGAGGCCGAGAAACTGAACACGGTCGGCAAGGCCCTCGATTACATCCAGACGCGTTTGTCCAAGTAAAGCATCTCATTTATGATCGTCCAAGGCTCTCCGCCCGGGCGCTCTTCCGTCCGGCGGGTCGTGGTCACCGGGATCGGCCTCGTTACACCCCTGGGGATCGGCCTCGGGAAGAACTGGGAGGCCCTCTTGCGGGGAGAAAGCGGCATCGGCCCGATCACCCGGTTCGACGCTTCCCGGTATACGACCCGGATCGCCGGCGAGGTCAAAACCTTCGATCCCCTGGCCTTCATCGACAAAAGAGAAGCCCGGAGGATGGATCCCTTCATCCAGTTTGCCCTCGCGGCGGCGGCCCTGGCCGTCGAGGATGCGGGGATCGACCCGGCCCTGCTGGAAGGCGACCGGACCGGCGTCTACATCGGGTCGGGGATCGGCGGCCTGGCGACAATCGAGGAATGTCATAGCACGCTCCTGCAAAGAGGCCCGGACCGGGTCTCGCCGTTCTTCCTGGTCTCCATCATCATCAACGAGGCTTCCGGGTATGTTTCGATCAAGTACAGGAGCCGGGGACCGAACTCGGCCACGGCCACGGCCTGCGCCACCAGCACCCACTCCATCGGCGACTCCTTCCGGCTGATCGTCAGGGGCGACGCCGACCGCATGCTGGCGGGAGGGACCGAAGCGCCGGTCACGCCCCTCGGGGTGGCCGGATTCTGCGCCATCCGGGCGATTTCGACTCGGAACGACGAGCCGCAGCGCGCCTCCCGTCCGTTCGATGCGGAGCGCGACGGGTTCGTGATGAGCGAAGGGGCGGGCATCCTGCTCCTGGAGGAACTCGGTGAGGCCCGCCGGAGGGGCGCCAGGATCTATGCCGAGATCGTCGGCTACGGAATGAATGCCGACGCCTACCATATCACCGCGCCGGCCGAAGACGCCGAGGGAGCCAAGGGTGTGATGCAAAGAGCGCTGGCCGACGCCGGCATCGATCCGTCCGAAATCGACTTCATCAATGCCCATGGGACCAGCACCCCGCTCAATGATAAGGTCGAGACGCTGGGCATCAAGAAGGTCTTCGGCGAGCATGCCCGGAAAATCGGCGTCAGTTCAACGAAATCAATGACCGGCCATTTGCTCGGCGCCGCGGGAGCCCTAGAAACCGGCTTCACTGCGCTCTGCCTGACTCATCAGATGATGACGCCGACCATCAACTACGAACACCCGGACCCTGAATGTGACCTGGATTATGTGCCCAATGCCGCCCGGCCGGCCGAGATCCGTTATGCCCTGAGCAACTCCTTCGGGTTCGGCGGGACCAACGGCTGTCTCGTTTTGAAAAGGTATGAGGACACGGCCTGACCGTTTTCGTCCTCTTTCCCGGGGTCAACAATGGAGAGGCCGCCGTCTTCCGGCTTCTCATCAGGAAAGTGAAGAGAGCGGCCGCTATTTTGTTTTGAGGAGGGATGATTGGACATACTTGTTTTTGTCAAGAGGGTTCCCGATACGGAATCGAAGATCAGGATCAGCCAGGAGACCAACACCGTCGTCGAAGAGGGACTGAACTTCGTCCTCAGCCCCTATGATGAGTACGCCATGGAGGAAGCGCTCCGGATCAGGGAGAGTCAGGGCGGGAAGGTCGTCGCCGTGACCGTCGGCCGGGACGAATCGTTGGTCATCCTGAGGAAATGCCTGGCCATGGGAGCGGACGAGGCGGCCTTCATCAAGGACCCGCTTCCGGAAACTTACGACGGTCTTCGCACGGCGAGGATCATCGCCCAGTACGTCAAGGCCAAGTTTCCTGACGCCAAGCTTCTGCTTTTCGGCAAGCAATCGGTCGGGGCCGACAATTCCCAGGTGCCCTCGATGGTCGCCGAATTCCTCGGGATCGGCCAGGCCAACGTCGTCGTCAAGCTCGAGGTCGAAGGAGAGACGGCGACGGCCCTGCGCGAAGTCGAAGGGGCCCAGGAAAAAGTCTCCCTCACCCTTCCGGCCGTGGTCAGCGCCCAGAAAGGCCTCAACGAGCCGCGTTATGAGACGCTCAAGGGCATCATGATGGCCAAGAAGAAGGAAATTCCGATAGTGCCGGTCGAAGAACTTGGATTGAAGCTGGACGAACTGGCACCCCAGGTGGCCATCGTCCGGATGGATATGCCGCCCTCCCGCCAGGCGGGACGGGTGGTGACGGGCCCGCCGGAAGAGACCGCCCGGCAGCTCGCCGACTACCTCCACAACGAAGCCAAGGTGATCTGAGGAGGCCGACGATGATTCTCACCTGCATCGAGATCAGAGATAACAAAATCAAGAAGGCCTCGCTCGAGGCGCTCTCCGAGGCTGGACGAATCGCGGCCGAGCTGAAGACGGAGGCGGCGGCGGTGGTCGTGGGAACCGGGAAAGACGGATTGGCGACGGAGCTGGCCGCCTGCGGGGCTTCCAAAGTCTATCTTTTGGAGAATGCGGCTCTGGACCAGTATTCGACTCAGGACCATGGGGCCGTCCTGGCCGACCTGGTGAAAAAAACCGGACCCTCGGCGGTCTTCTTTTCCGCCACCTCGATGGGCAAGGACCTGGCTCCGCGGCTGGCCGCCCGGATGGGCGTTGGGGTGGCCACCGAATGCACCCAGGTCGCCGTCAAGGACGGAAAGCTCGAATTCACCCGGCCGATTTTCGCCGGCAAAGCGCTCCTGACCTTCCGGCTGACCTCCTCACCGCAGATCGTCTCCCTGCGTCCCAACGTTTTCCCCTTGGCCCAGACAGCCGGAGCCGGTGAAGTCATCAAGGCGGCCGTCGAAGTCCCGGTATGCAAGGCGGCGGCCAGCGTCACGGAGATCCTCCAGGAACGCGGCGGAGAGATGGATGTCACCGAGGCCGACTTCATCATCTCCGGCGGACGGGGGATGAAGGGGCCGGAGAATTTCGGGCTCCTCCGGGAGATCTCTGAGCTCATCCCCCGGTCGGCCGTGGGCGCTTCCCGGTCGGCCGTCGATTCCGGCTGGATCGGCCACCAGCACCAGGTCGGGCAGACGGGCAAGACGGTTTCACCCAACCTCTACATGGCCTTCGGCATCTCCGGCGCCATTCAGCACCTCGCCGGCATGTCCTCCTCCAAGGTGATCGTGGCCGTCAACAAGGACCCGGATGCCCCGATCTTCAAGGTGGCGGACTTCGGCGTCGTCGGCGACCTCTTCCAGGTCATTCCGCCTCTCAAGGAAGAGCTCAAGAAGCTGCGCGGGTAGGGGGCCACGGCCGGCGGACGGGAGGAACGCTCAATCCCTGTAGAGGGACTCGATGTCGGCGTATTTCTGCTCGACGATGTTGCGCTTGACCTTGAGAGTGGGCGTCACCTCGCCCGCGCCGAGCTCGAAGTCGCGGTCGAGGACGGCGATCTTCTTGATTCTTTCGTAGGAGGCATAATCGGGCGTCATCCGGTTGACCTCGCCGAGGAGAAATTCGACAATCTCAGGGCGGCGGCAGAGCTCGCTCCGGCTGCCCCAGGGGATGCTCTTGGCTCGGGCGTAATCTTCGAGCTTCTCGAAAACCGGGACGATCAGGGCGGAGATGAAATTGCGGCCGCTCCCTACGACCACGGCGCTGGCGATGTCGGGATTGGCCAGGAGAAGACTCTCGATGGGCTGGGGCGCGACATTCTTGCCGCCCGAGGTGACGATGAGGTCCTTCTTGCGGTCGGTGATGATCAGGAACCCGTCGACATCGAGGCGGCCGATGTCTCCGGTGTGGAGCCATCCGTCCTTCAGGACCTCGCGCGTGTCCGCTTCGTTCTTATAGTAGCCCATCATGATGTTGGGGCCGCGGGCCAGGAGCGAAGCCTCCTTCTCGTCCATCAGCAACTTGAGGATCTCGAAGAGAAGAGCGGACGGGGAAGTAGGAATCTGTAATCAGGACAAGTGAAGATCAATCAGGCTGCCCGGAACGGCGCTGACTTCCTCAGATAACGGAAAGGGATAAGGAGTCCGGTTCAAAGCGTCAAGCAGATTGCCTTTGCCTGCTTCGGATGTCCAGCGATGATGCGGTCTAGGAGGTGAACTTCCGGATCTTCTTGGCGGCGGCGAGAAGCGGGGGCCACTGGGCCGTCTTCCCCGCTTCCGGTGCATTCCAGATTGTACAAAGATGGCCGAGCATGCGTTCGGAGGGGAAGGCCAGCGAAAAATCGATCAGTTTTTTGGTCTGCTTGACATCCCGGAAGCTTGTCGGAAGGACGCGAAATCCCTTGTTCAGGAAGAGCGGGATCGAAGGATAGGATTTCATCCTCTCGTAGTGCCAGTCGCAAATGATAATGTCCCTGGGGATAAGGTCGATGGCCGGGTGGGTCCCGTTCATGGACGCCTCCCATTTCCCATAACCTGTCGCGGCGCCGTCGAGCAACCGGTCTCCCCACATCAGCATTTCCACCCCTCGCTCTTTGACCAGGTGCTGGTGGTAATCATTGACCGCCTTGGCGAAAAGCTCCGACGTGGGCCTCCCGGCGCAGCGTGGACAATCGGCGTCGGCGATGATGAAGACCTCGTCCATCCCGACGTGCAAGGCGTCGGCCTCGAAGACCTCGATGAGCTCGTCATAAAGCGCGAAGATGATCGGGTTGACGTCCGGATGGAGGGGGCACCAGCTCCGGCAGTAGAAATCCGTCCCCCAGGGGTCCTGGCCTTTGTTCCCGGCGTACTTGCCCGGAGATTCGTCGAGGTGCGGGTACTTGACCAGGAGCGGGTATGTCTTTTCGGCCCAGGACTGGTGTCCCAGGGACTGAAATTCGGGGATCAGGCGGATTTGATGGTCGCGGCAGAACCGGACGACCTGCTTGACGGTCTCCCGGGAGATCGGATCGTCGCCCCGGAGCTCGGGATGGGAAACGAATTCATAGTTGTAGTCCACTTCGAAGATCAACAGGTTGATGCCGGCCTTGGCCAGCGCCGGGAGCTCAGTGATGAGCGCCTCCGCGGCTGCCTTGTTCTCGATCAGGACGTGAAGGCCGAGCCAGAAAGGTTGCATTCGAGGCACAGCCAGGGGCTTGGCCTTGGGCGCGCAGCTATGTAAGCAGAAAAGGACCAGGCTCATGACCGTCAATAAAGCGGATATCTTTTTCATGCCGATTCCTCGTCGTTGTGAATTTCCTTCAGAACAAAAAGTCTCGTCATTTGCTCTTGATGGCCCGTTGGCAGCGGGCGCACTTTCTCTTTGATAACTCCGCCTCGACATCGTGAGGAAGAATAAATGTGGACTGACGAGATGTCAAGGATACATCGGCCCGGCCCTTGGCCCGCTTTTCATCGAGGGAGAACTTTTGTTCCCTTTTCTGCGTACTAAGCGAAGAGAACATGAAGTTCAATAAGTGGTTTCTGCCGTTGAGCCTTATCCCGGTCATCGTGTTTGCCGTCTCCCTGTCCGCTTCCGAAACGGTGGTGGCATCCAAGGCTTCAGTGGCCCCGGTCATCGACGGCCTGCTGGATGAGGCCGTCTGGGAAACGGCCCTAACATTCACGGATTTCAAGACCTATAAGCCTGACTACGGCAAAGAGCCGAGCCAAAAGACCGAGGCCTATTTCCTGTTCGATGCCGAAAATTTATACATCGCCTTCCGCTGTTATGACACCGATCCCGGAAAGATCAAGGCCAACATCTCCAAGCGGGACGACATGTTCGCGGACGACTATGTCGGTTTCTGCCTGGATACCTTCAGCGACGCCCAGAATGCCTATTTGCTCATGGTCAACCCTCTTGGGATCCAGGGCGACGGCCTGATGAACTCCATCGGGAACATGGAGCCCAGCATGGACTTTGTCTGGTACAGCAAGGGCCGGATCGATGATCAAGGATATTCTGTGGAATGCCGGATCCCCCTGCAGAGCCTCCGTTTTTCCAGCAAGAAGACGGTGATCATGGGGATGGCCTTCGTCCGGCAGATCGTCCGGGCTTCGGAAAACTCCAGCTGCCCCGCCATATATCCCGACAAAGGAAGCCTGATCTCTCAGCTTCAGCCCGTTTCGATCACGGGCCTGACCTACAACCGGGTCGTCGAGATTTTGCCGGCTCTCACCCATTCCGATCATTCGACGATTGATGATGGGCGGCTCCGTCGCGACGCGCGTCAGACCGACTTCAGTTTGACAGCCAAGGTAGGGCTCACCTCCGACCTGACGGCCGACGCGGCTTATAACCCGGACTTCAGCCAGGTCGAATCCGACGCCGGCCAGGTCGATTTCAACATCCGGTATTCCCTTTACTATCCGGAAAAGCGGCCGTTTTTCATGGAAGGCATCGAATATTTCCAATTTGCCGCCAATCCTGAAGATTCCCCTTTGCGCGCTGTCGTCTATACCAGGACCATTATCGATCCTGTCTTCGGCTTCAAAGCCACGGGCAAGCTCGGCCCGAAGAGCACGATCGCCGCTATCTATGCCCACGACAACCTGCCGGGTGATGCGGTCGACCGCTACCCCGACTTCGCCATCGTCCGGTTCAGGCATTCTCTGAAGGACGATTCTTATGTCGGCGGGTTCTATACATCCCGATTTCAGGGGAACGGGTTCAACCAGGTTGCCGGAACGGACGGCCGGTTCCGTCTGACCGGGGCCTCGGTCGCAGAATATCACCTCCTCGGGTCGTTCACCCGGAATCCGGGAGCGGAATCGACAGTCGAAGGCCACGCCCTCAGCCTGTATTACAACTACGGCACGCGTTCGGTTTATACAGAGGTAGGCCTGCAAGATATTTCCAAGTTTTTTCAGGTCGATTCCGGTTATGTCGCCCGGACGGGGATCAGCCGGTTTTCCCCGCTCTTCATCTACCGGTTTTATCCCAAGTCCGGTTTTTTCCAGCGGATCGAGCCCTTCTATTGGGGTGAGCATATTTACGACAAGTTTTACGGCACGTTCGAGACGATCAACGTCTTTGTGCTACGGTTCTGGCTCCCGCGGAATTCCATGTTTCGGGTCGACGGCCTCCTGGGGAACGAAGTCTATGCCGGCCGCAAGTTCAACCTCAATAGCTTTCGATCCATATTTCAGACCCAGCTGACCAAACATCTCTACCTGGAGGGTCTATTCCGGCGGGGAGGACTGATCTATTATGACCCCGCCGATCCCTACCAGGGATACGGCAACCAGGCGCAGGTCTACGCGGAATACCAACCGTTGGAGAAGCTCTCCTTGGGGTTGAGCTATACATACATAGACTTCAACCGGAAGTCCGACCGCCAGAGGGTTTACGACTACGGCATCATCCGCAGCCGGAACACTTTCCAGGTCAACAAATACTTGTTTCTTAGAGCGATCTTCGAGTACAACACCTTCTATCGCCGGCTGGCCACGGACGGCCTGATCTCATTCACCTATATCCCCGGCACGGTGGTTCATATCGGCTACGGCTCGGCCTATGAGAAGCTGGAATGGATCGGCGCGGAATATATTGGGAGCAGGCGCTTTCTGGAGACCCAGCGCGGTTTCTTCTTTAAGGTGTCCTACCTCTGGCGTTGGTAGGGAAAGACTGCGCGGCTGCCCCGAGAAGCAAATCGGGAAGGCCGGAGAAAAATCGATCCGCTTCTTAACCTGCTTGGTGCAGTTCTGGTCAACTTCGTTGTTATGAATTTCCGCTGAAAAAGCGGAGGATGAATCGTGTTTCCAATTCCGCTTCCCCGCCAAAAAGCCGGCGGCATAGCTCAGGACATAAACCAAAAAGAGGATGATGAATATCGGCTTGGCCCTGTGGATAAGTTTGCGCATTGCTCGTCTTAAAAATGCAAGTCGGCGCTTAGCGATAGGGATCGGCCGGTTCTTCGGGCGGAGTCTCCGGCTTGATGATGTCGAGGAGGAGGCGGTTCTTTTCGTTCCGCGTCTCGCCGACGCTGGTGCAGTAGATCGCCGGGTCGTCGACCACCGGGCATTTGTTCTCGCAGATGCCGCAGCCGATGCAGAGGTCGAGGTCGATGACCGGCGCCAGCGGAGTCAGGACCGTCCCGTCGGGGAGCAGGACCTCGGTCCTGACCAGTTTGATGGCCTTGGGCGAGGTCGGGCAGTGCTCTTCGCAGACGATACATGGCGCGCCCAGAACGTAGGGGATGCAACGGCTCTTGTTGACCCAGGCCGATCCGATCTTGACCTGGACCTTCTCCTCGATGGTCAGTTCCTCGATGGCGCCTGTTGGACAGACCTGGGTGCAGAGCGAGCAGTAGTACTCGCAGTAGCCGATCCGCGGCTTGAGCACCGGTGTCCAGATGCCCTCGGGACCGGCTTCGTCGAGCGCCGGCTGCAGGGCGTTCGTCGGGCAGGCCTTCATACACTCGCCGCATTTGACGCACTTCTGGAGAAAACGGGATTCGGGGAGCGCCCCGGGCGGGCGGATGAGCTTGGCCGCGGCCCGCTTCGCCGCCGGGGTGATCTTGAAG
>JBAUIH010000246.1:0-4396 GCA_049682755.1 Candidatus Aminicenantales bacterium | reverse complement strand
TCGTAGAGGCCTATGCCGAGCAGAAGGCCAACGGGCTGGAGATTCTGGGGGTTTCTTTGGACACAAAGGGCAAAGCGACAGTGGCCGCCTTCATCGAGAAATACAAGATCAATTATCCGGTGGTCTTGGAGACAAGACGGAACACCGAAAAGATCATCAACGACTATCAGCCCGGCCAGTACATCCCGACCACCATTATCATCGATAAGTCGGGGCGCATCCGGCACAAAGAGGTCGGCGCAATCGACAAGGCGACGCTGCTCAGGCACTTCCAAACGTTCAACGCCGAATGAGGAGCGCCGCCCGTCACCACCGATAGGCGACGGCGGCCCAGGTGAAGCCGGCCCCGAAGGCGTCCATCAGGACGATGTCCCCCTTCTGAAGCTGCCCCGCCTCGAAGAGCTCATGGAGGCTGATGGGGATGCAGGCGACGGAAACATTTCCGTATTTCTGGATGTTGACATAGACTTTTTCCGGGGGGACCCGGAGGCGCTCAGCGGTGGCGTCGATGATCCGGGTATTGGCCTGGTGCGGGATGAACCAGCGGATGTCCTCGTGGGTCAGGCCCGCCTTGCTGAGCGCCTTATGGGCCGATTCCGCCATCCGCTTGACGGCATGCTTGAAGACCTCGTTCCCCTTCATATGGATGGTGTGGAGGTTTTTAGCGACGGACTCGGCCGATGCCGGAATCCGGGTGCCTCCGGCCGGCATGTGAAGAAGACCGGCCAAGGCGCCGTCGGCTTTCCAGTAGTATGACAACATTCCTGATTCGTCGTGGCTCTCTTCGATCACGGCCGCCCCGGCGGCGTCGCCGAAGAGCACACAAGTCGCCCGGTCCTTCCAGTTGGTGATCTTAGTGAGGACCTCTCCCCCGATGAGCAGGATCCGCTTCGAGACGCCGCTCAGGATCAAGCCTTCGGAGATGACCAGGCCGTAGAGGAATCCCGTGCAGCCGGCGCTGATGTCGAAAGCGGGGACATGATTCGCTTGGAGGCCTTTCTGAACCCAGCAGGCGGTCGAGGGGAAGAGGGTGTCCGGCGAGGCGGTGGCCACGATGACCAGGTCGATGTCTTCGACCTTGAAATGCCCGTTGCGGAGGGCCCGGCGGGCCGCCTCGATGCAGAGATCGGAAGTGGCCTGCTCCTCCGAGGCGATCCGTCGCTCCTTGATGCCCGAGCGGCTGAGGATCCATTCGTCGGTCGTATCGACCATTTTTTCGAGATCCGCGTTTGTCAGGATCTTCTCCGGCGCGTAGAAACCCGTCGAAGCGATCTTGATGCGCGGCTTTGGCTTCTTCTCAGTCATCGTATCCGGCTCCAAAGAACCATACTCTATAGCACATATCTCGCCCCTTTTCAATTTCCCCACCCTCTCCATCCAGAGGGAGAGGGGGATTAGAACATCCTGGCTCAAATGGCGGGAAACGCATTCTTCAGCGTCCCCCAGAGTGGCGGGAGAAGGATTCTTTTATTTCCTCCCCCCAGGCGGGGGAGGATGAAGGAGAGGGGGGAAATGTGAAAGAATTTGGGGACGCTCTCCAGGATGATATGACTGTGAAAAAGCAAGGGTGGTACTTCGGAGGACGTCCCCTTGGGGAGCGTCCCCCGTCTATGATAAAATGGCGGCCTGAAGCGATGGCCGCAACCCGAGTCCGTTTCTACGCTCTCCTTCTCCCAGCCCTCCGATACATGCTCGTGATCATGTTCCTTATTGCCCTGCCGGCCGCCTCCCCCGCCCAACTCGTCCTGGGCCAGTACGAAGACGAGGCCCCACTCCGCTCCTGGAACACTTTCGGCCTGACGGTCGCCGCCTCTCTCGGCCGCGGAGAAACCCAGTTCGCGCTGGCCGAGGACTGCTCGGCCGCCCTCACCAACCCGGCGCTTCTGCCCTCCCTCCCGAAGTTCTCGGTCTGCCTCAACGGTTCGTATTCCTACACGTCCCTTTACCGCTATTCGATCGTCAACACCGGCGTCCTGTCCACGGAAAAGAATCCCGCGATCGGCCTCTATACCCTTGATTTCGGAGGCATCAGCTTCATTTACAAGGGCTGGGCCGTCGCCCTGACCGCCGCCCTGATCGAAAGCTACGACCGTCCAGGGGTATCGGCCCGGTCCTATTTCCAGGGAATTCCCTACTACGAGATCTCGTTCGGCCAAACGGGTTATCTCCGGAATTTCAACCTGGCTGTCGCCCGTGCATTCGGCCGCGCCGTCCAGGCGGGGATCGGCTTCAATCTCGTCCGGGGTGATCTCCACAGGGAGGTCATCGACCGGGATTTCAGCGAGGACATCACCATCCGCCATCTCGTCGATCAAAAATTCTCCGGCTTCTACCTCAACGCCGGCGTTCTCGCCCGGCTGACCGAGCGCCTCGACCTGGCCTGTGTTTTCCGGACCCCCTACGACAAGAAAGCCGAGGGTCAGAGCCGGCTTCGCTACCAGGCGCCGCGCGGCGGGACGGATATCCTCATCGAGGCCGCTGCGGACGACCGCTACCGCCAGCCATGGGCGGCCGGTTTGGGCGTCCGTTACGGCGTCTCGGAGAACTTCCGGATCGTGGGCGACCTGGCCTATTTTCTCTGGTCACAGTACCGGGCCGAGTTTTTCGGGGAGAACGAGCGGCGGGACTTCCGCAATACCTTTAAGGCCGGCGCCGGCGGCGAGTATTCCCTCCGCATCCGTCTCTTCGGACATGACGCCGCCATTCCGCTTCGTTTGGGAATTTCGTACGACAAGCTGCCGATGCGCATCCCCGACTCGGCCTATACAAATCTCACGGCCGGCGCGGGAGTCCGCTGGAGAATGATTGTTTTCGATATCGGCGGCCTCAGTGGCCGCGAGTCCGGCTCAGGGCATTCCCTGAAAATCCTGAGGATCGCCTCATCCCTGGGCATTCGTCTATAGGAGGACCATATAAGGACGATGAACCAAGGATTTCTCATGAAGAAAGCGGTGGCTGTCTTCACCTTTGGTTTCATCCTCGCCCTCGTCTGGGCCTTCTTTCTCCCGGCCGGCGCCGGCCCGCACCCGCCCGCAAAGCTCGAGATCGTCAGCGTGGAAAAGGCTCCGGGCTGCGCCGCCGCGCTTCAAACCCTCGGCCTGGACCTTCTTTTCGAATGGGAGGGCCGGATCTTCATTCTGGCCGCCGCCGAGGATCTCCGCGCCCTAAACAGGGCCAAGATTCCCTATCTTCTCGAGTCCTATAAGTTCCCCGCTCTCGATCCTCGATCGCCGCAACTCCAGGGCGGCATCAACGGCGATTATCACTCCTCCGCCGAGCTCGAGGCCGACCTCCAGGCCCTCGAGCGCGCTTTCCCTCAACTGGCCCAGCTCTTCAGCATCGGACTCAGCCTGGAGAACAGGAACATCTACGCCCTCAAGATCAGCGACAACGTCTCCCTGGACGAGGAAGAGGCCGAGGTCCTTTTTCTCGGCTGTCACCACGCCCGCGAGTGGATCTCGGTCGAGGTGCCCTATCTTCTGGCCAGGTTCCTGCTCGAGAATTATCCGTCCGATCCGGCCGTCCGCCGGGCGGTCGATCACAGCGAGATCTGGATCGTGCCGCTCGTCAATCCCGACGGCCTGGAATACACCATCCGGTTCTACCGCTACTGGCGCAAGAACAGGCGCCTCAACGGCGACGGGACGTACGGGGTGGACCTCAACCGGAATTACGGCTACAACTGGGCCTATGACGACCGGGGCTCAAGCTCCGAGCCCGCATCGGAAATCTATCGCGGCACGGGGCCCTTCTCCGAACCTGAAAGCCGGGCCGTCCGGGATTTCTTTTTTCAACGGGACTTCCAGGCTCTGATCTCGTATCACAGCTTCTCCCAGGTCATCCTCTATCCCTGGGGATACACCACGGCCCCGACCGATCAGGACGCCCTTCTCAAATCCCTGGCCGCCTTGATGTCGAACCTGATGCGGGCCGTGAACGGCCGGATCTACGGCTTCGGCCGGGCCGGCGATTCCCTTTACCTCACCAACGGCGACACGACCGACTGGGCCTTCGGCATCGCCGGGATCCCCGCTTTCACCATCGAGCTTCCGCCCGTTGACCAGCTCGGCGGAGGATTTTTCAACGCCGAGCGGGATATCGACCCCATCTTCAGGGAAAATCTGCCGGCCGCCCTCGCCCTCATCGACTGGTCGATCCTGGACTTCGGCGCCGCGCCGGACCCGCCACGGGAAACATCGTGCCGGGCCCTCAGAGAAAAAAACAAGCTCCCGGGCCTCCGTCTCCCTGTGTATCTTCCCGGCAGGGATTGACAAACGGGATCGTTCAGGCTAAAGAAGATAGCCAGAACCCGGTCCTCTGCGGAGAAATAGATTGCCGATCATTGCAATCCAGGCCATGCCTTCTCTCCAAAAGGAGGGCCTCCCCTATTGGATCT
>JBAUIH010000245.1:0-23682 GCA_049682755.1 Candidatus Aminicenantales bacterium | reverse complement strand
GCTCCGTGACCCTGTTGCTCGATCGCGTTCACAACCGGGAAAAGATTTACTTCCGCGACAGCGCCAAAGCGGCCGTAATCATCAAAGACATGAGCGCAGAGGAAGAAGAAAAGCACTCGGCCGAGCGCATCTTGGATAAGACGAAGGAGAATAGGTAGGGATGAACAGCCTGACCGCCCTCGCCCCCCTGCTGGCCGTCGTCGTCGGGGCGCTCGTCGTGCTTCTGCTCGAAGTCTTCATCAAGAAGCAAGAGCGCGACTATCTCGGCTATGTCTCCCTCGTTTTTCTCGGGGCGGCCGGCTGTCTGGCCGTTTCGTCCTGGAACAAGGGACTCTCCTATTTTGGGGGAGGACTCGCTCTCGACAACCTGGCGATCTTCCTGACGCTTTTCTTCGGGCTGGCGGTCGCGTTCGTCATCCTGCTGAGTCTGAAGTACATCGGGCGGCACGACGCCAACCACGGCGAGATCTTCGCCCTGTTGCTGCTGGCTCTTTCCGGGCTGATGATCATGACGTCCTCGCCGGACCTGTTGGTGATATTCCTAGGCCTCGAGGTCCTTTCTGTTTCCAGCTACGCGCTGGCCGGACTGCGGAGGAATGACGAGAAGTCCGGAGAAGCGGCTCTCAAGTACTTCCTCCTCGGGAGCTTCGCCAGCGCCTTCCTCGTCCTCGGCCTGGCCTTCCTTTATGGCGCCACCCGGTCGGTCTCCATTCCCGAGATCATCGCCTTTTTCAGTGGAGGGGGAGGTCCGTCGACACTGGGCTTGCTCGGGGTTGCCCTTGTCGTCATCGGGTTCGGATTCAAGATCGCGGTCGTTCCCTTTCACATGTGGACGCCGGACGTCTATGAAGGCGCGCCGACGCCCATCACGGCCTTCTTCTCGGTCGGCCCGAAGGCGGCGGGATTTGTCGTCTTCCTCCGGCTGTTCTTGAATTTCTGGGATGCAACGGCCGACCGGACCGCGCTTTTTTGGGCCCTCTGGGTGATCAGTGTCCTGACGATGATCGTCGGGAACCTCATCGCCCTCCGGCAGACAAACGTCAAACGGATCCTGGCCTATTCCTCGATCGCCCATGCCGGGTACATCATGGTAGCCGTCCTGGCGCGGGATAACGCCGGCCTGGTCTTCTATCTCACGGCTTATTTATTCATGAACATCGGAGCCTTCGCCGCCGTGATCGGGTTGAGCAAGACGGGCCGCGAATACCTGGAGCTCGAAGATTATGCGGGGGTCGGATTCCGCTATCCCTGGATCGGAGCCACGTTGAGCGTTTTTCTCCTGTCACTGGCCGGCTTCCCGCCGACGGCGGGCTTCCTAGCCAAGTTCTATGTCTTCAGCTCCGCCGTCCGGGCGGACTTGGTCCCTCTGGTCATCATCGGAGTGCTGGCCAGCCTGGTCTCGGTTTTTTACTATCTCCGGATCGTCGTTTACATGTATATGAGGGAGCCGGCCCGTCAGCTCGAAATCGATGTCGAGAATCCCGCTCTCTTTCTCGTCCTTTTCCTCTGCCTGTATGGTGTTCTCCAGCTGGGGATCTTCCCGGGCAATATCCTGCTCGTCATCAAACAGGCCGTCACCTCTCTCCCCTTCTGATTCATTTAGCAGTCTGTCCGGCTGAGTCAAGGGGCGGAGCAAATTCTCTTTATTTTATAGGAATAGTGTATTATAGGCCGGTGGCGATTGACAATTTCCGCGGTCCGGCGATATAGTTTGGACGTGCTCAAGCAAGGAGGCCAAGATGCCCAGCAAGCCGAAAAGCCCCTGCCTGCCCTTCGGCGATCAGAAGACGGCGCCCTGGTACGGGAAGGATATCCTCTCCGTCAAGCAATTCAGCCGGACCGACCTGGAATACACCATCGAGGTCGCTCACGAGATGAGGATCATGGTCGAACGGATCGGGACGTTCAACCTGCTCAAGGGCAAGATCCTGGCGAATCTTTTCTATGAACCGTCGACCCGGACCGCCTCCTCGTTCATGGCGGCCATGGAAAGGCTGGGCGGAGCGGTCATCCCTATTAGCGAGGTGACATATTCGTCCGTGGCCAAGGGCGAAAGTCTCCCTGATACGGTCCGGACGCTCGAATGCTATGCCGACGTCATCGTCCTTCGCCATCCCGAAGTCGGGGCCGCCTCGCTGGCGGCCAAGTACTGTCGCAAACCCGTCATCAACGCCGGCGACGGGGTCGGCGAGCACCCCACCCAGGCCCTCCTTGACACTTTCACCATCCGGGAGGAGCTGGGCCGGCTGGACAACCTCACCGTTACCATGCTCGGCGACCTGAAGTATGGACGCACTGTCCACTCGCTGGCCCGCCTGCTGACCCTCTTCAGCGGGATCAGCCTGAACTATGTCTCTCCCGAGATCCTGCGCATGCCCAGGGACGTCATGGACGAGGTTGCCGAGAAGGGCATCCCGCAATCGGAAAACGCGACGCTCAAAAAGGTGCTGCCCAGGACCGACGTTCTCTATGTCACCCGCGTTCAGAAGGAGCGGTTCGAGGACGGGGCCGATTACGAAAAGGTCAAGTCGGCCTTTGTGATCACTCCGGAGGTCATGAAGACTGCCAAGAAGAAGATGATCGTCATGCATCCGCTGCCGCGTGTCACCGAGATCGCGATGGAGGTCGACGACGATCCGCGGGCCGCCTACTTCCGCCAGATGGAATACGGGCTCTACGTCCGGATGGCGCTTTTGGCGATGGTTTTGGGGAAAGCCTAGAGAACTCGACCGCCCCCCGCTATTCTGAGTCCGCTTTCTTGGCCGCTTTTTCGACGGCCTGAAAAACGCGGAGGAAGTTCCCGCCCAGTATCTTTCGGATATCCCCTTCCTCGTAGCCGCGGCGTTGCAGCTCCTCGGTGATGGCCCCGATAAGGCCCACGTTTTCCAGGCCTTCGGGTGTCGAGGAGATTCCGTCGAAATCCGAGCCGAGGCCGACGTGATCCGTATATCCTGTAACCTTGACCACATGATCGATATGGTCGACGACCGTTTTGACGTCCACCCGAGGGAGCGTTTTTTGAAGTTCCCCGGATTTGGCTTCGAATTCCGCCATCACTTTGTTTCTTATTTCGTCGTCGGCTTGCCTGATCGCCTGGAAATCAGCCGCTAAACCGTGCTTCCTGGTCACTTCGGCGAGGAGAGCGTCATATTTTTTCTCGATCTCGGCGTTGAGAAAACCGGGGTGGAAATTGATGCCGACGACACCATTGTTCTTGGCCAGCGCCTTGAGCATCTCGTCGCTGAGGTTGCGATGATGGTCGGCGAGCGCCCGGCAGCAGGAGTGGGAAGCGACGGCCGGCGCTTTTGTGATCTGGATGACATCCCAGAATGTCTCATCGTGGACATGGGAGACGTCGATGACCATTCCCAGTGTGTTCATCTCTTTGATGACCTGCTCGCCGAATGAGGTGAGCCCGCCATGATTGGCTATCGGGTCGCCCGAAGCATCGGCCCAATCCGTGTCGGTCCAGTGGGTCAAGGTGATCAGCCGCACTCCCGTCCGGTAGAACGTCCTCAGCATGTCCAGGTCGCTGTCGATAGCGTAGCCGCCCTCGATCCCGATCAAAATACCGGTCTTGCCGGAATTCCGCAGGCGCATGGCTTCTTCATGGGTTCGGACGATCTCCAGGTCATCCGGGCTCTGGTCGACCAGGCGGCGGATCCCCCCGATTTGCTGGAAGACCTTCTTAGCCGCCTGGGCCTTTTCAAGGTCGCCGGCGGGCGGTCGGACGAAGCAGGCGAATACCTGGAGATCCATCGCACCCCGCTTCAATTTGGGGATATCGATATGCCCTTTGGGAAGGTCCTGGCGGAGGTCCTCGCCGTTCATGAACCTCCCGATGGTATCGCAATGGAGGTCGACAACGACCGCGTCCTTGTGGATGAACTCGGCCCGGAATCGGGGATCGAACATATCCTCCTTCGTTTGAGCCAGGAAACGGATGATATCGATGTGATACTGAGCTGACAGTCGCAGCAGCTCGGGGTCGATGACCTCGGGACGGTCGCCCGGTCGGTGGTACTCGGGATGTTCGTCGTCGAGTTCACCCGTCAGAATCTCGCCGGTTCGAAGGCTCAGAGCGGTCACACCCTTCGCCCAGAAGGCGCTGTGGTCCGAGCCGCGGTAGTTCAGCCGCGGCTTGAGCTTCTTGGCGATCTCGGGGTCAAGCGCCGGCTTAAGGAGGTCATAGAAGCGACCGTATTCCCACATCCCGCCGACCAGCAGGTCGGGATCACCCATGCCGACCATATCGACATTCAGGTAGACGACGGTCTTCTCCAGAGGGTACAATGGATGCGCGGCGTAGTATCGCGAACCAATCAACCCCAATTCTTCGCCCGCCCAGAAGCAGAAGAGAATCGAGCGGGCCGGCTTGAAGCCGGAAGCGATCAGGACCCGGGCCGTTTCCAGCAGAGTGCCCGCGGAGACAGCGTTGTCGTCGGCTCCGTTATAGATGAATCCGTCGAGGCCGATACCCAGATGGTCCAGGTGGCCGCCCATGATGATGAACTCGTCTTTGAGCTTTTTGTCCCGGCCAGGAAGGAGGGCGATGACATTGCAGGCTTTCCGGTCTTCCTGGACAAAATGGGCTTCCATTTCCACCGCGACGTCCACAAGGAAGGAGTGGGGCCTCTTCTGACGAAGGATCCGGCTCACGGGTTCCCTCCAGCTGCTCCGGACGCTGTAGAAAAGGTCGTCGAGGAAATTGCGGCCCGCCTGCATGACCACGAAATTCGGCGGACATTCGCCCTGCTTGATGAACCGGCGCACCCGGCGACGGGTAGCTGATGGAGAGCGGCCCGGATCGGAAAGGTCCATCTCGATCAGCCCGACTGCCCCCTTTTCGGCGGCCAGCTTGACTTTCTTTTCCAGTGTCCAATCCCGGCCGGCGGAATCGCCGAAATCGGAAGGAGCGTCGGGAAGGACAATAAGGATACGGCCCTTGACGTCGAGTCCATCATAATCGTTCCAGGCGGGTTTTTCGGACGAAATGCCATAGCCGGCAAAGGCCACCTCGCCCCGGACGATGCCCGAACCGGTCCCGGAGACGGGAGTAAAATCCCGGTTGCGTCCGGCGAAATAAACGCGCCGAAGCGGCGAGACGATCTCCAGGCGGATCGGCTGATCATAGTTCGACCAGTTCTTGAACGGGACCTCCTGGAACCAGGTCCCGTTCTTACCGCCGGGCCGGAGGCCATACTCTTTTATTTTGTCGGCCACGTACTCCGCCGCCTTGGCGTACCCCGGAGTCCCCGACTTGCGGCCTTGGAACTCGTCGGAGGCGATGCGGAGCACATGTTCGTATGCTTTTTGGCCGTCAGCCTTGACCTGGGCGACGGTCTGTCCGCTGAAGGCAACAATAAAGGCAAAGATCAGGATCGTTGTTTTTTTCATGATGGTTTTCCTGGACGATATTGACATGAGAAGAGAATTCACAGGCCGGAAATATATCCGCTCGCCTGGCCGATTGTCAATCGGATTCGTAGGCGCCGACTCATTGCCAGGAAGATCGTCCGCAGCCTCGCATAACGTCGGCGAGGTAGCTCAGGGTATTTATGATCTGGGACCGGCTGGATTATGAAATCCAGGGCATGAGCCGAATGGAAGATTCCGACATCCCGCAGAAGCCGCGCTTGAAAATGAAAAGGAACACCGAAGAAAAAATTCTCATTTTTATGGTAGAAACGGGACGCGAAAGTCGATTTCCCCTTCTCCTGCTCCGGTTTAAGCTGGAATATGAAGAAGAATAAAGGGGATGGCGACGGTTATGACCTATAGAGTTTTCCCCGGCTGATCTCCAGGGCCAGGTTGAACTCGCCGGCCAGGACCTGGGCGGCCAGAGAAGCCGCGAACTCCCGGGCAGTATGGATCCCCATGATCCGGAGGGCCTCGCGGGCGGAAGGCGAGATGATCCCCTCGCCCGACGACGCGATTCCCACCTCCACATTGGGAAGCTCCACTCCGTAAACGACGTCTCCTCTATCCGATTTCACATAGATGTTTTCAAATGAGGATACGAGCGGGCTCTGAGGGTTGACCTGAGTGGCCTTGTAGATGGCGGGAATGATCTCCCCGCCCATGCCCGAATAAAACTGACAACCCAGCTTCCGCGCCCCGAGCGCGTCCAGATTGACGAAGGAAATGAATTTATCCGGGTCGACATTCAGCTCTTTTTCGAATTCCTTGACGGGAATCCGGACCTCGGCCGAAGCATATCTTCCCCTTTTGTTGCGCGGGCTCGGCTTCAGGTCTCCGTCGTAGCCCTGGGCGATGACACTGAGCTTGGGGTTCAGGCCATTGCTCAGCAGAAGCTCCTGGCATCTATTTTTCGCCACGCCCACGGCTCGACTCAAGCTGCCGTGCCCCCGGGCATTCGGGAATTCGGCCGCGAAATCGACAAAGAGGACATAACCAGCCTGGTTCTCAGTCGACTCGAACTCGACCGCACTGAAGCGACCGGAATGTTCTTTTAGGAAAGGGCTCATTTCGGCCTGAATGGATTCCAGGTGATGCGTTATTATCTCGGCCGCCCTGCGCCTCTCCTGCTCTGACGAGAACATATACCCGATGCACCGGGTCGCCCGGCCGAAGTCCGGCGCCCTGACTCCCGCCCCGCCGAATGTGTTGATGTAACGACATCCCCGGGTCACTCCTATGGGGCCGAGTCCACTTCCGTAGATAAGAAGATTGGTGAATTTTTTTTCAACATCACCCTTGACCCGGATGGATCCTGCGTAGGAATAGTAAGCCTCGCGGCCGCCGACGTAATTAGAGACGAGCGGCTTGTGCTGCGGAAGAGGCTCCAGCTCTTTGCCGCAGATCGGGCAAACGTGATTTGGATCGCCGGCGTCAAGCTCCCCATCGAGCCGACAACCAGCGCATTTATACTGAGTTATATAAGGTTTTTCAGGAAGCATGATGAAGGCGAATCTCTCCCCTGTCGTTCTCTCGATAAATTCGCGGCGGCTCAGGGCAGCCAAGCGGAAATTCCCAGGGGGAGCGATTCCGTAGCGTTCTGCTATTTCCTGTTCGACCTTCCAGGGAGCAACTTCACCGGTCACCAGCCTGCCTGCGCAATCGTTGATGATTTCTTTTTCTTGCTCGTCCATGCCGCTCCGTCCTTTTGTTGAGGATTGTCTTTCGTTCCAAAGCCCGTGGAGGGCTTTATAACAGAGGGGTTGAATGATGTCAAAAGCCGGGATTGGAGTCCGGATGAGTCTTCACCCGCACCTCCATTTCCTGGTGATCGAGGGCAAAGTGGACAATCGGAGGTCAGATCCGGAGCAGGTAAGAGACTTTCAGGGTGATCGAGTAACCGCCCACCCGGCCGAGGAGCTCGTTCGGCTCGCTCTTCTTGAACGACAGCTGGACGACGTTGCCGGCCCCGAAGTAGTAGCCGAGGAGGAAATCCAGGCTGTATTGGCTGTCGTGCGTCTCCCCGAAGAGCCGGGTGTTGAGGAAGAGACTGTGGGTGACCTGATAGTGGAGGGCCGTCTCGTAGGCCAGGCCGTTGAAGATCTCCTCGCCGGACTCGTCGATCGTCTGGCGGATCCAATCTCCTTCGACCGACCATTCCAGGTTGCTTTGCGGCCGGAGGACGAGCTGGCCTTCAACATTCGTCTGGAAGCCCGGCGCGACGGCGGTGAATTCTTCGTTGTAAATCCCGCGCTTCCGCCAGTTGCCCTCCAGGCTGACTTCCTTCAGGAAGCCCCCGCGCTCCCAGTCGAAATCAATGTGGGCGCCGTAGGTATTGATGTAATCGGGCGTCCAGACGAGCTCTTCGCCGATGTCGAGGATCTGGTACTTGCTCCGTCCAAGTTCGAAGCCGCCGTCGATATCAAGGCGGTTGAACAGGTCGGAAAAGAACATCACCTCCACGTTCTCTCCGGTGCCGCGGCCGTGGGAATCCTGGCTGACCTCCCCGCCGACGTCGCAGCTGAGGCGCTTGAAGGGGCCCTTGTCGAAGCGCCAGGCGTAGCCGGCCATAAGGTCGAACGACTGGACATCGACTTGGTCGAGGTAACCCGTCCGGATCTCGACATTGTCCTCGATCCTCTGGAAACCTGACATCACCTGCAGGCCGGCGTCTGGGTCCCTCTCGAAGCGGACCTGATGGAGGCCGTTTCGGGAACCGGAACCCCCCTCGTTGAAGGTCAAAGCGCTCATGCCCCGGATGTAGTAATAATCCTTGAAGCTAAAGCTGTAGTCGACGGCGACGTTATCGTTCCGGTCCGCCCCGTCGTGGAGGCCGGCGTAATAGACCCCGACCTGGGAGTTCTTGAAGATGTCCTTTTGCAAACGGAAGACGCCGAAAAAGGAGTCGCCTTCATCTTCTTTGTTGAGCGCTCCGAGGATGCCGAAGCCGAATCCGCCCGTCTTTCCCGACAACTTGGCCGCGATCTCCGGGTTTTCGATCCGGCGGGAGTAGAAGAGGCTGACCTCGCCGTCGTGGTAATCGTCGCCCGTGGACAGGGAGAAGTAGCGGCTGCCCTCGGTGAAGAAGGGACGGTTCTCCCGAAGATAATTCTCGTAGGGGGAGAGCTGGTAGATGAACGGGTCGGACTCGACCTCGCTGAAGTCGGGGCTGGCCGTGACATCGAGATAGAGGTTCGGCCGGATGCCCCACTTGGCGTCGAGGCCGATAGCCGCCTTAGTGTCCGTCTCGCCCTCCCACTCGGACGTCCGGACGCCCGCGTAAGGGAAAAACTCGAGATTGTGACCGGGCTGCAGGCCGGTCAGGCCGCAGAGCTCGCCGGTCTGTTGGAGCTTAGGAAGGTCCCGGTCGACGTCGGTCCAGTAGTCGGTTTCGTTGAGGCGATGGATGTACCGCTCGAAATTGACGCCCCAGACGTCGAGCTTTTTCGCGGAGAACCGGAGCGACTTGAAGGGGATGGCCATCTCGGCGCTCCAGCCGTCCTCGCGAATCACAGCCCCGGATTTCCAGATCGTCTCGACGGAATTTTTCTGAACTCCCCTAGGGTTGAGCTCGAAGGTGATGCTCGTCCGCTTGTCGTTGTAGGCGTCGAGGATGAGCGAGATCGAGTCATTATTGTCCCATTCGTTGCGCGGCGTCAGCTCGGCCCAGACCTTGTCCGGCTGCAAGTCCTTCATCAGGAAGGCGAAATAAAGATAGTCCTGGTCGAAGGCGGACCAGACGAACGTCTCTTCCGAGGCGGGGACGCCGTTGATGGGGTCGTACTGGAAAAAGCCCGAGACGGGCTGAATGGCCTGCCAGCAGGCATCATCGAGGCGTCCGTCAATCCTGGGAGGCGGTATGACCAAACAGTCGATGTTCAGGCGCTTGGGCTTTTCCTGGACGGAGGCAACGAGTCCTCCGGAAAGAGCCAGGAAGGCCGCCAAGCCGCTGAGAAGACGCCTGCATCGCCGGGTCATTCACACTCCAAACAAAAAGCCACCATCTCTTTTGACGCAAGAGGACTAAATTTCTTCCCTGGGGCTCGAGTAAAGTCAAGCCGCCCGCTCTGCCCGTGGCCCGGGCCCTCGTTAGCGGTCGGAGGGAGCTCATCAAAACAGGAAAGAGGTTTAGAAGCGCAGGGAATGCCGCTCGAAGCCCAACGCGCGGCCGATAGGACAAAGACGCCGGAAGGCCGGTAGCGGGCCTGACTAAAGCGGTTGGAGCGGGCCGTAAGCCGAATTCTGTCTCCCGCATGGCTGCGGGCGGCGGTTATTTGTCTAGCCCCCGGATTGCTCCGGAGGTCGAGCGACCTACCCACCCCCTCGGGACGGGCCATCCCAGTTCGGGGCTCGTTTGGTCTTGCTCCGGATGGGGTTTACCCTGCCCCTGATGTCGCCATCAGGGCGGCGAGTTCTTACCTCGCCTTTTCACCCTTGCCAGGAGAGAGTCTCCCCTCCCCTTCGGCGGTGTGTTTTCTGTGGCACTTTCCTCCGGTCGCCCGGAGTCGCGGTTAGCGACCATCCTGCCCTGTGGAGTTCGGACTTTCCTCCCCTTTCTTCCCGCTGGGAGAAGAGGGGGCAACCGCCTCGCCCACTCCAACCGTTATCTTTATACCATACTGGGCCAGTTTTTTATAGAGGTTGCTCCGGGGAGTGTCGATCTCGCGGGCCGTCTGGGAGATATTCCAGTTGTTTTTCTCGAGTTTGGCCAGGATGAACTCCTTCTCGGCCATCTCCCGGTAATCCTTCAGGGTCTTGGCTTGGCCGGCGCCGGGACCTCTTGTTTTCTCGCCTCCCCGAAATGCCTCGGGAAGGGCTTTCACTCCGATCGTTTCACCCTCGGTCATGATCAGCAGCCGTTCGACGATGTTACGGAGCTCCCGGACGTTGCCCTTCCAGGAATATTTTGTCATAGCGGCGACGGCCTCGGGAGAGAACTTTCTCGGCCGGAAGTTGTTTTCCTCGGCGAAGTTGCGGCTGAAGTATTCGATGAGAAGGGGGACATCCTCTTTTTTATCCCGGAGCGGCGGCGAATAGACAGGAACGACGTTGAGGCGGAAGAAGAGATCGTCACGGAACTTCCCTTCGCTGATCTCTTTTTTCAGGTCCTTGTTGGTGGCGGCGATAACCCGGACGTCGACCTTGCTGACCTTGCTCGACCCAACCCTCTGGATCTCCCCTTCTTCGAGGACCCGCAACACCTTCGACTGGGTTTTGAGGCTCATGTCAGCGATTTCGTCCAGGAAGATGGTCCCGCCGTCGGCCAGCTCGAACTTGCCCACCTTGCGCTCGGTGGCCCCGGTGAAAGAGCCCTTTTCGTGGCCGAAAAGCTCGCTTTCGATCAATTCCTCCGGGATGGCCGCGCAGTTGACCTGGATAAACGGTTCTTTGGTTCTCATGCTGTGGCTGTGAATGGCCCGGGCGATGAGCTCCTTCCCGGTGCCGCTTTCCCCGTAGATGAGAACCGTGGCGTTAGTCGGGGCTGTCTTGAGGAGGTCCTGCCAGAGCTGCTTCATCAGGGGGTGCTGGCCGATGAGCTCATAGCGCTTCTCGGCCCTTCTCCGCAGGTCCTGACATTCCCGCCGCAGGGTGTTTTGGTTGAGGGCGTTTCGGATGGCGAGGAGGACCCGGTCCCGGTGGAGGGGCTTTTCCAGGAATTCGAAGGCACCGAGTTTGGTGGCTTCCACGGCCGTCTGAATGGTCCCTTGCCCAGAGATCATGATCACTTCGGGGCCATAGGGGCGCTTTTTGATCTCGGCCAGGATATCCAAACCATCCCGTCCCGGCATTTTGATGTCAAGAAGAACGAGCTCGAGGTCAATCGTCTCCTCGATCAAGGAGAGAGCCGACTCCCCGTCGGCGGCTTCGAGGAAATGGTAGCCCTCGTACTCGAGGATCATTCTGAGGGATTTCCGGATGTTTTCCTCGTCATCGACGACCAGGATCTTGGCTTTGCGCTGGCTTTTCATGTCCGCCTCTTGAGAGGCATTTTATCACAGCCGACCCGCCGTAGCCAACTCCGATCAGTCCTTGACGCATCGTTCAGGCCTTTTTTAAGCCTGGATGACTGGCCAATGTAAAAAGATTTGACATCACAGGTTTTGGCCATTCGGAACCCTGTTTAGGGTTCTCCCTTGAAGAAAGAGTTCACATGACCAAGCTGTTTGGTATAAAATCTGCTTGTGGATTGGAGAAGCGAATGATTTTGAGAAGAAAAGGCCTCAAAACAGAGCCCCGGCTCATCCTGACGGGCGTCCTTCTGTTCTTTCTCTTTCTTCCCTGTCCCGTTGTCCTCACGGCCGGCCTTGTCGAAACCGGGGAGACAGCCGAATATTTCGTCCTCGAGAACGGCCTCAAGGTCTTTTTGCTCGAAAAAAGGAATGTTCCCCTCGTCAATGTGGTCGCCGCCGTGGACCTCGGCTCCAAGGACGAAACCCCTGAGACCAGCGGCATCGTCCATGTCCTTGAACACTACATCCTCTTCCGCGGCACCGAGGTTCGCTCGGGGAGCGATATCGGGCGGGATGTCCGGCGTCACGGCGCCTACTTCAATGCCCACACGGGAAACGATCTGGCCCTTTTCGAAATCTCGGTCCCGGCAAACGCCGCCGATTTCGCTCTCAACAACCAACGCGAGATCCTCTTCCGTCTCAAGATAGAGCAGGATGAGCTGGACAAAGAGAAAGAGGTCATCCTGGAGGAATTGCGCCAGCTCGAAGATGATCCCTTCAGATATGCGACCGCGCTGGCCTACCAGAATCTTTTTCACGGCCATCCCTATTCCAATCCGCTCATCGGCGACGCCGAGGTGATCAAGAACCTCTCAGCCGGGAAGTTCTCTGAATTCTACAGGCGGTATTTCATCCCCGCCAACTGCGCCCTCGCGGTCGTGGGTGATTTCAGCATCGCGGACATGAAAGATAAAGTGCGAGCCGTGTTCAGTGAGATCCAGGGGGAATCTTTCCCCCGCGCCGCAATCGAGCCGCCGGCGCCGCCGGAGAAGAACCTCGACCTGGATGTCGAAATGGACGTCCAGAAAGCTTACCTCTTGATCGCGGTCCAGGCCCCGGACTTCAACAGTCCGGACCAGTACAGCATGGACGTCCTCACCGAGATCCTCGGCCGGGGAATCAATCCGTTGCTCTACTCGGCGCTGAACCAAGGGCAGCGGCGGTTGGTCGAGACGCTCTCCATGGCCTATCTGACCCATAGATTCGGCGGCGCCCTCCTGGTCTATTGCACTCTTGACCCCCGGAACCTGAACAGGGTCAGACGGGAGGCCGTCGGCTTCCTGCGCAAGGCGAGAGAACAAAATTTCTCGCCCGAGGACGTCTACGGAGCCCAACAGATGTTCATCTTTGACCGCCTGGGAAGCGCCAAGAACCACATCACCTACAGGGCCTACCGGTCCCAGGAGAGGGGGCTGTCGCTGGCCGTTTCGCTCGCCCAATTCATGATCCTGAGCGAGGGACAGGCCGAGAGAAAGTACCTGGACAACATCAGCCGGGTGACGTCCGGAAACCTGAGAAAGACGGCCGCCGACTATTTGAGCCGGGCCAACTATGTCACCGTCTCCATCCTTCCCAAGAAAGGCGGAATGAACAAATGAGCCGGAGGAACAAAGCGGCCCGATTCAGGGAGTTCGCCTATTTCCTTGGTGCCGCCCTTATTTTCCTGATCGGAACAGGCCGGGACGGAGTGTCCGGAGAGGCATCAGTTCGCAAAATGGCCCTGGACAACGGGCTGAACATCATTCTGGAAGTCGATGAATCTTTGCCGACGACGATCCTTCAAATCCTGGTCAAAGGCGGAAAGAGAGCCGAACCGTCCGGAAAGAGGGGCCTCGCCTTCCTGACCACGCGTTTGTCCGTGGAGATTCCGGACTCCGGCAAAGCCCAGGAACTGATGAGGCTGGCCACCCAATTTTCTGTCACAACCCTGGGAGACCACTCCCTCATCAACATCGAATGCTTATCGGAAAATCTCGAAGCCTCCCTGAAAATCTTTTCTAAGATCATTCTCGACCCGCTCTTCTCCGGAATCCGGATCGACGCCGTTAAAAAGAATATGGCCCATCAGAGCCGGATCGAAGAAGACGATTCTGTGCGCCTCGGCCACTTGGCCGGCCTGAGCGCATTTTACGTGGGGACCTCCTATGCCGGCTCGATCTATGGCGATGAAGACTCCTTGAAGGCCATCAAGAACAAGGACGTTTCCGATCATTATCGCCGCTTCTTCAGCGGTGCCAACATGGTTCTTTCTCTCTCCTCCGATCTGCCGGAGAAGATGCTCCTCGATCTGGCGGCCAAGTATTTTTCCGAAATTCCGCGTGGGGAGCCCGTCTTCTTCGACCCGGTCTCGGGTTGCGACCCGGAGAAGAGAGCCGTCCATCTCGAGCGTGATACCAAGCAAACATATGTCGGTTTGGCCTATCTCCTTCCCGGGGTTTCACCGCGAAATTTCGCCCTCGCCTCCCTCCTCGAAAATCTTTTGGGCAAAGGCCCGGGTTCAAAACTCTGGCCGCTCCGCAGCGAGAAAAAGCTGGCCTACAATGTGAACTGCCGGGCCACCCTGATGAACTCGGGAGGAATTCTCGAAGCCTATCTCGAGACAGACAACGTGAAGATGATAACTGCGAAAGCGGCTCTTCAAGAGCAGATCTTGGGCCTGTGTCGAGACGGCATCAGCGAGGAGGATCTAGAGTTTGCCAAGACGGCCGCCCTGGCGGATTTTGTCCGGGACAATGAGACGAAAACCGGAAAGGTCACGACCCTGGCCTTTTTTGAGTCGGCCGGGCTCGGATTCGACTATTTCAGGGCTTTCCCCTCGGAGATCGAGGCGCTCACCCTGGAAGGGGTCAACACCTCCATCAAACACATCCTGGCCCCGGAAAAGGCCGTTGAGGTCGTGATCGGTCCGATACCCGTGAAGGAATAGAACCGGCGGCTACTCTTCTTCGCTCTTTTTGACGAGCTCTCTGAGCTGCCGGCCGGAGTACTCGACCGTCAGAAAGATCTCCTCGTTCTCCCCGCTCAAGACGGCCTGGATCTCGGTTTGGGGTGTCATCCAGAGCGAGCTCAGTTCCAGGTGCCCGAGGCTGACCGCCTCTCCCCAGGCTCCGAAATCGTCCTTGAAGGTGGTGTCCCGCCAATCCATGGCTTCTTCCAGGGGACGGCCGAACTTCTGAACGAGGGCGTTTTTGACTTTCTGATAGTCTTTGAGGTAGGCGTTCTTGTCGAGATACTCAGTATCGAACGAGAAGCGCGTGCCGGTCAGCTTATTGGCCGCGAACTCGTATTCGATGGAGCAGTCCAAGTTGATGAGTTTCTGCTGGTATTTCATGATGTCCAGACCCTTTGCCTTTTCTTGGGACAGGGGTTTTCCTTCCATTTCCAGAATCTGCTTCTTGCTCAGTCCCCACTTCATTTCGTCGAACTTGCGGGGCGCGTAATTGACGCGAAGGCTCTGGCTCTCCTCCGCGATGGTGATGGTTTTGAGCGGATCGAAGAGCAGCTCGACGGCCGTGTCAAGGACATAGCCGGACTTGGTCTGTCCCGTCTTGACCGACTTGAAACAAACATAATACCAGATTTTCCTCATTTTTCCTGAATAGAGCAGGGAGAGAAGGTGTCCCCTTTCCAGAGTCTCGACGATAAGGGATTCATCATCCGCCTGGAGATGGATGCGGGCATAGTCGGCGGATACCCTGAGCTTCTTCTCGAAGGCTTCCAGTTCTCCTGGCTGGGTGATCAAAGCAAGAATGATAAGGACCGGTGCCAACCGTGAGATCGCCTTGGATGGGGAGATCATGGCCGTTCCTTTCATATCCAGCACTGACCCTTCCGGACAGAAGAAGGCCCTCTGTACGTGGGGCTATGGGTAGAATGGACCCCGCCTGGAAAAGGAACAATCCTCGCGGGGGGTGAATCGAGATGGGATTTCTTATCACCTCTGGGGAGGAGTCGGCGCAGAGCGGACTCAGGGCGCAGAGGCCTCGGCGAGCCTTTTCAACTCCTCCCAATCCCTGTCGACTTCCTTCTGGACGGCTTCGAGCATCCAGGCGTTGGCCTCCTTGAAGAGATGGCGGAAGCGGCCTTGGGGCTTGAGCCATTCCAGGACGGGTTTTTTCTGCTTGGGCGTGTAGTTGATCTTGTATTTTCCGTTCTCGACCTCGTAGAGCGGCCAGACACACGTGTCGGCGGCGAGTTGGGCGAGCTTGATGCCCTGAGATTCGTCGTATTTCCACTCCGTCGGGCAAAAGCAAAGGACGTTCAGGAAGGCCGGCCCCTCGACCTCGAAAGCTTTTTTGGCCTTGTTGTAGAGGTCCTGCCACCGGTGGGGACTGGCCTGAGCGACATAGGGAATATTGTGGGCGGCGAGGATCTTGGTCAGGTCCTTCTTTTTCTGGATCTTGCCCGCGCTCTTGGCGCCGGCCGGCGAGGTGGTCGCGGAAGCGCCCAGCGGCGTCGCCGAGGAGCGCTGTCCGCCGGTGTTGGCGTAGGCGTTGTTGTCATAGCAGACGTAGACGATATTGTGGCCTCGCTCCATAGCGCCGGAGAGGGCCTGGAGGCCGATGTCATAGGTCCCGCCGTCGCCGCCCACTCCCAGGAATTTGATCTTCTTATCGGCCGGGATCTTGCCCTTGTTCTTCAGGGCTTTGTACATGGCTTCGACGCCGGCGATGGTGGAGGCGGCGTTCTCGAAGGCGCTGTGCACCCACATGCAGTTCCAGGCCGTCCGGGGGAAGATGGTGGTGCAGACCTCCAGGCAGCCGGTGGCGTTGGCCACGACGATCGGGTCTTCCGTCGCCCTGAGGATGATCTTGAATATGAGGGGAATCCCGCAGCCCAGGCACATCCCGTGCCCGGCGACGAGACGGTCTTCCATTTGAGCTAAGTCTTTGAGTTTTACTGCCATGTCGTTTTCTCCTTTGGGGGGTCTTCCTCTACTCTCTCAGGTTGATGTAGCCGAGCATTTCGTCCACCTTGCCGGAGTCGGCGATGCGTTCGAGCTTTCCGGCGACGTCCTTGAAGTGCTCGACCTTGATATCGCGGCCGCCCAGCCCATAGACATAGTTGACGATCTGGGGACGTTTCTCATAGTCGTAGAGCGCCGAGCGGACCTCGGTAAAGAGGGGAGCGCCGAAGGCGCCTGGAGAGGAGGACCGGTCCAGGACCGCCACGGCCGCCAACTTCTTCAGGGCCTCGGCGATCTTGAGGTGAGGGAAGGGACGAAAAACGCGGGGCTTGAGCAGGCCGATCCTTTTTCCTTCGGACCGGAGCTCGTCGATGGCGTCTTTGCAGGTTCCCGCGGCCGAACTCATGACCACGATAGCGAGCTCGGCATCGTCCATCCTGTACTCTTCGAAGAAGCCGTAGGGACGGCCGAACGTTTTGCCGAATTCCCTCCCGACCTCTTCGATCACCCGGGGGGAATTCTCGATGCCCTCGATCTGGCTTCTTTTGTGTTCGAAGTAGTAATCGGTGAAGTCGATCGGCCCGACGGTGAATTTCCGGCTGGTGTCGAGCAGCGGAAACGGCGGTTTGAATTCACCGATAAACCTCTTGACGGCGTCATCGTCTTCCACCTGGACAACCTCGGCGGAATGGCTGATGATGAAACCGTCGAAGCCGACCATGACGGGTGTCAGGACGTCGGGATGCTCCCCGATGCGGAAGGCCTGGATGAAATTGTCGTAAGCGTCCTGGCAATTTTCGGAGTAGATCTGGATCCAGCCCGTGTCGCGGGCTCCCATGGTGTCGCTGTGATCCCCATGGATATTGATGGGAGCGCTCAAGGTCCGGTTGACAATGGAGGCGATGATGGGCAGTCTGAGCCCGGCGGCGATGTAGAGCATTTCCCACATCAGGGCGAGGCCCTGGGAGCAAGTCGCCGTCATGACCCGGCCTCCCGCTGAGGCCGCGCCGATGCAGACGCTCATGGCGCTGTGCTCGCTTTCGGGGCAGACGAATTCACCCGTGATCAATCCGTCCGCGCTGAAAGAAGCGATCGTTTCGACGATGGCCGTCGATGGGGTGATGGGGTAGGCGGCGATGACGTCGGGGTCGACCTGACGGACCGCCTCGGCGATGGTCTGATTGCCGTTGAGGATTTTCGTTGTCTTCATTTTTCTCTCCCTGCGGCGAGTTCGATCTCCTCTGCCACCATGATGATCGATTTTTCTTTGGTGGGGCATTCCTCGGCGCAGAGGCCGCAGCCGGTGCAGTAGTCATAGTTGATCCCGGTCACCTTGCCGTCCTTGACCAGGATGGCCAAGTGGGGGCAGTAGACCCAGCAGAAAAAGCACTGGATGCAGTTTTTTTCGATGAACTGCGGTCTCCGGCCGGAGCGCCACGTCCCGGTGAGGTTGACGACCGAGTTCCCCGCCTGGGTGTTGACCGTTCCAATGGGAAGTTCCTTCCAGGTTTCTTTTTTCATCCTTCTTTGACCTCCTCGAACGCTCGGCTGATGGTCTTCAGGTTCATGTTGACGACCTCCGCCCGCAGCTTCTTGGATAGAGAGACCTCGATATTTTTCCGGAATTTGTCCAGGTCCATCAGGCCGACAACCTTGACCAGGGAGGCGACCATCGGGACATTGGGGATGGCTCGCCCCAGCTCGTCGCGGGCGATGGTGTAGGCGTCGAGGGAATAGATTTTGCGATCCCCGAGCTTGAGCCGGTCTCGAACCATGGGGATATCGAAGGTTGTGTTCATCAGGAAAATGGTGTCGTCCTTAGCTCCGTCGGCGATATCGACGAGCCCCAGGAGACTCGGGTCGGTGACCACGATGATGTCGGGATAATAAACCTGGCTATGAGTGCGGATCGGCTTTTGGCTGATGCGGTTGAACGCCAGGATCGGGGCTCCCCTCTTCTCGGCGCCGAACTCGGGGAAGGCTTGAACGTAAATCCCCTTTTCCGAGGAGAGGACATCGGCCAGCGTCACCGCCGCCGTGACGACCCCCTGGCCGGCTCGCCCGTGCCAGCGAATCTCAAGTGTTTCTTTCATTGAACCTCCTCTCTGTTCATGAATTCGCTCGCTGATCAATTCATTTGCGATCTATGAAGAAAACGAGATTTTAGCAGAAACGGCCCTCCAAATCACTCTTTCAACTCGGTTCGGCCCTCCACGGCTTTTTTAATGGTCACCTGGTCGGCGAAATCGATATCCGAGCCGACCGGAAGCCCCATGGCCAACCGGGTCATTTTGACCTGAAAATTCTTCAGGATCCTGGCCAAATAAAGAGCGGTCGCCTCCCCCTCCGAAGTCGGGTTGGTGGCGATGATAATCTCCGAAAAAGACCCTTTTTCGACCCTCTGGATGAGCTTGTCCAGCTTGAGGTCCTCCGGTCCGACTCCCCGGAGCGGGGCCAACGTGCCCAAGAGGACATGGTAGCGGCCGTGATAGATCCCGGTCTTCTCGATCGAGGTGATATTGTAAGGCTGCTCGACGATACAGAGGCTTTCGGAGGACCTCTCGCCGTCCGCACACATCGAACACGGATCCACGTCGGTGATATTGTTGCAGACGGAGCAGTAGAAGATCTTCTTTTTGACCGCGCGGATGGCGTCGGACAGACGATCGGCGTCCTCTTGAGGAAGCCCCAGGATGTGGAAGGCGATCCGCTGGGCGGTCTTGGCGCCGATGCCGGGAATCCGCTTCAATTCCTCGATGAGCTGGAGGAGGGGCTGGGTGGAGTCGGACATCAGAACAATCCCGGGATCTTGAGGCCCCCGCCGAGGCTGCTCAGCTTCTGAGCCATGTGTTCGTCCACTTTGGCCGCCGCATCGTTGAAGGCGGCGACGATCAGGTCCTGCAGCATATCAACGTCATCCCGGCTGACCACCTCCGGGTCCAGCCGGACGCTGACCAGGTTCTTTTGTCCGTCCAGGGTAACGGTGACCATTCCCCCGCCGCTCGTCCCCTCGAGGCGCAGCTCGGCCAGCTCCTTTTGCAGCTTGTCCTGCATCTCCTTGGCCTGTTTGAGCATTTTTTGCAGGTTGCCGAGGTCTTTCATCATTCCTATTCCCTCTCCTTTTTCCCTTTCACCGGTTCGACCGACAAAATCGTGGCTTTAAAGGTATCCACAAATGCCTGAACCGAGGGATCCTTCAGGGCGATATTCGTCTCTTTCTCCTGCCGGGTTCCGGGAAAGGCCGGGCCCGGGGATTCGGCGAGTTTGACCTTGACTTTCTGCCCGACGACCTCGGCGGAGATCCTCTCCAGCAGCCTGATCTCGCGCTGAACGGCTCCCCTGTAGTAGGCGTCTCCACCGGGGAAGGAGATTTCCAGAACCACCGGATGGTCGATGACAAATCTCTTCTCCGGGGAAAACTTGATATCCAGCGGTTCGTCTTTGATGAGGAACGTCGCTTGGCGGGATAAGATCGCCGCCAGTGAGCTCTTCTCTTTCTGCAGTTCGGCCAGAATTTTTTTCCACAGGTCCCGGGTTTCTCCCGGACGCGGCGGAGGCGGCGGCCGGACTGGCTCAGGCCCGGGGAGCGGCTCAACTTTGCGACCGGATTTCTGCTGTACACCCGAAGCCCTCTCTTCATCCCGGCCGGACGGGGAAGCGGAACCCCCCTGATCTGTGTTGCTCCCGGCCATATCCGCCAACAGTTCCTTGATCGGGACGATTCTCTCGAAATGGCAAAGCTTGATCAGCAGAGTCTCCAGGAAGATCTGCGGGTGGGAAGAGAAACGGAGCCCCTGTTCTGCCTGTTGGAGGGCTTGCAGGTAGCGCAGGATGTCCTCGAGCGAACTCTGCGCGACTTCCTCTCGGAGGCGCTTGATTTCTTCCGGGTTCAGGGGAAGAAGATCTTCCACTTCCGCCACGGACTTGACCAGCATCAGATTCCGGAAGTGCTGGATCAGCTCCTTATAAAAGACCCGCAGGTCGTGGCCTTTTTCCATGACCTTTTCGACAAGCCGGAAAATCCCTGCCGGGTCTTGAGCCGAAATCATCGAGGAGCATTCGAAGAGGATCTCCCGGTTGATGGCGCCCAGGATTTCCTTGAGGTCCTCGTCGCTGATGACATCTCCGGAAAAAGACACCGCCTGGTCGAGAAGCGATTGGGCGTCCCTGAGACTTCCATCGGCCGCCCCGGCGATCAGGCTGAGCCCGTAAGGAGATATGGTGATCTTTTCCTTATGGGCGATGTCCAGAAGATGGTTGATGGTCTCTTTTTGGGAGATCTTTTTGAACTCGAAGTGCTGACAGCGGGAGACGATCGTTAGCGGGACGCTATGGAATTCAGTCGTGGCGAAAATGAATACGGTCTTTGGAGGAGGCTCCTCGAGAGTTTTCAACAGGGCGTTAAAGGCGTGCTGCGAAAGCATGTGGACTTCGTCGATGATGATGACCTTGAAGCGGCTGTGGATGGGCATGTACTTGGCCGTGTCACGGATGGGACCGATGTCTTCCACCTTGCGGCTCGACGCGCCGTCGATCTCGAGCACATCCACCGAGCGATCTTCATTGATTTCCCGGCAGAATTCGCAATTGTTGCAGGGGGTTGGGGTTGGGCCGTGCTGGCAATTGAGGGCCTTGGCCAGGATCCGGGCGACGGTCGTCTTCCCCGTCCCCCTCATCCCGGAGAAGATATAGGCCTGGCCGATGCGGCTGGTCTTGATGGCGTTTTGGAGGGTCTGGACGACGGCCTTCTGGCCGACCATCTCCTCGAAGGTCTGCGGCCTGTACTTGCGGGCGTATATGAGATATGACATCGCCGTAGTTGGTGATTCTCAGACAGGAATAAAGTACTCACCATTCTAGCACAACCTGAGGATGTTTCCAAAAGGAATTTTTATTTGAGACTCGGACAAATTGAATCTATAATCCTTGGAGTCGCATGAAGGCAAACGTGTTTCAGGCGCGGCGGAGCAGTCTCCTGGAGATCCACCTGGCGACCATCCTCTTCGGCCTGGCCGGCTTGTTCGGGAAATGGCTTGTCCTCTCCCCCCTACTGATCGTCCTGGGAAGAGTTATTTTCGCCAGTCTGGCACTGGGCGTTTGGCTCGCCTGGAAGCGACAGAACGTGCGGGATATTCTCCGGTCGCAGGCCGCCTTGCTGATCCTTCTCGGAGTCCTTCTGGCGGTGCACTGGAGCGCCTTTTTTCAGGCGATCCAGGTCTCTTCGGTGGCCGTCGGGCTTCTCTCCTACTCCTCTTTCCCTGTCTTCACGGTCCTCCTGGAACCCCTGTTTTTTCGGGAGAAATTCGATTGGCGGAGCATTGGCGCGGCCGGCGCTTGTCTGGCCGGCATTTTTTTGATCGTTCCCCGCTTCGACCCGGCTGATTCGATCTACCAAGGAGTTTTATGGGGTCTTCTTTCGGGGCTGACATTTGCCGTCCTGACCTTGCTCAATCGTCGCCTCGTGCGGCGCTATTCCAGCCTGGCGATCGCCTTCTTCCAGGATCTATTTGCTGGTGTTGCCCTTCTGCCGGCCCTGATAATCGTCCCGCCCGTTAACTTAGCCGCACGGGATCTGGGGCTCCTGGTTGTCCTTGGAGTCGCCTGCACGGCCGGTTCCCACACGCTTTTCATCAGGGGGATGCGGCGGGTGCGGGCCCGGACGGCGAGCATTATCAGCAGCCTCGAGCCCGTCTATGGCATTGCTTTGGCGTTTGTCTTTCTGGCCGAGAAACCCTCTCTCCGCACTCTCGCCGGCGGCGCGGTCATCATGGCCGCGGTCCTTTCTGTGAGCCTGAGGGAAGACGTCCGGCATCGGGACTGAGACGACGGTCCGGATCAGGCTCCGTCTTTTTTCTTGGTCTTGCTCTTGACGACCTTTTTCTCTTCTTGATGTCTTTCCGAAATCTTGGCCTTCTCTTCCTCGTGTTCCTTTTTCAGCCGCGAAGCCCTGACCTCGCCTTCTTTCTCGGCGTTGACCCTCTCGGCCGGAGTGGAGGCCAGTTTCTTCTCGTCTTCGATCCTATTTTTGAGATCGGTATTTTCCTTTTCCTGGCTTTCACGGAGCAGACGCATTTCCTGATCCTGCTCTTCCTCGAGCCTTTGCTCGAGTCCTACCGGGGAGAACCTCTTTTCCAACTCGTCGGCGTGGATCTCGGGTATTTTGGTTTCGGCCTCCTCCTTCTGGAGAAAAGCTTCCGGTTTGGCCGCGTCATTCTTCCGGACGGCGGGACGGTATATCCGGAGGCTGTCGCCGCTGATCTGGCCGGGTTCGGGCCGCTGGCCTTCTTCGATTTCATAGCGGTTGACTTTGCTGCCGGTCAGTTGAGAAACGTGGTCTACGTCCACTCCCTGGTTGAGAAGCTGGCGGTTGCGCACGGAGAGGTTGGCTTTATGGACGGTCAGCCGGACGACGGTTCGGTTCCTCTCGAAGGGAAGGACATAGCGGCTGAAATTGTCATGCTGAAAATAGCGCCCTTCGATGAAAACCCAGTAATAATCCGGGAAGTCGTAGGGCAGAGAGCCGATTCCCATACCGGCCACGAACTCCACGTCGGGCGGAAGGGGCGCCCAGCCGATATACATGTTCCCCCAACGCCAGGTCACCCAGGCGGGTGCCCAGATCGTTCCCGGGACCCAGAACCAGCCCAGATGTCTGTCCCAGCCCCAGCGGCCGTAGTGGAAGGGGATCCAGCCCCACTTATAATAGGAAATCCAGGTCCAGCCGGAGTTGGTCCAGGCCCAGCGTCCGTGAGTATAGGGGCGCCACTGGTAGACTGTCTGCCGGGGAATCCAGACATACCCATAGGGCGCATATTGGATCCATCTTCCATGTGGAGAAAGGTGCTCGTAAAAGTGCCCATAGTCTATGTCGGAGGGATAATCGTAGTATTCCTCTCCAGAAGGCCTTTCTTGGGAGCGCGGCGGATACGTGTTGCTCTCCTCTACGGGCACATAGACAATGCAACTTGTGACGAACAGAAGACCAAAGATGACGACCCAGACATTTTTTTTCATGGTCTTTTCTCCTCCACCAACCGATTCAGCAAATAACGTGCCAATCCGTTTTCCCATGCCGTGAATGCGATACAGCCGTTCTTGTCCCCTATTATGTCTCCAAAAAAGGACACATGCAATCTCAGAAGAAACCTTGGCTTAAGCTCGGTGAATAATCATTTCAGGCGCTTGAAGACCCGTTTGACCCGGCGGTAGGCCCAGTCAAGCTCTTTTTGTCTGATGATCAGAGGCGGCGCAAAGCGGATGACGGTGTCATGGGTCTCCTTGCAGAGAAGCCCCTCTTTCTTGAGCTCTTCGCAGAAGCGGCGGGCTCCCCCGGCTTCAGGTTTGAGC
>JBAUIH010000244.1:0-2350 GCA_049682755.1 Candidatus Aminicenantales bacterium | reverse complement strand
GTCTACGGCGCCATGTCCCGGATCTACCTCGTCACCCTGGCCGCCGACACAAAATCGCCATTCGAGCCGAAGAGCGACGAGGTGGAAGTAAAGAAAGAGGCCGAGAAACCCGCCGCGAAGCCGGACCAGAAGGAAAAACCCGAAGCCGCCAAGCCCGAGGAAGCCAAGAAGGAAGTGATCCTCAAGGTCGACCCGGACGGTCTCAAGTCCCGCCTGGTCGGCCTGCCCGTCGAGGTTTCCAACTACGGAAACATCGCCTCGGTCGGCGACACGCTCTACTATCTCAAGAGGGAAGACCGGGGCCGGCAGATCTCCCTCATGATGTACGACCTCGCCGAAAAGAAAGAGACCGACCTGGGCGCGGTCAACGGCTATGAGATCTCGGCCGACCAGAAAAAGATGCTGGTGGCCAAGGACGGCGCCTACGCCATCATCGACCTGCCCAAGTCGCCCGTCAAGATCGAGGAGAAGCTCGACCTCTCCGCGATGGAAGTGACGCTTGACCTCAAGGCCGAATGGAGCCAGATTTTTGAGGAAAGCTGGCGCCAGATGAAATATTTCTTTTACGCCCCCAACATGCACGGCGTCGATTGGCCGGCGATGAAGGAGCGCTACAGGCCTCTGGCCGAGGCCGTCAACCACCGGGCCGATCTGACCTATGTCATCGGCGAGATGATCGGCGAGCTGAACACCGGCCACACCTATGTCGGCGGCGGCGCGATGCCGGAGCCGCCTAAAGTCAAAGTCGGGATGCTGGGGGCCCAGTTCGAGAGGGACGCTCAGACCGGAGTCTACAAGATCACCAAGATCCTGCGCGGCCAGAACTGGAGCCGGATACTCCGCTCGCCCCTGACCGAGATCGGCGTCCAAGTCAAGGAAGGCGAGTATCTCATCGCCATCAATGGCACTCCCACGAGCACACTCAAAGACATCTCCGAAGCTCTGCTCAACCAGGTGGGAAGACAGGTCACGCTCAAGGTCAACGCCCGGCCGGAGGAGAAGGGGAGCCGGGATGTCATCGTCGTCCCCGTCGAAAACGAACAACCGCTCTATTATGCCACGATGGTCCAGGAAAACATCGAGAAAGTGGACAAGGCGACCGGCGGACGGGTCGGCTACATCCACATCCCCGATATGGGCGTCCCCGGGCTAAACGAGTTTGTCAAACACTTCTACCCCCAGCTCCGGAAAAAGGCCCTCATCATCGATGTCCGCGGCAACGGGGGAGGGAGCGTCTCCCCGCTGATCATCGAGCGGCTGCGCAGAGAGATCGCCATGTTCGAGATGTCGCGCGACACCATCGCCCGGACCGATCCTGACGGCCTTCTGCTCGGACCCAAGGTCTGCCTGATGAACGAGTTCTCCGCCTCAGACGGCGACATTTTTCCCTACCGGTTCAAACGCTACGGGCTGGGCAAGCTCATCGGCAAAAGGACCTGGGGAGGAGTCGTCGGCATCCGCGGTCCGCTGCCCCTCCTCGACGGAGGTCAGCTCTTCAAGCCTGAGTTTGCGCCGTTCGGCCTGGACGGAAAAACCTGGATCATGGAAGGTTTCGGCGTTGAGCCCGACATCTATGTCGATAATGACCCCGCCAAGGAATTCTCGGGCATCGACGAGCAGCTCAACAAAGCGATCGAGGTGATCCTGGAAGAGCTCAAGACCCAGGAAGTGTCGATCCCGTCGATTCCGCCGTACCCCGTCCGGGTGAAATGAAAGAAAACGCAATGACCGAGAAAGCGAAAGTGAGCTGCCCCCACTGCGGCGCGACCAATGCCTTTCCCCTGGATGCCGCTGCCGCCGGCAAAAAGGTCGTCTGCGGACGATGCCGAACGCCCCTGCCGGTCCCGGGGACCGTCCTCGAGCCTTCCGAAGAGGCGGCGATCACCCTTTTCCAGAGCTCCGGGCTCCCCGTGTTGATCGATTTTCACTCGCCGTCCTGCGCCCCCTGCCTGATGATGCACCCGGTGGTCGAGCGCCTGGCCAAGCGGCGGGCGGGCGAGATCATGGTCGTCAAGGTGAACACGGATCAGAATCCACGATTGGCTTCCCAGTTTGGAATCCAGGCGGTCCCCACTTTCGTCATTCTCTCCAAGGGGAGAGAACGAGGCCGGACAAGCGGCGCCATGCAGGAGGCGGATTTTTCCCTCTGGGTGGCCAGCCGGACGTAACTTAATCTATCCACAAGTAATTTAAAAATATTCCCCTTCCCTCCGGGGGAGGGGATGTCTTTATATAGTCACCCTCTCCCCGACCTTCTCCCGTCCAGGGAGAGGGAATTTTTATTCTTCATTTTATGAATAATCTAGGTGTGCGTCCTGAAAAGCTGTCGGTTACCCGAATTGGAAAGGAG
>JBAUIH010000243.1:0-18193 GCA_049682755.1 Candidatus Aminicenantales bacterium | reverse complement strand
AGGCCAGCCCGCGCCCGTATCGATCTTCAATGATCTCGCCGACGGTAGTGCGCTCGCTGCGACGGTACCAGGGGCTCATCAGCCAGTAGAACGGAGTGATGAGCATGTTCTTCCACTGATACCAGATGGTGGCGAACCCGTTGCTGAAGGTCGCTCCCGTCTGGGCCACCGGCATTTCGGCGTGCGTCCCGACGCCGAAGGCCTGCCCGACCATGATCCACCACTTGAATTTTCTCTCCCCGCGGAAATACCGGTCGCTGCTCTTCATCTTCCGCGAGATCAGGATCCCGAACGCCGTGATGGAAATGAAGTAGCCGAACAGAACGACGTAATCAAGGGTTGTCATGACTCAATGATTGAACCTTTAGCTGATGTTTCCAGGTGGACCGGAACGCCTTTCACATAGGTTTTCTTGATGTGGAGGCGGTTTTCGCATTTCTCGAACATGATGAGGTCCGCTCTTTTCCCAACAGAGAGGCTGCCGCGATCATCCATCCCCAAAACCCGGGCCACGTTTCGGCAGGCGAGGTTCACGGCTGTTCCCAGGCCGCAGCCGGCATAATTCATCATATTCTCGATGCCTTTTAGGAGGGGCAGAGAGGCCCCGGCCAGACAATTCCGCTCCGGATTCATGACCAGGCCTTCAGCTGACAAGATGACTTTGCTTCCCAGATAGACATAGTCGCCCGGAGGCAGGCCGATGAGGTGAGTGGTGTCCGATGTCAGGATCAGGTTGTCGGGCCCCTTAATTTTATAAAATACCCTTATCTCGTCGCTCGTCAGGTGGTGACCGTCGGCGATGAGACTCGGCGTCAGCCGGTCGTTGGCCAACTGGGGCCACAAGGGATTCCTGTGACGGTGGATCAGGTTGGCGCAGCCGTTGCCGAGATGCGTGGAAAGCCTCGCCCCGTTCTCCACAGCGAGGTTGATCTGTTCCGCCGTCGCATTGGTATGCCCAATGGCTGTCACGATTCCCTTTTCGCGGCATGACCTGATGAATTCAATGGCGCTCTCAAGCTCGGGAGCGAGGGTCACTTCGATGATTTTTCCTCCCGCCGCTTCCTGGTGGGCCATGAATTCTCTCCAGGACGGCTTCCTGAGGTGTTGAACCGGATGACAGCCGTAATAACCGGGCTCAGGTGAGAGATAGGGGCCTTCGAGATGAAATCCGGGGATGCTCCCTTTGAAAAAAGCGTCTTCAGAGGTCCGGGCCAATATCTTCAAATTCCTGATCAGATCATCATGGCCGGCGGTGACAAGAGTCGGCAAAAATGTCGTGACACCGTCCTTCCATACAGCCTCGGCAGCACTCTTGATTCCTTCGAGGGAAAGCCGTTCATCGGCAAAATCAACGCCGCGGTATCCGTTGACCTGGTTATCAATCAGTCCTGGCGCGACATACAGATCTTTGCCGCCGGCATCCTCTGAGTGCGCTTCCGAGATATTCCGGATAAGGCCGTTTTCAATCTCAACCCGCACAGGCTTTCCGGTTTCATAATGGGGGCCGCGTATGGCCCGCGCCTCAGCCCTGTTTTTCTCGCGGTGTTTCAGTTTATCTGTCTCCAGAAGTCGAGAAAGTCATGACTTTTGAAGCCGAGTTGCGATCAATGAACAGACTGAAATCGACATGCTGTTTCAGCATCGTCGCCGGGATCATGTTCGACAGTCCGCTGCTGAGAGTTTTATAGAGAGCATCCGCTTTGACGAGATGAGGCACCGCCGAGACGATTGTCCGGCACTGCATGATCTGCCAGACGGTCATGGAGACCGCTTGTTCAGGAACCTCGTCGACCGATTGGAACCAACCCTCGCCCACCTGCTGCCTTTTGCAGCGCTCATCGAGGCTCACCACGATGAAGGCCTCCCTGGTATCGAAGTCGGCGGGCGGGTCGTTGAAGGCGATATGACCGCTCTCGCCGATGCCGATCAACCCGACATCCACCGGTTTCTTCCTGATTTCATCCGTCAGGTCGGCGATTGTCTTGGCGATATCTCCCTCGGTGTCCACGCTGTGGAAATTCCGGCATTCGATGAAATCGATGAACCGTTCCTTCAGGTATTTTCTGAAACTGGCCTTATGGGTGATAGGGAGTCCGACGTATTCGTCGAGATGGAAAATGTCCGTCTTCGGCCAATCGACATTCTCTTTCAATAACGCAGCCAATGTCTCGAATTGTGAGCTGCCTGTGGAGAGGACCAGCCGTGCCTCTCCGTTGCGGGCGACCGCTTCCCTGAGCCGAGCTCCGGCAAACCGGGCGGCCGCCGCTCCCAATTCTGCAGCGTTTTTGCTTATGGTGATGATCATGGCCGATCAGTCCCGGTTTCCGGACACATGCCCTTTATACAGCAACAGCTATTTTCCTTTCAACCGGTCTCTTCGACGGCGTTGACATTGGTCTGCGGAAGCGACTATTCTTTGCTCGTGAAAAACGAAAGCGGGGCGAAAGTGTTCATCCACGAGGACTTTCTTCTCGAGACGGATGAAGCGAAAACTCTCTATCATGCGTTTGCCGAAAACCTCCCCATCATCGATTTCCACGGTCATCTTTCCCCCCGTGATATCGCGGAGAATCGCCGGTTCGATAACCTGACTAGGATATGGCTTGACGGCGACCATTATAAATGGCGCGCCCTGCGGGCGGCCGGGGTTGATGAGCGATTCATCACGGGAGCTGCCGGCGACTGGGAGAAGTTCGAAAAGTGGGCGGAAACCGTGCCCAAGACCCTCGGCAACCCGCTCTATCATTGGACCCACCTCGAGTTGAAACGGGTGTTCGGGATCGATCGACTCCTCAACCCATCAACAGCCAGAGCCATCTGGAAGGATTGCGAGGCTATGCTCGCCACGGACGACTTCACGGCGCAGGGCATCCTGCGCCGGATGAACGTCGAGACCGCCTGCACGACGGACGACCCGGTCGACGACCTCCACTTTCACGAAATGCTGAAAAACTCCAAGGGATTCTCAGTGTCTGTCTATCCGACATTCCGGCCGGAAAAGGCCATGGCCATCGAGGATCCCGCGACGTTTTCAGGGTACGTGGAGGCCCTTTCTCGGGCCTCCGGCATTGAAGTGCGCTCTTATGACAGCTTCCTTCAGGCTCTTCGCCGGCGCCATGACCACTTCCATTCGATGGGCTGCCGGGTTTCCGATCACGGGCTGGAGACGATCTTTGCCGAAGATTACACGGACGCCGAGGTCCGCAGGGCCTTTAAGGCGGCGCTGGCGGGGAAGACCCTCGTGCCCCATGTCGTTTTCCAATTCAAGTCGGCGCTGCTCTATGAATTCGCACTGATGGACTGGGAGAGAGGGTGGGCCCAGCAATTCCATCTCGGCGCCCTCCGGAACGTCAATACCCGCTTGACACGGACTCTTGGCCCGGACTCGGGCTTCGACTCGATAGGGGACTTCGATCTGGCGCGGCCGCTGGCGAAGTTCCTCGACAAGCTCGACGCCGAAAACAAATTGACCAAGACGATCCTCTATAATCTGAACCCGCGCGACAACGAGGTGATAGCGACCATGACGGGGAACTTCCAGGACGGCGCCTGTCCCGGCAAGATGCAGTTTGGGCCGGCCTGGTGGTTCCTGGACCAGATGGACGGAATGACCAGGCAGATCAGGACTCTTTCAAACATGGGCCTCCTCAGCCAGTTCGTCGGCATGACCACGGATTCGCGGAGCTTCCTTTCCTTTACGCGTCACGAATATTTCCGCCGCCTTCTCTGCCGCCTCCTCGGCGGCGACATGAAACGGGGCCTCCTGCCGCATGACCTTGACCTTATCGGCGGACTCGTCCGGGACGTCTGTTATTCGAACGCCAGGCGCTTTTTCGGATTTCCGGGATGAGATCTGGCATGTCGACTTATCGCCTGATCATCCGGGCTTCATACCTATAGTCATTTGATTTTCGGCTCCGCTGGCTGCGGCCGTAAAGATTGCAGAAAACAGATATTCTTTCCGGAGAAACGGGAAGGAAACCGCTTTTCTCTTGACTGGCGAGGGAAATAAAGCTCCTCAATCCAGGAGAAAGAAATGATTTGCATAAGCATGCCTTGACCGGAGTAGAGATCAGATCAATTTTCCAGCGGCTCCTATGAACTCCTCAGCGTTGGTGCTGGCCGTGCAAGCGCCTTCCTTGGAATATGCACCGCCATAATCGGCGTCTTCTCTCAACGCCATTGTATCTCTAAAGATCTTGACGTATCGCCGCCCCAGCAGGCCCCTATCGGCAAACATCGATTCCAAAGCCACACCGAGGCAGTAATGGCTGCGCTCTCGGTAGCCCTTTGAATAGACCAATGCCCGGGCGGCATGAAAGACGGCATAATAGGAGTTTATTGTGGCGTACTTATATCGTCCATGTTTGAATCTATCGTAGCCCTCGGTCAGGTCTTCGGAAGCCATCACCAGCTCTTTCCTGGCGAGCCGTTTCGCCCGCGGAAAAGGGACGATCTTTTTGTTTCTCAGGCATTCATTAAAGGCCGGGCTCCTCGACCGGTTTTTCCCATAGGGTGAGGCCGCGGCTGAGCTCATCAAAAAACTCGGGATTTTTCCTGTCTAGCTCCATCCATTCGACTTGGTTCTTAATGATGGGACGAATATCGAGCTTACTTTTTCTCTTGAAAGCATCGATCTTTCCCAACATTTCTTCCCTTTCTCCGGAGACGATGAAGAGGTCGATGTCGCTCGAGGAATCGAAAGTCCCCGTGGCATAGCTCCCAAAGAGAACAATACGCCGGGAAATCCCTTTTGTGGCTTCGACAAGGGGCTCGAGAACGAGAAGCGTATTCAAGACCTTGAATGACCGGATGAACGAATTTTCCGCTTCGAAGCGATAGAGCTTCGTCTTGCCGATATTTTCGGAAACAAGGATTCCTTGTCTTTCGAGCGCACGCAGGGCCGCGTGCGCCGCACCCAGGCTGATTTCGATCTTCTTGCAGATCTCTCTTCCGTAGAAAGAACGGCCGGGATTCATGGCGAAAAGACTGAGGATCTTTTGCTCGGTGGACTTGATGAAGACTTCAATGAGCATTGGGCGCTCCTATGTTCAATAAAAAGAACACATGTTCATCATAATGAACGAAACTCAGAACGTCAAGAATAACGGATGGTCACTTAGCGCCGCTTCTGGCTCACCTCCGCAACGACGAAATTCGAGGCGAGAGACAGGATGGCTCCCGTAGCGGCCTGGCTGACGCACGGAATTTCGCCGGAGGAATTCGGGCCTGAGGTCAAAACCTACAGACGTTTGAAAATCATGGAACCCGTCCGGTCCGGTAGCGAAATCGCCGGTGAAATCCTCTACCAGGACAAGTTCGGCAACCTGATGACCAATATCCCTATTTCCATGTTCCGATCGCTCAAGCCGTCGAGAGCGAAGCCGGGCCATCCGGTCAGGATTCGTTTGGAGCGGTGATCAAAGATAGAAGCTCATAGGGAAGCCAGGACGATCCACGCATTGCTTTATGATAAAAGGAGCAGAGATTAAGTTTACTTTCTTGACCTGATCCTGACGTCCTTCCTGTTACGTTATGATGTATCGGGTGCCTGAAGTGTTGAGGATAAACTGATCCGGCATTTCCCGCGCAAAGGCCGTTATCGCTTCAAACCCGGTGCAATGAGCCGGGACGATATAATCTGGACGAACGGCTTTGATATCGGCGATCGTTCTTTGTATCAATTCCGGTTGAGAGCCCGTTAAATGAAACCCTCCAATGACGGCGTGGACCTTCTCAATTCCGGTCATCTTTTGAGCCTGCCGGACTGTATTCACGATTCCTCGATGGGCACACCCCGAGAGCACAACCAACCCTTTCCCTTTGGCGTTCAATACGATCGCCTGTTCACCAATAAAATCGTCCTGGACCAACCGATCGCCTCGCTTGGCCAAAAATACAGGCGGTATTTTCTCATAATCCGTAACCTGATCAATCTTTCCCATGAGATATGCGCCAGGGACGATGGGTGTGGGGAGTTTTATCTCTGTAATTTTTACCAAACCCAGGTTCTCAAGGCCCTCCCTTTTCAATGCCAGAAGGCTCACAACATTGTCTTTGGATGTTCTCGCATAGCTTCCCGCAAAAAATTGCTCTCCGACATAAAAAGGAATCCCCTGAGGGATGTCCGCTCTTTTATCTTCAAGCAACTCCACCAGGGCGGCTTGATGGTCAAAGTGGTCATGGCTTAAGGCCAAAGCCTCAATCCTCTTTAAATCGATCCTTAATAATTCGAGATTCCGTTTGACCCCTTGAAAGTCAGTCCCAAAATCAAAAAGAAAAGAGTGAGATCGGGCATTCACGATCGTCTCAACATGATAGGCCAGGCCGTGCTCGGCATGGAGAATGATATCCAGTGGAGATGTCCAACCTTCAGGTCTTCTGGCGATCTTGTCATGCGGCCTAAGAGCATCCGTGTAATTATCGGTTATGACAGTGATGACTATTTTTTCTGCCTCCGGTATCTTCACGCGGTCTTTGGCTGTGGTATCCTTAGGCAAGATATCACCCATCAGAAAAACGGCCCCAGTGGCTTTCGCCACTTTTAGAAACTCTCGACGATTCATCTCGTTATCCAGGGTGTCCTCCTTTTAGCTAACGCCTGAAATCAGCGGCCGCCCTATGCCGTCCGCTGGATCGAATTGTCAGGCTGATCAACTCTGCTTTTAAAGAGCCGCGTGGGTTTAGCGATGACTCTACCTCGTCCCTGCGTCGGGGATGATAAGTCGGGGGTCGTTGGAAGTCAATTGGAGCTGAAACCTGTTTATTACTGAGCAGAAACAACAGCCAGGGCATAACCGTGCAGTCCCTCACCGGAGCAAGTACGTCCGCGCCGTGATCGACGCGCGGACCGGCGAGCGGGCATCCTGGGGGGAGACGGCCTTGAAAGAGAACTTCTCGACGAGCCAGAGGCTGGGCGATCCGGCCAGGTCGCTGAAATACCGTGTGAGGGCCGCCTGGCTTCCGGACACTTCGATCGCAACCGGCAGCTCTGTGTAGAATTCCCCGGCGAACTCGTTACCGGGCGCAAATTTGGTCGTCTGGACCCCCGACCCGAGGGCGAGCCTCTGGAACTCCCGCAGCATTTCGGCGTTTTCCTGACGCGCCGAGAGGAGTTTTTCGAGCTCTTCCAGGCGCGCGGCTGGACAGCCGGTCGCCTCGGGTCCGACTCCCCCGGGATCCCTGACGAGGGCACGGAGCAGGAACTCCTGGTACCCGGCGCCGCGCCCGCCCTTTTGGACGGTCGATTGGAGAATTGCATCCCTCAGGACGGCGCTTCGTCCGAGCCGCGCGATGTAGTCCGCGAGGAGGGTGTTCGTCGGAGCTTGCCCCTTGATCTGGACCTGGGCCGATTCGTACACGCCCTCCGTCAGCCGGACCCGGTCGGGGAGGGCTGCCGTGAGATCACCCATGAGCCGCGCCACGGTGTGACGTCCGCCCAGGAGGCCTTCTAGGAAGCCGGCTTGGCGCTCAACGGCCAGGGCCCGTTCCTCCTCCTCCGTGCTGTCAGGAGCCGACGAGGACGGACCGGACTGACAGCCTGCCAGCGCGAGACACGCGCCCAAGCCGATGACAAGCGAAAATCTTTTTGTCATTACACCCTCACTCACATCGACACCGTCCGTTTAGTCGCTCAGGCCGGGGTTTCCCCCCAAAAAAGCCGTTAAGGCACTCTCTCAGGCCCACGGTTCTAAGTATAATATATTCCTTATCGAATAATGTGAGTTTCCTTTGTGGTTGTTCCCCCCAAGCGAGGCTTGTCTTGTCGACGTTCCCATCCAACCATCGAGGGATGCACAAAACATGTCGCGCTTCGGGCAAGAAAATGCGACCAGATCGCCGACAACTGAATTTCCGGCCATCCGGGTTGCACCGTGGTGAACCTCGGGTGCGGCTTTGACACCAGGTTCTGGCGCATCAATAATGAGGATTGCACTTTTTATGACCATAAACGACAATACTCCCATGCCCGACCGGATGACCTATTTCTTTGAAGTCTACGGCACCCTCCCCCAGGCCGGACCGGGAGATAATGCCTCAACTGCCAGAGCTTACAGGATGATACCGGGCCTGCCGGAGAACCCGAAGATCCTCGATGTCGGCTGCGGTCCGGGAAGGCAGACTTTGGAATTGGCCCGAATTGCCCGCGGCCGGATCATCGCCCTGGATAATCATCAACCGTTCCTGGATAAGGTCGAACAGGATGCCGAAAAAGCGGGCCTGTCCCAATATATAAAGACACTTAACCAGGACATGAACACGATGAGTTTCCCTCCCGGCAGTTTTGACCTGATCTGGGCCGAAGGGGCGCTCTACCAGATGGACTTTGAGACCGGGCTCCGGAAATGTCGCGAATTCCTGAAGCGGAACGGCTCCCTTGCGGTCACCGAACTGGTCTGGCTACGGGACGACCCGACGCCGGCAGCCAGAAAATGGTGCCAGGACTATCAGGACATCAAGACCATACCCGACAACCTTTACCTCTTTAAAAAGAACGGTTATGCCATGATCGGCCACTTCACCCTGCCGGTCGAGTCCTGGTTGAATGACTATTATGGTCCGATGCAGGCCAGGATCGACGAATTGCGGCCCAAATACTGGGGTAATGAGCTGGCCTTGTCAGTGCTGGACGCCGCTCAGTCGGAGATCGATGGTTTTAAAAAATGTTCGAGCGAACTCGGCTATGAATTCTTTGTCGCCAGGAAGAAATAAGATCAGGAATTCTTCTTGCCTGGGGGATTACTTCTTCCAGACGAACGGCCGCTCGAGCCTTTCCTCGACCCAGCGGCGGTCGAGCGTCATCCCGTACTGGCTGTGGGTCATGGCTGATCCGGGGTCGTGCTCCAGGGCTGACCGGTAATACTCGAGCGCTTTCTCCCGCTGTCCCTGAAGGTCCATCAACTGGCCCATCCAAACGAGCGCCGTGAATTTGATGAGGTCGGAAGGAGCGAGATCGGAGAGCTTGTCGAAAGCGCTGAAGGACTGGGGATAAGAGCCGCTGTCGAATAGGAGGAGCCCCAGCTTCAGCCAGAAATTGTGGTCGGAGATGGTCAGTGTCTTTGCTTTTTCAAGGACGAGCAAAGGCGTCTTCCCCTCCCGGGTCCAGTTGAGATCGTCGACGATTTGGATGAGTTGATCGGCGGTGGGCTGGGCAGGGATCTCGACGGTCGATTCTATGGTGAAGGGTGTCTTCAACCGGTCCTCGAGCCAGGGGCGGTCGATCCGGACTCTCAGGTACCTGTGCTCCATAGGCTCGCCGGTATCATGCTTGAACGCTTCCCGGTAATGGATCAACGCGTCGGCCCGTCTCCCTTGGAGGTCCTGGAGAAGCCCCAGCCAGCCCAGAGCGGCGAATTTTTCCTCCCCGTCCGGGTGGAAGCTGGAGACCTTTTGAAAGCACTCGAAGGAATCAGTGTACCGGCCAAACTCGTAGAGTTCCATCCCCAGCCGGTACCAGATGCGGCTGCCCCGAATGTCTTCCTTTTTGATTGCCTGGAAGACGACGGGGCTGTCCTTCGCCTCCCATCCCAAGGCGAGCATCTCGGCGGCCGCCGCGGAGATGGGAGGCACCGGCTCGTCGATCATGGCGAATTTCTTCTCCGGGTCGGCGATGACCTCCTTGAGTTTCGACCGGCTCCTGAAAACGAGAATGTCGACATCGAAATGGCGGTTGACCCTCTGTATCTCCTCCGACCCGTCCTCGAATACGGCCTTGACCGGAACGGGCATTTTCATCGTGCCCAAGCGACGGACCTTGACCTTTGACACGAACTCATCCCCTTCCTGCCGGCAGTCCTGGCCTTCGATCTTGTAGCAGAGGTAAACGTTCGAGCGGACCCATTGCTCAAAGAACCAGGCCAGGCTCTGTCCGGTCTCCTTCTCGCAGAACCGCTGGAGTTCCCTCCAACCGAGCCGCTTCCCTCCGTACTCCCGGAGGCATTTCCGGTAGATCTTCATGAATGCTTCCCGGCCGAGGACGGCATCGAGGGCGAAGATGACGCTGGGCCCTTTGCTGTGGACCACAGTGTTGTTGTGGTCGTACAGGATTTTCTCAAATCGCGCCGGCGGGATGTCGACAGTCATGTCGTAGTGCCAGGACAGGCCGTTAAGATAATTGCTCATCCATTTGCGCCGGCGTTCCGGGTCGATCTCGCGAGCCGTCAGGTATTCGGTATCGACGAAGATCCCCATTCCGATCCAGAGCCAAGCCGGATCATCCGCGTCCAGCACCCATTCTCCCCAATATTCGTGTCCGATCTCGTGGGCAGTGATCCACTGCCACCAGAGAACCGGATCGTTATCCTTGAACGTTTCCTGGCCGTGGATGACGACGATCCCCATGGCGAAAGGGTATCCTCCCCACCGGCCGATCCCGCCAGGAATGATGGACAAAAACTTGAAGGGGTAGAATCCGAGCCATTCCCGGCAGAAACGGATGACGTCCACCGCGGTTTCCAAGCAGACGGCCGCGCACTTGGCGCCCTTTTCCGTCGATACGGTCGTGACGTGCACGCCGTCCACTTCGCGGGAGTCCATTTTCATATCCTTGCCGAGGTAGATGCCGAAGGTCCGGGCGCCGTCATTCTCGTACCGTCCCGTCTTTGCATTCAACCGGCCGCTGGCGGCCAGGGCGAAGCCTGCCGGGATGTCGAGCTTGACAGAGAAGGAGTCATGAAGCGGCAGGCCGTCCCACCAGAGCCGGGGATACCAGCGGGTGTCCTTGAATTCCCGGTCCTTGGAGGAGAATTCGACGGATTTTTTGAATGCTGCCGCGATCTCCACTTTCCTGCCCGGCTTGAGGGGCTTGGGAAGGAGAAAAAAAAGGGGGGAGGGAAGGGCGGCCAGTTTTTCCGGATTGAGGGGAGTGATCGCTTGGCCTTCAATGGATACGACCAGCTCGGAATCCGGACCGACCGGCCAATCCAGGGCGATCATGGTGATTTCTGAAGCGGCACTGTTCTTAAGGGCGATCGTCTCCTTTCCCTCGATGAAACCGGATGAAGCGAGCTCGATCCGGGCGTCGAGGCGGTAATGGCTTTTGGGGACCTCCGCCGGCACCCTGTAGCCTTCCTGAGCGCATGGCGAAGGCCGGGCCGAGAGACCGGTTAGGATGATGAGGACCGGAAAAATGGACACGGGACGGCGGGCAGCCGGCTGCAATTTCATGATATCCCTCCGAATAAGGCCCTTCTATTATATCTATACTTGGGCACGTTAGAAAACGTTGGATTTGGACGAGCATTATCGATATGGGGGGAGCAGAGTAAAACGGGGAGGTTAGGGAGAGAGCATTTTTAAATATGGCCGTCCGCATTTTCGCGGCCCGCTGTATTCAGCTTATCCCGGGAAAAACATCAGGAGGGGAGATGAAGCAGGGAGATGCCCAGCCAGAGGATGGCCGAAAGCAGGGCGGACCCTGGGATCGTCAGGAACCAGGCCCAAACGATCCGGTAGGCCAGGCCCCAGCGAACGGACCTGAAATGAGTCGTGGCCCCGACGCCGATGATGGCGCCTGTGATCGTGTGCGTCGTTGAGACGGGCGCTCCGACGGCTGAGGAAAAAAGAATCGAGGCCGCAGCGGCGGTCTCAGCGCTGAATCCATGGACGGGACGGAGCTTGGTCATTTTCATGCCCAGAGTCTTGATGACTTTCCAGCCGCCCGTCAGTGTCCCCAGGGCGATGGCCGTGTAGCAGCTGATGATGACCCAATAGGGAACGTAGAACTTGTCCCCAAGATGGCCCGTGCTGAAGAGAAGCATGGCGATGACGCCCATGGTCTTTTGGGCGTCGTTGGTGCCGTGTCCCAAACTGTACAGGGCGGCGGAGACGAGCTGGAGATGACGGAACCAGCGGTCGACGGTTCTTAGGGGCTGGCGCCGGACAATCCAGAAGACGGCGATCATGATGAAATACCCCAGGACCAGGCCGATCAGCGGGGCCAGGAAAATGAAGAGGGCGACCTTTAAGATGCCGGAGACGATCAGCGACTGGACGCCGTTTTTAACGATGGCCGTTCCGACCAGCCCTCCGACAAGGGAATGGGAGACGCTGATGGGAAAGCCCAAGTGGGTGCAACCGTAGGACCAGATAATGGCTCCCATGAGTGTAGACAGGATCATCGGCGCCGTGACGATCGCCGGATCGACAATCCCCCGGCCGATCGTCGTGGCCACGTGGACGCCGAAGAAAAAGGCGGCCGCGAAATTGAAGAAGGCCGCCCAGACGACGGCCAGCTTGGGCGAGAGAACGCGCGTGGCCACAATGGTCGCCACCGAATTCGCGGCGTCGTTCATGCCGTTGATGAAATCGAAGAGCAGGGCGAGGAAGACAATGGCGACGAGAAGAACGGTCATCCGCCGCGCCTCAGGTGTTCTCGAGGACGATGCCTTCGGTGATGTTGGCCACGTCCTCGCAGCAGTCCGTGGCCCGCTCCAGGTATTCCAGGATATCCTTCCACTTGACCAGTTCGACCGGGTTCTTTTCCTCCCGGAAGAGGCGGGCGACGGTGCTTCTCCGGATGTGGTCGGCCTCGTCTTCGAGACGCTTGATCTCCACGGTCAATTCGAGAATGCGGGCCGGTTTCTTGAGCTTGCGGAGGAGACTGATCATCTCCTGGACGAGTTTGGCGCTTTCCAGCAGCACGGCTGCTAGTTCGCGGGCTTCGGGAGGCACGCAGTCAGGGCAGTACATCTCTATCCGGGAGGACACGGCCTCAGCCTGGTCAAGGATGTTGTCGAGATGGACCGCCAGCTGATGGATGTCGTAGCGGTCGATCGGGGTCACGAACGTCTTGTGGAGCTTGGCGACGAGGGCATGGACCGTCTGGTCCGTCTGGTGCTCGATCGTCTTGATCTTTTTGGAGAATTCGATCGAGTTGCCGCTGCTGCCGGCTTCGAGCATCGCCGTCAGCGTTTGCGCGGCCTCCCTAACACCGGCGCTGATCTTGTCAAAGAGATCATAAAACTCTTGGTCTTTCGGAGTTAAAGATTTGAACATGGCGGCGGCTCCATTCCCGGGAAGGAATTCTTCATTTCGAATAAAGGAGAATGATAATTATCACGATTCGAGAAATGATGTCAAAGATTTTCCCGGCTGGCCGGGATCGTCAGGTGAGCGGGGGGCGTCTAACGGCTCAAGGCGACGGGCCGGCTTTCAGAGCGGCGAGGCGTTTCTTCACTTCCTGCACCTCCGGGAAGTCGGGGTCGGCGTCTTTCCAGATCAGGGCCAGAATCTTATACTGTTCGAGCGCTTTGGCGTGCAGCCCTTTCTGCTCGTAGAGCTGGGCCAGCCGGAAGCGGGTGTACGGATGAATGAGCAGGAATCCCCGGGCCGCGGGATCGGGCAAGATGAGCTTCTCATATTCAACGATCGCTTTGTCGATCTTCCCTTTATTGAGATAGGCCCTGGCGGGAATGTCGAAGGTGGAGGGAACCCCGTTCATGATCAGAGTGAGAATCCTCCCGATCTCGACACCCGGACCTCCGACCTTGTTGTAGGCTTCGATCGTCTTCTCGGGATTTCCCTGGGCGGCTAGGATTTCGCTCAAAAGATGATAGTAGGCCATGTCGAGCGTCTGCTTTTCCTGGTCGACGATTTTAGGCCGGGCGGCCTCGATCTGGGCCAGTTTGGTCCCGGCCGAATCAAGCCGGTTCTGCTGAACATCGGCCAGACCCTGGTAGAAGACGAGGAGGACGTCATTCAACGGTCCGGATCGGAGCTTGCGCTCGGCTCGGAAGTCGAAGCGCTCTTTGGCATACTTGAGAAATTGATCGTATCTTCTCAGGTCGTACGAGGTCCAGATCAGCGACCGGTAGAGGTTGTCGGCGTTGTTGAAGTCATTATCGGCCAGGGCGAATTCTTTGGCTTTGGCCAGGTCGGCGAAGGCAGCCTCTGTTTTTCCCAGGAGGTGATCGTAGACGGCCTTGAGCTGACTGCCCCAGGCCTTCAAGCCGTTGGACGGCGCCGCTGCGATAAACTGGTCGATCCACTTCAAGGCGCCGGAGTAGTCTTCCCTGAGAGCGCAGATATAGGAGATCCTGCTATCCGAGCCGAAATCCGGTCTGATCCGGATGGCCTCCTTGAATTTCTCGATCGAATCATCGAACTGGCCCATGTAGAAATAAAGCTCACCCATGGAGTCATGGGGATTGGCATCGCCGGGCGAAACGGACGCGTATTCCTGGAAATATTTGATGGCCTGATCGTATTTTTTCTGATTGCCGTAAGCATAAGCGATCAGGTTCAGGGCAGGGCCGAACTTCGGATCGAGTTTCAGCAATACGTCAAGTTCGGTGATGGCCTCTTCATACCGGCCCGTGGCATTGAGACGAGTGGCTAGGTCCAGTCGCGCCCTTTTTTCCTCCGGATAGTCGGCGATGATCTTCCCGAGAATCGCCTCCATCTCTTTTCCCTTATCCATGCTGCGAGAGGCGAGGAGGGTCTTGATGTAGAGCCCTTCTTTCCCCGATACTCGATCTCCGAACTTTTCGAGCTTATGGATGGCTTCCTCGGCGGCGGGCGAATTTCCCAGCGCACTATAGACCCTGACCAGATAGGAATAGGCCATGGCGAATTCAGGGTCGAGCTCGACGGCCTGTTCGAGGTATCGCCGGGCGTCGGCATAGTAAAATCTTTCATACTCCTCCCGCCCGCGGAGGAAGGAGTTGTAGGCCTCCATCGAGTTGGTCGTCACCTCGGCGATCGGGGTCGTCTTGATTTTGGTCACCGGTTCTTCCCGGCCGAATCCCTTGCCGATCTCGCGGCTCAGGTCGTCGATCTGTCTCTTCAGGATGCTGTCCACGCCCTCGCCGCGGGCGCTGACGGTTTTGAGAAGTCCCTTGGTCCCGACATCCAGGACCTTGACATCGGTCACGAAAGTATCGCCGGCCTTCATGAAACTTCCCCGGATAAGGGCCTCCACTCCGTCCATCCGGCAGAGATCGATCCCAAGGTCGCTGTCGATGACGCGCTGGTCCTCTTTTCCGATCTGCCTCTTTAGGTCGCGCAGGCGCTCCCAGCTGGTGATGCGATAGCGGTCGGATTGCTCGAGGCTGGTGATGAGAAGGTTGGGGATGGCGTCCTGGAGGTAATCGAAAGCCGGGTCGCCGGTCTGGTTCTCAAAGCTGATCACCGCCATTTTGACGGCGTCCTCCGCCGCTAGGGGAGCTGGTTTTTGGAAGATCATCTTGACCGCCGTCGCGGCGAGCAGGATGAGCAAGGCGCCGGCCACCGCCCAGCCGGCGGCTTTTTTGGCGGGCAAGCGGAGAAGGGGCCGGCGGGCGGCGGTGAATTGTTGTGTTCTCAGGCGTGTTTCGACCTGGGAATGTTCCTGCTTGATATTCTGAAGCTCGGCCAGCAGTTCCTCGGCGCTCTGGTATCGTTTATCTTTGGGCTTCTCCAAACAGCGGAGAATGACCCGGCTCATCGACTCCGGGATCCCGGGGTTGAGTTCGCGGGGATCGTGGGGCGGTTCGTTTTTGTGCTTCAGGACGACGCTCCAGGGCGTATCGCCGGTGAAGGGTGTTTTTCCCGTCAGCATCTCGTAAAGGATGATGCCCAGGGAGTAAATATCCGAACGGGCATCAACCGGCTCCCCGTCGATCTGTTCCGGGCTCATATATTCCGGGGTGCCGATCATCATGCCGGGGAGTGTGGCGCCCCTGGTCTCGACCGAGCTGGCGATCCCGAAATCCATGACCCGGACGCCGCCTTCCTCGTCGAGCATGATGTTTTGGGGCTTGAGGTCCCGGTGGACGATACCGAGGCGGTGGGCCTCGGCCAGGCCCTGGCAAACCTGCTCAGCGATGCTCAGCGCTGTCCCTAAGCTCATCCCTCCGGTCATCTTGATCATCTTCTTGAGGGTTTCACCCTGGATGTACTCCATGGTGATGTAGAAAGTGTCCTTTTCCCGGCCGAGATGGTACATCCGGCAGATGTTCTTGTGACTGATCCGGCGGGCGATCTTGATCTCATTCTGGAAGCGCTCGATCGTTTCCTTATCGGCGGCGATCTCGGGCTTGATCAGCTTGAGCGAAACCTTTTCGCTGATCTCCTGGTCAAGGACCTTGAAGACCTTGCCCATCCCTCCTTTGCCGAGCATCTCGATGATCAGATACCGGTCGGCGAAGATCGAGCCGGGGGTCAGCTCGGGCAGGGGGGAAGGGTAGATCAGGGTCGGGGCGCTGGCCAGCTCGGGGGGAACCGGACGCATAAGCGGCGTGGCGCAGCGCTTGCAGAAGCGGCTGTCTTCGCTGTTGTCGGCTTGGCATTCGGGGCAACGGAGACTCATTCTTTTTCCCCGGCAAAGATCATATTGTAAGGATTCTTTGTTTCCAAGCAGAAAGCCTGGAAGGTTTTTTTACTCCGGAGTCCGCTTTGCTTGAGCATGGATCTATCGCGTGTCTTCCACTCTATTATACGTTCTTTTTCCATCAAGGGTTTCCAGAGCCGTGCGGAAAGCCACTGGATTGAAGGAGATAATAGACGACGCGCTTTTCCGGGTAGAAAATAGCGCCATGGGTCGGTCCTTCCGGCTCGTTCGACTTATTATGATGGACATTGATCACCCCTTCTCATAAAGGCAAGATTTATGCCAAAAGGGCTTATTTCCGAACCGGTTTTGTTCACTTGACGGGGTTGCATGATGTATATTAAAGAGGCTTTAAGAAAGGAGCGCAAGGTGAGAGGACAAACGGGATGGGCGATCATAGCCGTTTTTCTACTTTTTACAGGCTTCCTTTCCCAGGACCAGGAGGAAGCGGCTGAAGACGATCTCGTGATCAAGGCGCGGGCTATGCTGGAGGCCCTTCAGCGGGGCGATTTCCGGGCTGCGGCCAAGGATTTCGATGAGACCATGATAAAAGTCTCCGGTCCGGATAAGCTCGAGGAGTTCTGGAAGCAGATGCCGGAGAAGCTCGGCGTTTTCAAGCGGCAGACTTCCGCCCGCCGCGACCAATTGGCCGGTTATGATGTGGCCTATGTGACCTGCGAGTTCGAGAAGGTCACGCTCGATGCCCGGATCGTTTTCGACAAGAACAAGAAGATCGCCGGATTCCAGTTCGTGCCCTCACTGCCGCCGGCCAAATACGAGCCCCCGGCGTATGCCGACCCGGCCGAGTTTGAAGAACGTGAAGTCAAAATCGGGGAGGGCGGGGATCAAAGTGAGCATGGACGGCCGTGGCCGGGTGTACGATAACATCTTCGTGGAACGGTTCTGGCGCTCGGTCAAGTACGAGGAGGTTTATCTTCACGACTACGAGACGGTTCCGGAGGCGAGGAGGCGTCTCTCCGACTATTTCGCGTTTTACAACGAGGAGCGGCCGCATGAGGCGCTGGGTTACCGGACGCCGCACGAAGTGTATTTTGGGATGCCGGCGGTGCTGACGCCCGCCGCGTAGGCCGAGGTTTTTTTAGCATGGACCAGATTGAGATCGTCGTTCCTAGGGCATCCTGGAGCGACGTTTTTTTGGAATTCACGGAAAAAATGGCTCTCAGGCTTCAAAATGGATAAATTGCTCAAAAGAGGCAGTCTCTCAGTCCACCTTAAAAATGCCTCAAGGCTGTCCAATGAATGGGGAGGGGCCCAACCCTCAGACCCGAGTTTGACACGCATAGGCACTTTTCAGGCCCTCATTAAATCCTAAGTGGCTGATATTCAATCAGTTATACTTTTAGGATCATCTCCTGATTAGTTGGCAAAGGCCTGAATGATCTTAAGGGAGAAGTAACGAACGTCATGGAAGCCATAAGCCCGCCGCTTGATCACTTTGATCTTGTTATTGACTCCTTCCAGCTTCCCGGTATGAATCGGAAACTCACAGTGATTCAAGATTCCATACCGGTAGCGGCCCAAGGTTTCGGCAAACTTTCTCACGGCCGGATGGTTCACCGCCCGGGCCAAGGCACACCATTCTTCAAGGGCTTTCTCGGCCCATGTCCGGGAGCGGTACGTCCAGATGTGCTTGAGTTTGTCTTTGAGGATCAGGACCGCATTGATGACTTTGTTCAGACGCAAGAGCTCTTCCAAGTGGCGGCGGACTTTCACTCTGCGGATGTTCCTTCGGTTCTTCAGGAGAAGATATCTGGCTCCTTTGAAGACCTCTTTATTGGCTTGGGAGGCTTTTTGGTATTCGCTGTTACGCACTTTATCGATGATCCTCGAGAACTGGGCGACGACATGAAACAAGTCGAAAAC
>JBAUIH010000242.1:0-3450 GCA_049682755.1 Candidatus Aminicenantales bacterium | reverse complement strand
CTCCTGAGGTTCACGACCCGCTCGTTCCTGAGCTCCCGGCCATCCTCGTCCAATACCGTCATCACAGAGACTTGCTTGTGATGGTCCACACCGATAAAATACACCTGCGCACCTCCTTATTAGATTTCCAATCGACGAGTAATTCATCACAGAATTACCCGTCAAGGAGGTGCATCACATCATCATGTTACCTATAAATCGGGCTTCCCCTCGAGCAGATTCTGAATCCTCTGCCGGGGCGTCAGTCTCGAAGCGGCCACGGGGAATTGATTAGCACATCTCCCGTTGGCTGTCAAAATCCCGATTGCAGCCGGAAAATTCCATTCGCCGCTTTTGCCGTAACCATAATGAATGTCTTCGGTATATACTCACAGGAGACTGATGAGAAGACATCATGGAGCTGGCATGAACCACAACTCAACCAAGGCTCGATCAAAGCCGTTTTCGGCCCTCTCCATTATCGCCCTGGTTTTGTGTTCCTTTTTCTGCCGCGATGGGGGTCGCCACGCTTCCCTTCCGCGGATCGACTGGGCCACCCTCCCCTCTTCTGTCGTCGAGAAGGCCCCCGACATCAAGACAGGCTATCTCGTCGTCCCCGAACGCCGATTCCCGGAGCAGAGCCCCCGAAAGATCCGGCTCCCGTTCATCATTATGAGAAGCCGGTCGGCAAAGCGCCGCCCCGACCCTGTCCTTTACACCGCAGGCGGTCCCGGCGGAAGCAGTCTGGGGACAGCACGCGGCCGGCATCGCAATGCTCTGCTCGAAGACCGCGACGTGATTCTCTTCGAACAGCGCGGTACCCGCTTTGCCGACCCCTCCCTTATCGCCCCAGCCGTCGACGAGGCCCTCCGCTCAGGTTGGGCCGGCCGGCTCAACGGCGATCCGGACTCCGCCGCTGTCGAAAAAGCTTTGGCCGAGACAAGACGAGAATACGAAGAGGAAGGAATTCAATTGGCTGCCTACACGACAAAAGAGAGCGCAGCCGATATCGCCGAGCTGCGCAGGTTATTGAACATTGAGTCCTGGAATTTATACGGCGTCTCCTATAGCACAAAATTGATGCTGACCGTCCTGCGGGACTCATCGGAGGGTGTCCGCTGCGCCATCCTGGACTCCCTCCTCCCGCCAGAGGTGAACTGGGACGAGGACGCGCCTTTCAACATCATCGAGATATTAAAAAATATCATGGCCGCGGCCCGGGAGGACGAAGCCATCTGGGAGAGGACAGAAGGTCTCGAAGAAAGGTTTTTTCTCCTTCTCTCTAAGGCCAATCTTCATCCCGTTGACATCCCCCTAAAGAGGCCGGACGACGCCACACCTCTCCGCATGCGGCTCGATGCTGCGGGGATCATGAACTGCATCTATGCCGGACTGGAGGACGCCCGTGTCATTCCCCGCCTGCCGCTCATCATCGCAGCCTTTTGCCGTGGAGAAACAGAAGTGCTGGCGCCCTTGGCCGAAGCCTATCTTGCCTCGTCCCAGGGATACGCCTGGGGGATGAGACTGGCCGTTTGGTGCAACGAGGAGTTCCCTTTCGAACGGCCCGAGAGAATCCTTCATCCGACTGGGCTTCCTCCCGTGCTCTCCCGTTTCGTCCAGGCCGCTGTACCTGTGGAGGCTTTTCGCGCATGGCCCCAAGGACGGCCGGACCTGGAAGAGAATGAGCCCGTGAGGAGCGATCTTCCGGTGCTCTTGGCGGCGGGAGAATTTGACCCGGATACCCCGGTAAAGTGGACTAGGGCGGCCGCCGCCAGCCTTCCAAACTCGCAGGTCGTGGAATTCGCCGGGATGTCCCATGTTCCCCTGTTTTCGCACCCGGAGGCGAACCGCATCATGAGGGAATTCCTGGCCGACCCAATGAGGAAAGTCGACCCCGGCCGGGCACGTATTCGGCCTCCTTTCGCCACTTCGCTCAAAATGAACTGAGCGGGCTGGATTGATTGGATGCCTGAACGGACCCTTTTCCTTTCGGCCCCGGGAGGGAAAACGCGGATTCCCCTGGCGGCCGAAACAAGCCCCTCAGATCTCGTCCGAAAGCGTCTTCATGAAGGCGACGATGGCTTCTTCGTCTTCTTCCGTAGAGGCGGGAACGTGTTTATGAGCTCCTGGAAATGGTCGGCCTCGTCGACTGGCAAGGCAGGACCGCCCGAGCGAGCTCTCGGGCGGCCAGCAGCAGCGGGTGGCCATCGCCCGGGCCCTGGCGAACGACCCGTCGCTGATCCTGGCCGACAAGCCGACGGGAAACCTCGACTCGAAGACCGGCGAGAAGATCATGGGGCTCTTCGTCAAGGTGCAGGAGCAGGGGAGGACCATCCTCATGGTCACCCACGACACCCACATCGCCGCCTATTCGCAGCGGACGATCCACCTGCTCGACGGCCGCATCGTTTGATATTTAATTTTATTGACTGTCCTGATCGTCTTTCATATAATCATTTCTAAAGAAAATTTCTTCCATCGTCGTATTCACTATCGCTTTATTGAGGTTGGCGATGTTCTCTTTTTCGTTTCAGATTCATCCCGATTGGGCTGTAAGGATGCATCTTTGCGTCTTCTAGGATGGGTTAGTGAAGCATAAAGTTTTAAGGAGTTTGATACCTATGGCTAAAAAAAAGTCGTATTTGACACGATCACTGGTTCTTTTTCTGGGATTTTTTCTTTTTTTGACATTGTCTTCCGAAAAAGCGGAAACCCCTCAAGTTGACTTTTTGGGGCCCTTAGAAGGGGGATGCACCTCCATCATGGTGGGGAGAGATGCTTCCGCCGATGGATCGACCATGACGACCCACAGCTGCGATTGTGCGGTGTGCGATTTTACATGGCGGCATGTCAAGGCTCAGGATCATCCTCGGGATGCGACTCGAAAAATTCGCACGATCTCACAATATGAAACATGGGATCCTCAGCAAGGGCTCAAATGGGATCTGGTCAACACGGAGAAACTGACAAGATTGGAAATTCCCCAGGTTCCGCATACTTACGCCTATCATCACGGGATGTTTGGTGTCATTAACGAACATCAACTGGCCATCGGCGAATCCTCTGTGGGATGCCGTCCCGAGATGAGAAATCCCGCAGGTCTGATGAATCTTACGGAGCTGAGCCTGATCGCGATGGAGCGATGTCGGACCGCCCGTGAAGCCGTCAAACTTATGGGTTCCCTGGGAGAAAAGTATGGATACGGCCTGGACAGCGGCGAGATGCTCTCTGTCGCAGATCCCCGGGAAGTGTGGATATTTGAGATCATGCCGGTCGGCCCCCTGTGGACTCCTGAAAGTGGAAAACCCGGCGCCTTGTGGTGCGCCCAGCGGATTCCGGATGACGAGATCGCCGTATGTCCGAATGAAAATCAGATAGGAGAGATCGACCTTGACGATACGGATTATTTCATAGCGTCCCCTAACGTTATCTCCTATGCCGTGGAAAAGGGGTGGTATGATCCCAAAAGCG
>JBAUIH010000241.1:0-10381 GCA_049682755.1 Candidatus Aminicenantales bacterium | reverse complement strand
CTCCAGAGATCCCAGCCGAGGAAGGCCGGCCGGCCCTTGACGACCTTAGCCGCCTCGCTGAAGAACTGGAGGATCTTTGCCCGCACCTGGGAATGGTCGAAGCAGAAGCCGGGCGCCGCCTGCGACTCAACGGCCAGGCCGTTCGACGCCACGAACTTGGAGTCGGGGTATTTTTTCCCCACCCAGTCGGGCGCCGAGTCGATATAGACCTGGACGATGACCTTCAGACCCACCTGCTCGGCCAGATCGACGAGGGTGCGCAGGGCGCTGAAATCATACCGGCCCTCGACGGGCTCGCAGTTCGTCCATTCCACCCAGCAGCGGACAGTGTTGAAACCGAGGCTTTTGATCTGCTCCAGGTCCTTCTTCCACAGCCGCGGGGAGTCGGCGGTCACCTTCTCCAGCATCGGCGCGCGGGCCTTTCCCCCCGCATACCAGACGGAGACGGGATAGAAGTCTTTTTTCTTTTCCAGCGCCAGCCCGAAGCTCGATACCGCGATTAACAACCCGGCAAAAAAAGAAATTCCCTGTTTCCAATACCCCATTTCTTGGATGGGCATGGCGTTGACTCCTTTTCTCTTCTTTCCTGACATCAGGGCAAGTCCCAACCCTCTCTAAAGCTCTCGCCGACCCGTTTCAGGAGAACGGACTCCCCCCGCGCATTGTCATTGGTAAGTTCCCAAATAATGACACCGGCGGCCATGTTCTCCGTGACGTATTGGCATTTCAGCCCGACCGATTGCTCATCGTCATAGGATAGGACCGCGCTCCTGTCCGGCTTTCGGAGAAACGGCACCCCGGCGCATTCGTCCCGGAAAGAGGCCCAGCCCGAATCCTGGAGATCCACAACCTCATCGTATCCGTACTGCAGGCTGACGCGGAAGGGCTGATAGAATTCCGGACAGTCAAATGACCGGCCGAAGAACGCCAGTCCGAGCAAGAGCTTCTCACGGGGGATGCCCCGGGAAAGATGGTAGAGATAACTGTCGTGCCAGGACCCACAGACGTCGCCGGCGCAGGAGTAGAGCGGGGAGTTGTGCCCAGAGTGATCGCTCCAATTGCCGTGGTAATCGTAGGTCATGACGCCGACGAAATCGAAGCAATCGACAACCTCTTCATAGCGGATCCATTTCCCCCAATAGTGGCCGGATGGGGCGGCCATGGTGAGCTCGAGGGGCGGTTTTTCCGCTCTGAGGGCCGCCGAAAGCTCCTTAATGAGAAGAACGAAACTCTCCTGTTCAACCGGGTTGGAGACATACTCCCAGTCGATATCCACGCCGTCGTAATGATGGGTCTTGAGAAATTCGAGAACCTCGGAGATGAACCGGCTCCGAGTCTTCAGGGAAGCCGTCATTCCCGGGAAGCCCTCGCAGTTGCCCCAACCGCCGACGCTCATGAGGACTTTGACGTTGCTTTTATGGGCCTCGTTGACGAGTTCCGGGTAGACATAATGATCAGCGACGATGAGACGGCCTTCCGGGTCGGGCTTGGTGAAAGCGTGGGCGATATGAGTCAGATGCTCATACCTGATTTTCTGATGATCATAGGCCCCTTTCTTCCAGGCCGGATAATAGCCCATGACGACCTTGGCAAGACCGCGCGATTCCGGCTCTCTATCCTCCGGCGCGGACGACGGCCCGGAGCACATTCCGCCGAGCGAGATGACAACCAGAAGGAAGACGGCCCGCCGGCGGCTCAATAGGTGTCCCTCAATGAGATGATTTTCAGGCTCTGGCGGAGCTCCTCCGCGGTCACCGGCTGCCCAGCGATAAATTCAACCTCCAAGCTCCGGCCCGGGACAAGGTCGAAGAAGTTGTCGGAGAACCGCCCCTTGATCCCGGGAACGAAGAGACAAACGTCCTTGGCGAACTTCGAAGCCTGCAACCGGACGAACAGCCGGCCGTCTTTCTCGAATACTTCCGGCCGGATCTCAGGTTGGGGCAACTCGACTCTCTTGAGCGCCGAAAAATGGTGAACGTTCGAGCTAAGGATCGCTTCGTCTTTCTTCAATTCGCAAACAAGATAGACTTCATTGGGCGGAAGGCCGCCGCGCAATTCCTGGAGAGGCTTGCCGGCGACCAGTCGGCTGCTGCGCGGGTCGATACGGATGGGTGTTTTGGCCTGCTGGACGGTGGTCCCGTCGTAAGTATAGACTCCCAGATGAAGCTCGGCGTCGAGCGGCTGATCCAGGTCGGAGATGCTGAAGATGCGGAGGTCCTTGTCGCCGGCGACAGGCACGACCAGCACGGGATCGTAGAATCTTTTGGCATAGTAATGGAGCGCCTTCCAGGCGCCGGTGTAATCGATCCCCGACCAGGAGGCCACCGGCCAGCAGTCGTTGATCTGCCAGTAGAGGGCGCCCATGGTCCGCGGCACCTGGCTCCGGAAATGCTCGACGGCCGTCTTCATGCCCTCCGCCTGGAGGACCTGGCTCACCCAGAGGAGGGATTCGAAATCCTTCGGCATCCGGTAATGGTCGAGCAGGTAGAGAAGGATGAGGCGATTGCCCAGGGGATGTTTCTGATGCTGCTCCATGACGGGGGAAGTGATATTCCAATCCTGAGGAAGGGCGAACGTTCTCACTGTCTCGAGGAGCGGGAACGATTGAAAGCCGAATTCACTGAAGAAGCGATGGAATTTCTTGCGGTATTCCCCGAACGGCTCCTGACCGTGCCAGATCCCCCAATAATGCATATCGCCTGACTGCTCCGAGCGAGGTTCGCCGATCTTCTCCGAGTGAGGAGAGCTCGGCCAGTAGGCCCGGCTGGAGTCCAGACTCTCGATCGTCCGGGGGAAAGTCTGGTGGAATATCTTCAAATAATCGTCCCAGACCGTCGCCGGATACTGCTCTCTCCAGCCCCAGTGGAACCAACCCTCCTCGCACTCGTTGTTCCCGCACCAGAGGGCGATGGACGGATGGTGACGGAGTCTTTTGACCACGTCTTCAGCCTCGGCCCGGACGTTCTCCAGGAACGCCTCATCCCCAGGGAACAGGGCGCAAGCGAACATGAAGTCCTGCCAGACCACGAGTCCCAGTTCATCACACAGATCGTAGAAATCGGGCGACTCGTAGATGCCCCCTCCCCAGACACGAAGCATGTTCATATTGGCGGCCGCGCAATCGCGGAGGAGCGATTCATATCGCTGCCGGCTGACGCGGGAAGGGAAGGAGTCGGCCGGGATCCAATTGCCGCCCTTGGCGAAGAAGGGAATGCCGTTGACGACAAACCGGAAGCTCTTCCCCCACTCATCCTCTTTTTGTTCAAGAAGAAGGGTCCGGAAGCCGATCCTCTTGGTCAGCGTATCGAGAAGCCGGCCTTTCTGATAGAGGTCGATCCTGATCTCGCAGAGGTTCTGCTCCCCCATCCCCGCCGGCCACCACAGGTCGGGATTGATGATGCTGAAGGATTTTTCGTTGCGGTTTGTGCCGGATTGGATATCAACCTTTTCGCTGTGTGAAAACGCTTTCTTCCCCGAAATCGTAGCTTTGATAGCCACTTCCTGTTTTCGGTCGGAGAGAATGTCCACCCGGGTTTTCAACAGAACCTTGTTCTTATCCAGGAAATCCTGAGTGACCTCGAACTCGCCCAAACGGGCTCCCTCCCAGGCCTCTATGGTCAAGGGGCGCCAGATGCCGGAGGTGACGAGGCGCGGTCCCCAATCCCAGCCGAAATGATAGGGCGCTTTGCGCACGTGGGGTGATCCGCCGGGGAGCGTGTAGGGGATTTTTTCTTCCAGGGCCTTACCCCTCCGGACCGGAGAATCGAAACGAATGAGAAGTTCGTTCTCATCGGGGCGGAGGAACGGCTTGATATCGAACCGGTAGCCGCGGAACATGTTGTCGGTCTCGCCAACCTTCTGACCGTTCAGGAAGATCGTGGCAAACGTATCCAGTCCCTGAACCACCAGGTCGATATGGTTTTTGGTCGTCATCGTGCCGGGGAGCTTGAAAGCCTTCCGGTACTCCCAGTCCTCGTTCTCGATCCACTGAACCCGGATCTCGTTGTCCCGGTAGAACGGGTCGGGGATGATCCCGGCCGCCATGAGGTCGAGGTGAACGCATCCCGGGACAACGGCCGGGCGCCAACTCTCATGGCCGGCTTGACGGAACTCCCAGGCGCCGTCGAGAGGATGCTTGATCAAGGCCGTACCCTCAGAAAAAAGATGGGGCGAAGCCAGGATGAGGGTCGCGAAGGCCAGGGTCCATGATTGCTTTTTTTCTCGCCGCCGTATCGCCATAGCGCCCTCCCATAATCTTCCAGGCTAATGACTATAAAATAATCGAAAAACGAGAATTTGTCACCCCGCGCCCAACAGATCATCGATTCCGACAAGCCGATAATCCATCGCCAGAAGCCCGTTCAGCAGTTCATCGAACCGCCGGTAGAATTTGTCCGTGCGATCGGGATGAGTGCCGATGTGGAAGAGGAGGATGAAGCCGTTCAGGCCGTGACCGTCCGACCGTTCGTGATCGAAAATGCTCTGGAAAATCCGTTCGGAGGAACGATAGCCGGACATCTCCGGCGTCGTGTAATCGGCGGAGGAGAGAGTCCCCGGGGTGTAATTGCAGAGAACGAGCCCCAGCTCCTTCGCCCAGTTGACGATCTCCTCGTTAAACCATTCATAGGGTGGGATGAAGAACGGCGCCTCCTCTTTGGCTATTCCGAACGCCTCCATGACTTGATAATTGCGGAGGATATCGTCGCTGAATTCCTCTCTGGTCACGAGCAGCTGCCGCCGGTTCTCCCAGGAGCAATAGAGGAGGTGTTTGTCGGAGTGCGGCCCGAGATAGTGCCCGTCCTCCCTGAGGCGGCCGATGAGTGCCGCATTTTTTTCCTCCCTGTAGAAGTCCCCGGTGAAAAAGAAACCGGCGCGGATCTCTTTCTGCCTCAGGACTTCGCGGATGAAATCCCCTCCCTCGGCGAATTCATGGCCTGTAAAAACAAGGGCGATTCTTTTCTCGGAGACGTCGCCCCGGATAATCCCGCCTTCGTCGAAAACGAATTTTCCCGGCGGCCCGTCCCGGCCGCAGGACAGCGTCAGCGCGAAAATGCCGAAAATGAGCGGGAATCCGCGGAAGACGAATAGGGATTTTCGAGATTCAAACATTTCTTGTATTGATACGCCGTCCGGGAAAAAAACTCAAGCGGACATGCCGCTTTTTCCGCGGCGTGAATTTTAATATAATGGGTCTCCGGCTGGAACGACTCGCTGCGAGGACACGCCCATGGAAGTCATCATCAAGCCAGATTATGAAAAGGTCTGCGCGGAAGCCGCCGCCATCATCCTGGAGGCCTGGAAGAGGAAGAACGACCTGGTGCTGGGCCTCGCCACCGGGAAAACCCCGGTAGGTCTCTATGAAAAGCTCGTCGTCCTTCACCAGAAAGGAGAGCTGGATTTTTCCTCAGTCGTCGCCTTCAACCTGGATGAATACCTCGGATTGGGGGAAACGCATCCCCAGAGTTACGCCCATTATATGGATCAGCATCTTCTTCGGCACGTCAATATCCGGAGGGAGAGCAGCCATCATCTCGATGGCCGGACGACCGATATTGAGGAGCACTGCCGGGCATATGAGGAAAAAATCAAGGGCGCCGGAGGCATCGATGTTCAAATCCTGGGCATCGGCAAAAACGGACACATCGCCTTCAACGAGCCGGGCTCGGCCCTGGCCTCCCGGACCCGGTTGAAGATCCTGACCCGGGAGACCGTTGAAGCCAACCGGCCGTTCTTCAAGGACGAGGGGGACGTGCCGAGGTTCTGCCTGACCATGGGAATCGGGACCATCCTCGAGACCAAGATGATCCTTCTGCTCGCCTCGGGAAAAGACAAGGCGGAAATTGTCGCCCGGGCGATCGAAGGCCCGGTGACAGCCGCCCTCCCCGCCTCCGCCCTGCAATTCCATCCCCGGGCCAAGTTCATCCTCGATGAAGCCGCCGCCGCGGAACTGACCGATAGGGCTTATTACCGCTGGGCCTACGAAAATAAAGCAAAAGTCGCAGACCTTCTCACGGTCACTCCCCTGAGGTCCAAGAGCTAGGGCTATTTGATCAGGAAAAACTTGGTCTGCCGGCCGTCGATGAAGCGGCAGCCGGCCTGGGTGAACACGGCATTCTCCTCAAAGCCGATCCTCACGTCCTGGCCGTCCCACTCGGGAACGGAGCTGGTGCTGCTGAATTCGATGGCGTAGGCCGTGTTCAAATACAGGGGGTATTCCCCTCTCTCCTCATTGCCTTCCGGAGCCGATTCCAGGGGCCGGGCGTCCGCAACGCATCCCGCGCCGTGGCCGTGGATGCCGATGGGGTGCGTGTAGATCAGCGGCCGCAGTCCTGCGGCTTCGCCCTTTTTCATCGTCGAGGCCACGATGTTGTTCCCGGAGCGGCCCAGCTTGAACTCGCCCATGAAGATATCGGCCAGGCGATTGGCCCGGCGCAGGGCCTCTTTCAGCCCTTCGGGAGCGTCGGTCTCACCGATCTTGCAGACATAGGCCTGGAGCTGCATATCCGTGCACAGCCCAAGATACACGATACCGACGTCGCAATGGAGAACGTCGCCCCGGCGGATTACGTTCTTGTCGGTGTATTTGGCCGCCTCTTTCTTGTGCCGCTGGATCGAGAGGGACGGTTGGAACCAGGTGTCGAGGCCGAGGTCGGTGTAGCGCTGGCGGATCCACCAGACGACGTCGTCGGTCGTCGTCACATCGGGGGTGATCACTTGATTGGAGAAAAATTCGCCGATGACATCATGGGCGATCCCGCAGATGTGGCGATAGACGCTCAACTCCTGGGGGCTTCGGGTCTCCAGCCAACCGATGCACAGATTTTCGGCGGAGACGAGCCGGGAAGAGAGCTCCGGCCCGAGAGCTTTTTCCAGGTCGGCCTTGAGGGCGGCGGTCAGCCCGTCTCCAAAAGCCCAGTGCTCGGACGTATTGATGCCGATTCTCTTCGGGTTGAGCGCCCGGATGACCTCGCCCAGGCTCTCGAACTGCTTTTTCTTCTTGTCGGTCCAGGTCCCTTTATACCAGCCTTCCATGCCGTAATAGCTCCCGCTGAGCCTCTCGACACCTTTCTCCGGGCCCCGATCGTGAAAGATGAGGATCGAGGTGCGGCGGGCGGCCATCGTCGGCCGGGGCACGAGGCTCAGATAAACGGGATCCTCGTTGTACTCACGGTTGATGACCAGCCACAGGTCGATCTTCTCCCGGCGCATCAGCTCCGGGATGATATTGTCGAGCCGCCACTTCAGCCATTCGTTCATCACCGCTTCCCGTTGCTTCTCCGGCAGGATGTTCTTGTAATCTTTGACATCCGCGATGTCCTGGGCGGCCGCAGACAGGCCTAAGACAAATCCAAGAGTCAAAAGCATGGACACACAAACCCTGAAAGATAAATGACGCATGAATCGGACCTCCTTGTGTTTATTCATTCTTCCCCGGCAGCCCCAGGGCACGCAGAAATGGAGCCGGCAACAAGGGGATACGAACCGGAAATGCGGGCAGATATACGGGGACATGAACCGAATTTCTGAATTCGGTATCGTGTCCCCGCATTTCCCATATTATTCTCCGAAGGGCTTTTCGGGCGCCGTGGACTCCAGTCCGCCGAGGGTCCGGCCTCCGTCCTCAGTGACGACCAGGCAGTCCTCGATGCGCACGCCGAACTCGCCGTAGATGTAAATCCCAGGCTCGTTGCTGAGAGTCATCCCCGGCTCCAGCTTCAACGTGTTCCCCCGGACAAAGTAAGGATACTCGTGTCCCTCCAGCCCGATGCCGTGGCCGAGGCGGTGGGTGAAATACTTGTAGTCCGGGCCGAAACCGGCATCCTCGATGACCTTTCTGGCCGCGGCGTCAACCGCTTCACAGGGGACTCCCGGCTTGACGGTCTTGAGGGCCGCCGCCTGGGCCTTCCGGACAATTTCCCAGACCCGGCGTTGCCTGTCGGTCGGCCGGCCGAAGAAAATGGTCCGGGTGATGTCCGAGCGGTATCCTTCGACGGCGCAGCCGCCGTCGACGAGGACCGCATCGCCCTTTTGCAGGTTGCGGACAACTTGAGACCCGTGCGGGAAGGCGCTGTTGGGGCCGAACTGGGGACCTCCTCCGCCGTTGACGCCCATCTTCTGGTGGGCCGCGCTGACGGCCGCCGCCAGGTCCCGGGGACTCATCCCTTCGCGGAGCTCCCGGAAAGCTTCGCGGTAGGCCAGTTTTGTGATCCTGTTGGCCAGGCCCATGTAGGCGATTTCTTTCTCGGTTTTGACGCCGCGGCAGCCTTCGGTGACGACGGCCCCATCGACGAGCTCGAGGCTCGCCGCGTCCTTGCGCAACCCGTGATAAATGAAGTGCCGCATCGACGGGTCGAGCCCCAGCCGTCCGCCGCCGGCTCCGAGGTCCTTCATGATGCCGCCGATCAAGGCATAGGGGCTTTCGTGCTCTTCCCAGGTGCGGATCTCCTGGCCGGAGGGGACAAGCTCCTCCGCTCTTTTCCTCTCAAAAGCCGGGCAAACCCAGACCGGATCGCGCTTCAAACTGAAGACCGCCCCGAACGTCCTCTCGCTCCGCCACCAGTTGACCCTGGTGAAATAAACCAGGTTCGTTCCCCCTTCGATGAAGAGGCCGTCCATCTTGTTTTCGGCGATGAGGCGACGGGCTTTTTCGAGGCGGGCGGCGTAGTCCTTGGTCGTGAGAGGCTTCACATCCGCGACCATGTTTTGAAGCGTCGCCGTCTGATCTTGGGCAGGGCTCGAAAACAGACTCGTGACCCACCCGGAGGCCGTAACCGTCAAGCCTCCAATTTTCAGGAAATGGCGCCTTGTTATCATGCTGTCGCTCCTTGTTTTCTCCAGGATCCGTGATGATTCTTGTTATGAAGGTTGAGCCGGCGAAGGATCATCATGACGGGATGAAAGAAAGAACGTATATCATTCTAATCGCGCACTGTCAACGGAAAGGCGCGCTTCCGCCCGTTGCGCACTCTAAGAGGATCTCAGGCCGGAATTCGAGGGTCTGTTTCTCGTGTTTCAGGAGGGACTGTCTTGGCCTAAAGGAACAGGATAATCGAGCCCGCCCGCCAAATGACGAACGGATCCGATCACTTCCCCTGATTCTGGACGATATCGGCGACCCAGATGTCGCTGCGCAATTCCTCCCAGGTGAAGTAGATGGACCGTCCATCCGTCGCCAGACCGAGAAGTCCAAGTGAGCCGCGCCTTCCCGTCAGCACGGTGACGGGCCGTTCTTCGCGGCTTTCGACCGACAGCTCCCAAACATTATTCTGTCGATCTCCAAGCCCAATGAAAAAGATACTCTTTCCATCGCTGGACCAACGGGGAAGAAACCCCTCTCCCTTGATCAGCGGCTCCGGCGGTCCTCCGGACGCAGGGACGCGCCACAGACGGCGAGCGCCATCACGAAGAGAAACGAAGACGATCCAGCGGCCGTCCGGCGACCAGCTGATATGCAAGATCACATTATTTATGGGTCTCTGCGGGAGAGACAACTTCCTGGAGACACGATCAGCGGGTGTCAGGATCTCGATCCACGGGCTTGCTCGCTGTCCCAATGCATAGGCCACCTGGGCGCTGTCTGGGGACCATTCGGCCGGACCGGGATACGGAATGTCTCCCGGCCACAGAGCGACCTTGCGCGCCGTCCCGCCGACCGCGGGCATGATATGGTAGCCTCCTCCCTCCCTTTCGGAAAAAAAGCAGATCCATCGGCCATCCGGTGACCAACTTGGATAGAGATCATTGGCGGGGCTATCGGCCGTCCGGTTGACCGGCTGCGCGCTTCCCAACTGGGTGACCCAGATATCCCAGTTTCCGGCCTGATTCGATTGATAAGCGAAGGTGCGGCTGTCCGGCGACCAGCTTCGCCAGCCCGAAGTCGAGGATTTTCGCCAGACCGCGATCGGTCACGAAGATATTACCCGGCTTGATGTCCCGGTGAACGATCCCCTTGGAGTGAGCGGCGTCCAACCCGTCCGCGATCTGTTTCTTGATGAAAAACTCCTGCTGTGGCAGGGGTCTATCGCCCCCGACATCCCGAGCGGACTGTCCTCTACCGGGTGCTTTTTCATCACTTTGACCGGTTCCTGGTCGAGTATGAAAGCCACTTCGAGAAGGCGTACGGCTTCTTCCGGCCGGTTATCAAGGAAGTTGTGGAGCGCTATCTGGACTGCGGCAATCCGCGCTGCGGGTTCGCCCGCATCCGCTGTCCCGACTGCCATGCGGAACGCCTCCTGATGTTTTCCTGTCGCACCCGGGGATATGCGGAGTGGATGAATATGCTGAGTGCCAAGGCGTCGCTGTGGGTGAACTTACGGCTTTTCAAGGCTTTACGGTCCTGACCGGCGCAATCTACTTCGCATATTCTTCCCAGTCAGATAAC
>JBAUIH010000240.1:0-24780 GCA_049682755.1 Candidatus Aminicenantales bacterium | reverse complement strand
GCCGGGGCCTGGTCTGGCCGCTCATCGGCCTTTCGCTCATCGCCGCCAACATCTCGACCGAGCACTTCGTCGGGATGTCCGGACAGGGCGCGGGGATCGCCGGCTTCGCCGTGGCCAGTTACGAGTGGATGGCCGCCATAACCCTGGTCATCGTCGCCCTGTTCTTCCTGCCCAAGTTCCTGCGCAGCGGGATCTACACCATCCCTGAATATCTCGAGTACCGGTATAATTCCGCGGCCCGGGGTATCATGGCTTTCTACCTCGTCATCATCTATATCGCGGTCAGCATCTCGGCGGTCGTCTATACGGGAGCGCTGGCCCTTCATACCATCTTCGACATCGATCTGGCCAGGTCCGTCTGGTTGATCGGCATTATCGCCGCCGTCTATACGACCTGGGGCGGACTCAAGGCCGTGGCCTGGGCCGACCTTTTCCAGGGATCGAGCCTCATCATCGGCGGTGTCGTCACCCTCGTCCTGGGACTCAGGGCTGTCGGCGGGATCGGCGCGTTCCTCTCGGCCAACGCCGACAAGCTCCACATGGTCATGCCGGCCGACCACCCCGTCATCCCCTGGACAACCCTCGTCGTCGGCCTCTGGATCCCGAACTTCTATTACTGGGGCCTCAACCAATTCATCACCCAGAGGACCCTGGCCGCCAAGAGCTTGAAGCAGGGCCAGCTGGGCATCATTTTCGCCGCCTTCCTGAAGCTGACCATCCCGTTCATCATCATCATGCCCGGCATCATCTCCTACCAGCTCTATAAAGCCCAGCTCACGGCTCCCGGCGCCACGACCGACCAGGCCTACCCGCTGCTCATCCGCAACCTGGTCGGGCCGGGCCTGCGCGGGTTCATTCTGGCAGCCATCGCCGGCGCGGTCATCAGCACGCTGAGCTCGCTCCTGAACTCGGTCTCGACCATCCTGACCATGGACCTCTACAAACGCCATCTCAAAAAGGACGCCAGCGGCGAGTCTTTGCTCAAGATCGGGCGCTGGGCGACCCTGATCTTCGTCCTGGCCGTCTGTTTGATCGCTCCCCAACTGGGCAATCCCAAGTTCAAGGGGATCTTCAACTACATCCAGGAGTTCCAGGGGTTCATCTCCCCCGGCATCCTGGCGGCCTTTGTCTTCGGCCTGTTTATCAAGCGGACGCCGCCGCTCGCCGGACTCGCCTCTTTGATCCTGACGGTGCCGGTTTACGGAGCCCTGATGCTGTTTTTCCCCGACATCGCTTTCCTCAACCGGATCGCCATCAACTTCGTCTTCCTGGTCATCGTTATGGCCGTCATCACAGCCTTGCGGCCGCTCAAGCAGCCGAAGATCCTGCCGGTCAAGGCCGGTTTCGACATGCGGACGCCGCCGTTCCTGAAATGGCTCTGCGGACTGGTCGTTGTGGCGACGATCGTCCTCTATATCATTTTCTGGTAAGTTATTATTCGGCTGCTTCGCCTCCTCCCCTGGGAAAAGGGATTCCTTTCTTTTAGGAAAAACTGCTTGACATGAACCCAAAATATATTCTAAGTTTACTAAGTCGACTGGTTCAGTAGATAATATCGACTATAGGAGTCAGGGATGATTTGCCGGGGAAGAAGAGGTGAGTCGGGCGCCATGGAATTTCCCGGCATGATGAAAGGAGAGGCCATGTCGAATCCAGTCGGGAGGTTGCAGTTGAAAAGATATTTTCAAGGGATCACGATTCTCGGCCTGACTGTGCTGTTGTTGTCCGGCCTTGTCGCCGGGCAGGAAAAAAAAGAACTCGCGCCGGTGACTTCGAACTTGAGCTTCCGGCTGAGCGGGTACACTCAGTTCTTGTGTGTGTATTGGGACAAAGGCCTTGATTCTTTTTCGATCCCGCGGGCGCGGCTCACGCTGAGCGCTGAGTTGCTCAAGAAAGTCCGCTTCCGGATCCAGGTCGACGGCGTCAAGAGTCCGGCTCTCATTGACGCCAATGTCGACTTTCTCTTCAATCCCGCGTATGGCTTGCGCATCGGTCAGTATTATGTCCCCATGAGCCTGGAGAACAACACTTCCGATGCGGAGATGGATACAATCCTGCGCTCCCAAGTAGTCATTTCGCTGGCCCCCAGCCGTGACATCGGTTCCCAGGGCCGCGACATCGGGGCGATGTTCATGGGCCGGTATACCATCGCCGAGTACTCCCTGGGCGTCTTCAACGGCGCCGGAATCAACAAGCTGGATACGAACAAGGCGAAAGACGTGGGAGCCAGGCTGATCCTCCATCCCCTGGCATCACTGGCCGTCGGGGGCTCAATCTACAAAGGCCGCCATAACCCCGTTCAGAACGGGCTTGATCTGACCAGAGACCGGTTCGGTCTCGAAGCTTCCTGGATGCCGGGGCCGTTTTCCGTCAAAGGCGAATTCATTTCGGGCAAAGATGACCTGACGACAAAATCCGGCTGGTATCTCCAGGGAGGTTATTTTTTTCTTCCCAGGAAGATCCAGGCCATCATCAAATGGGACACCTACGATAAAGACAGGGACGCCGCTTCCGACCGGACCGACCTCCTGACCCTCGGAGTCAACTGGTTCCTCTGGGAAAAGACAAAGCTCGTGGTCAACTACAACCTCCACCGCAAAGAAGGCGAGGGGACCACCAACCAGGTGATGTCCGTCCAGTTCCAGGCCGCCTTTTAAAGAACGGAACCGGTTATTGAGCTTCTTCCCGGGCTGTGATACAAGGGGAAAGATTCATCGATTGCCCAAAATGCCATCATAAGGAGTCATCATATGGCCAAATTCGAAGGCGTGAAGTGGGCTCCCCGGCAGATGCGCTACGGCCTGGTGGAGAAGCAGTTCGAGATCGTCGAAGCTGAAGCCAAGGTATTCGGCGTCTCCCGGTCCATTCATTACGGGCTGTTCCTGGCCTTCGAGGGCATCCGCTTCTTCTGCAAGAAAAACCCGGGAGGTGAGATCGAAGTCATCTTTCTTAACTGGCACCGGAACCTCGACCGTTTCAGGCAGGGGATCGCCTTCAACCTGAGCGGCGAGCAGCAGGGACTCGTGCCTTCAATCGAAGAGTTGGAGAACGTCTTTATCCATCTCTATTTCAAAGACCCCTCCATGCGCGGTTTCCTCGAGGAGATGGCCGCACTCGGGGCTCAGGGCTATCTCCGGCCGTTCACTTTCGACGAGGACCAGTCGATCGGCGTGACCTTCCCGGCTCAGCCCGCTATCCGGGCCATGGCCTGCCGCTACGACCGCTATCTCGGCGAGCCCTTTTGCGGGGTTGTCGTTCCCCACATGGTCCGGGCGGTGGGGATCAACAGGACCGGCTGCCTCAAGCTCGGCGTCAATTATCTGATGAGCGTCAAGGCCGTGGACGAGGCCCGAAAGCTCTGCCCGGAGGCTGCCTCGGCCCTCTTTCTGGACGACCAGCCGCAGGCCAGGATCGAGGACCGGCTGATCACCGAATGGGACTCGTCGTGCTGTCTATTTGGGCTGAGCGACGGCACCGTCATCAAGATCCCCGAGAACCCGCTGATCCTTCCCTCTGTCACCATCCAGGGGATCGCGGCCATCCTGAGGGAGATGGATGTGCCCGTCGAGGAGAGAGATCTGACCTACGGGGAACTGCTCGAGAAAGCCCGCACAAAAGGGCTTGTCGTCGCCTGCAGCGTCGGGACCGCCGGCATCCTCAACCGCTGCGCCCGGCTCATCCTGGTGGACGGCCAGGGCGCCGTCGCCGCGACCCATTCTCCCGACGTCAAGCACCCGCTCTTTCAAAAACTGGGTGAGGCCCGCGAATATTATTGGAATATCTACAAGGAAACCGTCAAGATCCCGGCCGGCCTGAGCTTGAATAAATATATCTTGTGATCGCCCGGTTGCCGCTGGTTTGCCGGGATCGAAAACCGGGTCAAATTCTTCCTAGTCCGCTATGATGCTCTAGTCCATTCCGGGCGGGGACTTCACCTCGCGCGCCTTCCCGCCTTCGAAGCCGATCACCTCGAATGGCGCTTCATCGGGACGTCCCGGCGCGATGTGAAGCTCCGGGCGATCGCCGAGCTCCATGATGGTGCATCCGTATGTTCCAGGATTGTTGATCTTGGAATCCCGGTCTGAGTAGACCCGTTTGAGAAACTCCAGGTCGATTCTGGCCGCATTGTCCTTGAAGGTCTGGCTGAGGAACTTGAACCGCGGACAGCGCGCCTTATATTCATCCAGGCTCAGGCCCTTTTCCTTGAGCGCCGCGGTGAATCTCGGGTTGAAGTCGTCGTTGACCAGCGGATAGTTGGTGTGGTGGGTGAATTCGGCGCCTTCAAAAGGGGCGAATTCGATCATACGGTTGGCCGAGCGCTCGAAACTTGCCGCTTTCCCGGGACCTCCGATAACGTAATTCTGCGGCGCCGCAGGCTGGATCTTCTCGAGGAACCGGACGGCATCTTCATAGGATTTCTGCCGGAGGATCCCCCTGATGACGAAGGCGACCGGGAGTCCCTTGGCGGAGTAAGCCAGTTGGGTGACGGCGTTGACGCAGACGGCGACCGAACGGTCGTTCAGGCCGTTAGCGGCGACCAAACCCGGAATCGTAAAGACGAGGGCAGCGGGTTCCCCGGCGCTTTTTTCGATACGCAGCACAGTCTGGAACCCATGATAGAAGGTCGGGATGTCCAGGGTCTGGGAGACGAACGCCGGTGATTGGCCTCTCCCTCGGGCGGCGATCGTCGTGCACTTGGCCAGGCCCAGGTCATCGCTCATGACCCAGGACTCATCGACGAGTTGGAACGCAGACATGGTTTCGAAGTCGATCCCGGCGCCCTCGGCGATGCCGCGGACTTCATCCAGGAGACCCGGAGTCCAACGTTCGCTGGCCGGCTGGAAGTCCGAGGCCTCTAGCAGCTTTCCGATATAAGTCGCCGCTGGAACAGAAAAGGTCTTTTCGAGGTCCGTTTTCCAGCGCTTGACGAGCTCCCGGATTTCAGCCTTGAGGCTCTCACCGTGCATCAGCCCCCGTTGGTATGGTGTACCCTTGAGGTCGAGAATTCGGAGTTTTGCCCGGCTTTCCGGAGGCGGCTCTTGCGCAATGAGGGTTAGGAAGATAAAGAATATGAGGCAAAGAACCGATAAAAGCGGGTTTATTTTCTTCATGGGAAAACTATACCGCCCGCTGCGGCTCGATGTCAATTTTGGCCCTCTTTCAGGCCTATTTGAACTGGAGCTCAAGTTGAGGATTTTTCTTTGTTAGCAGAGCACAGACGGCGTCAACAAATTCTATGGCGGTTTGGATCGCTCGCCTCGCTTCCTCACTTGAGCAAGGAATATCCGGCTCATAGACAAGCCGGTGCCTTTTTCTGCGCATAAAATCATAATCATTGATCACTCTTTTGAATTCTGTCCCCAGGATAGACGCAGTGAACTTCACGACCGTCAAATGCTTGTCTTTGATATCGGGCCTGAAACCCTCTGCCATCATCAGGGCAAGGCCTGAGCGAAGCATGGAATTATAGGCGTAGGAATAGGCGCAGTCTTCGTCCTTAGACAAATTCCTTGCGGCCGTTTCAATATCCTTGCGGGCCCTTCTGATGAGGTTTAATACAGCTTTTTCATCAATACGGCATTTCTTGATGAGCCCTTCTTTGAGGAGATCTTGGGCGCTTTCTCTATAAATCATCCGCGTTCCCGATCAGCATGATGATCGGTTTTCTCAAGATTTCCATTACAAACCCACTCTTGGATTCCTTCTTGGCTTGATATTCATCTTGAGCATATACAGATACGTTTATCTCTCGTTTTAACTTATGCTCGAGGTCTCGGACTTTCTCGTTCAGAACCGACATATCCGGTTTCCCAATAATCATGACGTCGATATCGCTTGTTTCTTTCTCACTCTTTGAGGCGAAAGAGCCATAAATAAAGGCCGCTTTAATGTTCTTCAGTGAAGACAGCATAGTTCTGAGACTGGCTTCAACGCCGATGGTTTTGAAGACGATACTCTTCAGTTCCGCAAAGAGGGGGTGATCTTTATTGAGTAAATAATAGAGCAGATTTCCCATCCGCTGGGTTTTGAATAGTTGATCTTCTTGAAGCCTTAAGAGTTCCCGCCGAATATTTCCCGCCGAATATCCAAGGAGGCGTTCAAGCTCCCGGAGATAGAATTCCCTGTCCGCATTGGAAAAAAAGAGCCCCAGCAACTCCCGGCGGACTTGTGATCTTCCGATATAAAGAGCTTCGATCATATTGTACTCCATATTGAGTACAATTGTACTCAAATTAGAGTACAGATGCAAGCTCCCGCTGCCATTCCTGGGCAGAAAGGGGAGTTATTCTCCTATTCCAGTCTTGAGCCTTGATCTGGGATTTTCGAATTTCACGGCCTTGGGATTGAAGCGATCCGGCCCCCACCTCCCCAGCCAGGTGAGGAGACCGTCCGAATTGTCTTTATTCTTGATAGCCCTTATACATTCATAGTACCCATAGCATGGGAGCACTAGCTCACGCGCGCTTGATCCTCTGGATGACGTGGCCGGTCTTCCAGTCCTGGAGGAGCCGTTTGATCGTCCCGTCGGGCATCCGCTCTTCCTTGATCAGCGAGTATCCCGCCCTGGGCTTCTTCTTTGTTGGCCCCGTTTTCGGCCTTTTCGCGCCTTCATACCAGCGCTCGAATTTGACAGGTTCCCAGCGCCGCGTCCTGGCCGACCGGTAGCAGGCGTCCATGACGGCGTTGACGATGTAGCCGTCGAGGAAGGTCTCAACCGGCACCCGTCCGGCGTCGAGGGCGTCGAACATGTCGCTGAACATGTTGGTGTAGCCCAGTTCGTGGACTTCGTCCCCCACCGGGAAAAGCCAGCCCGTCTCGCTCTCGGCCTTTTCGGCGACATAGCCCTTGCCCCCGGTGGCCGTGAACATCTCGTAGCCCGTCCTCAGGAAATGGTTGAGCCAGATGGTGCCCTCGGTCCCGGCCACCTCGTCGCGCAGGTCCATGCCGCCGCGGAAGGCCCAGCTCACCTCGAACTGCCCGATGGACCGGTTTTCGAAGCGGATGAGGGCGATGGCCGAGTCCTCGGCGGCGATCGGATGGACCATGGTATCGGCCAGGCACATCACTTCGACCGGACGGACTCCTTTGCCGACGAAGCTGCGGATGATCTCGATGCAGTGGCAGGCCAGGTCGACGATGGCCCCCCCGCCGGCCAGTTTCTTGTCCCAGAACCAGGCGCTGTGCGGGCCGGAATGGGTTTCCCGCGACCGGACCCAGAGGATTTTGCCGAGCGCACCGCGTTTTACCGAGGCGATCGACTTCAGCGTCTTGGGTGTATAGACCAGGTCTTCAAGATAGCCGGCGAAAACTCCGGCTTTATCAACGATCTCCATGATTTCCAGGGCTTCACGGGCGTTGCGCGCCAGCGGCTTGGTGCAGAGGACCGCCTTCCCGGCTTTGGCCGCCAACATGACCGCTTTCTTGTGGAGATAGTTGGGCACGCCGATGATGACGATGTCGCTGTCCGGGTCGTTCACGGCCTCGGCCATGCTTGCCGTCCACTTGGGAATTCCCCACTTCCGGGCGAAGGCTTTGGCTTCGGCCTCGGTTTGGGCGCAGATGGTGCCGATGCGGTCGCGGCTGCGCTGTCCCTGGATAGTCATCGTGTAGAAAGTGCCGATGAGCCCGGCTCCGAGAAGAGTGATCTTATGCGCTTTGGCCATATTCCCTCCTCACACGATCGCTTCGTCGAATTTCGTGGGGTCGACTCCTTGATAATAAATAGGAAAGGCCTTGTCAACTTCGGGCGAGATAGATGAGCGCTTTAGAGCGTGAAATTCTCCCATTCGGGCCGGACGCATTCCATCAGCTTCCGGAAACGCTCTTCACCCCGAATTCTCGCCAGGAAAGGATCGATCCTGGAAAACAGGGGATGGTTTATCCATCCCCGGGCAGCCGCATGTTCGAGCCATAACATGGCCTCGGTCTTATCACCGAGTTGGGCGAAGCAACCGGCGATGAGCCAAGGGGCTTCGGAATCGTTCCACAGGGTTTCCCGTTTCGGCTTGGCAAGCGCTTTCAGCGCCCTGTCCTTTTCGCCTTTGAGGGCGCACTGCCACAACACGCTGAGCAGAGCCACGCGATCGGGGGGGCTCTCGACGACGCTCCGGTTGATGACGGCGATGGCTTCCTGAGTCCGGCCTTCCGCGGCCAGATACCACGACTCCCAGAACCTGAATTTTCTATCTTCAAGGTCCATCTGGACCGCCCTCCGGATCATTGAGAGGGCCCGGTCCATCTTGCCTCTGGCCAAGTAGTAAACCGAGGCCACGTAATAGTTCCAGGCCGTCAAGGGATCGATCTCGATGAGCCGCTTGATGTGCTGTTTCCCCAACTCGGGTCTCCCCATGTGCAAAGACAGGAGATAGCCGAGGCAGCCCAGGATATCGGGATCATTCGGGTCGAGGTCCGCGGCTTTTTTTAGGGACCGGACCGCCTTTCGCGGATCCCCTCGGGATCTCTCGATCATTCCCATGAGATGGTACCGGTGGGAAGATTCCGGCTCCAGGGAAATGATCTTGTCGAGAAATTGTTCGGACCTTTTCAGGGTCTCTTCGTTCGTCCGGAACCCGGCGTTGTAGAGTTGAAGGTGGACCAGGCCCATGGCGGCGTAGAGGAGAGGACTCTCGCCGTAGATCTTCGAGGCATAGGTCAGGGACTGGAGCGCACGGTCCATGGATTCCTTGGAGCATTGGACCATATCTCTTCTGGCCTTGAGGTAACACTCATAGGCCCGGAGATTCTGAATAGGCCGGTCGGATATGGTCTTCTCCTCGTCCGGCGCAAGCTCCTGCTTGAGGGCAATGACGATCGCCCGCGAAACTTTCTCTTGAATATCGAAGATATCGACCAGGTTTCCGACGAATTTCTCCGACCACAGATGCGTCTCTCTGCCGGCCTCGATGAGCTGGGCCGTGATCCTGAGGTTTTCTCCGGACTTTCTGACGCTTCCCTCGAGAACATACCGGACGTTGAGCTCCCTGGCGATTTCCGGAACGGTTTTCGTTGAACCTTTGTAGGTCATCGCCGAGCTCCGTGAGATGACGCGGAGGGCGCGAACCCGGGAGAGATCGGCGATGATTTCATCGGTGATCCCGTCGCTGAAGTATTCCTGATCCTCCTCAGGGCTGATGTTTTTGAACGGGAGGACGACGATTGATTTTTCAGATTTGACCGCAGAGGGGATGAACTCCTTGACGTCCTCTTTCCGCGCCTCCGGAGAGCGGGCCGCCCACTGGAGCGACTTGAAGACCGTCCAGGCGATGCCGAGGCCGAGCGCAGCCAAACCTATCGGCCAGGCTATCGCCTGGATGCCGGCGATTTCCAGGATCAGGATCATGTTGACGGCCATTGTCAGCAGGGCAACCCAGGGAACGAGAAGGACTTCGACCCGGACGTTTCCCGGGTGTTTTTCGGCGCTCTGAAACCAGCGCCAGACAACGGTGCACAAGAAAGCGCCCAGGATACTGATGAAGGCGACGTCCAGCCATTTTTCGTGGATGTGGTAATGATCGATCAAAATCCAGTGTACAAATTCCAGGATCAACCAGCCCCCGGCGATGAACGCCGCCGTCGTCTGGGCGATCTTTCGTTTTCTGAGCCTGTAAAGGAAGCCTGCCAGCCGGGGGTCGTTCTCGCCGGGCGGAGCGGCGCTCTCCGCCGAGGGCGAGTGGTCAGACTTTTTGGCCAGGTGCATTCCGCCTTCCCTCTCTAGCCGAAAAGATACCCCGGGAAGGGAAAGCATGTCAAGGAATAACGGCGCCTGCTTATCCAGTCGGCTTACGAGAGTGAAGTCAAAGATAAACGGACAGACATATCAGTTTTTCAGATGTTTGGGGGATTGCGAAATGTCCCGGGCTCAATACGTAAAGTGAGAGAAGATGATTACGGGCTCTTGCCGAAATCGATATCGTCGGGAAGTTCGTTCACATCGGTAGCGGGCTCATAAGGGAAATGGGCGGCCAGACCGTCGGCCGCCGTCTGGATGCCTGCCAGGAGACCCTCCTGGAATTCGCCTTTCCGGAAATGTCCCGCCATGCTGGCGGCGATTCCGTCCCAGAACTCCTGCCCGACTTTAGCGTGGATGCCTTCGTCCCCGAGGACGACAAAACGTTTCCGGGCCGGGACGATGAAGAAAAGGATCCCGTTCCGCTCCCTGGTATTGGCCATCCCCAGGCGCCGGAAGGCGCGTTCGGCTTTGGGCCGGACGCGGCCCCAAAAGAAGTGGGCCACGGATACACAGATCTCTCCGGAGGTTCGCTTTTCAGCTGCAATTATGGATTTTCTTATCTGATCTTTATCAATAAACTTGAAAAGCTTATGGCGAGACATGATGGCCATGATAAACTCTCCCTACCATCGGCCGGAGGCGCCACCGCCTCCGGACCGGCCCCCGCCACCTCGGAAACCGCCACCCTCGAATCCGCCACCTCCTCCCGACCGGCTCCCGCCGCCGCTCATGATATTGATGAGCAGCCAAACGGCCAGGGAAGGGTTGGTGATGAAGAGGATCAACAGGATGATGATCCCGAGGGTGATAAGGATAGCCTGACCGATGCTTTTCCCCGTCCTTCGGCTTGTCGGTTCCTCCGGCTCTTGCCCAGGGGAGGCCGCCTCTCCGGAGATCGCCTTGACGATGGCCGCGACCGCGTCGCTCACCGCGCCGTTGGCATCCCGAGTCCCGAGCTTGGGGATGAGGACGTCGTTGATGATGCGGCCGGCGATAATGTCCGGGATGACGCCTTCCAGGCCGTAGCCGACTTCGAGCCGGACCTGCCGGTCCTCGGCCATGATGAAGAGCGCCACGCCGTCATCCAGCCCCTTGCGGCCGACGGCCCAGGCCTGAAAGGCCTTATCGGCGAACTCCTCGATGGGGTATCCGCCGGCCGTGCGGCCGATATAGACGATGACCTGATGGCCCGTCTCCTTTTCATACGCTTCGAGCTTCCGGTCCAGTGTCCGGACTGTTTCCGGACTGAGGAAACCCGCGGTGTCCGTCACCCAGCGGGTGGGTGAATTAGGGGTCTGGAGTTGTCCCGCGCTGTTACCCGGATAAACACAGCAAAGCAGCGCGGCGAAAGCAAGGAGCGCCGCCCGATGCCGTCGCACGGTCAGAACTTGACCTTGGGAGCGGTCTCGGCGCCTGCCTGGGCCTTGAAATAGGTTTTCTCAGCGAACCGGGAGCCAAAGAGACCGGCGATAAGGACCGTCGGAAAACTCATCCTCTTCGTGTTGAACGCCTGGGCCGATTCGTTGAAGCGCTGGCGCTCGACCGTGATCCGGTTCTCCGTGCCTTCGAGTTGGACCTGGAGGTCACGGAAGTTCTGGGTGGCCGTGAGTTCCGGGTATTTCTCGACCGTCACCAGCAGGCGGGAGATGGCCGATCCGAGCTGGTCCTGCGCTTCCTGGAAACGGGCGAAAGCCTCGGGATTGTTGACCAGATTCTCATCCGCCGTGATCTGCCCGACCCGGGCCCGGGCTTCGGCTACGGTCGTGAACGTCTCCCGCTCGAAATCGGCCGCGCCCTTAACGGTCTCGACCAGGTTGGGCACGAGGTCCGCCCGGCGCTGATAGACGTTCTCCACCTGGGCCCACTGCGACCGGACACTTTGGTCGAGCTTGACAAGAGAGTTGTATTGCCCGATGCCCCAGGTCCCAAGGAGAAGAATAGCGATGATAATAACGGCCAGGCAGCCCAGCCCGAGCCCCAGTCTCCTTTTCGGGGCGGCGGGAGTTGCCGGTGTTCCTTCAGTGGCCATTCTTGCACCTTCCTTTTGAGAGGATTCAGGGTGTTCGGTATCGGCAAAATCTTAGCGGGAAGCGCGCCGGAAAGCAAGCCCGGGGAGATGCCGGCTAGTTGATTTTGCGGATAAAGATATTTTTAAAAGGGAGCGGCGTGCTGTGGGCCTGGAGTTCGATCTGGCCCGCCGGATAGATGGGCTGGTCGCGTTCCCAATAATTTTCCATGACGACATCGTCAACCACGAGGACGCCGTTAAGGTAAACGGTCACCCGCTCTCCCGCCATCCGAATGAAGAAGGTGTTCCATTCACCGACCGGGTTGTCGGCCGGGCGAAGCGGTTTAGAAGGCCCCTGCTTATTGTTATAGAGTCCGCCCGATCCTTCGGGCCACTGGGCCGGGTCCCAAATCTGGACCTGAGGGGAGCCGCGCAAGTAAATGCCGCTGTCGCCGCCCGGCTCGATCTTCCAGTCGACGAAGAGTTCGAAATCGGCATAGTCCTTGGCCGTGCACAGACTGTGACCCCCTCCGTCGAAGACGAGAGTCCCATCGATGACCCGCCAGTGCCGCTGCATGTCCTCGTCGGCTGCTTTCTGCTCTTTTCCCAGCTCTTGCGGCGTCATCTTCGCTCTGGCCGGCGGGTCTTTGACCAATCCCTTCCAGCCGCTGAGGTCTTTTCCGTTGAAGAGAGGAACAAATCCTTCCTGCAGGAGGAGAGAATGGGCGTACTTTTCAACCTGCTCCCGATCGTATTCGCTCCTGATGAACAGGGAGGCCCTTTTCAAGATGCGGGCGGCCTCGAATCCTGAAAGTCCCTCGTATCCCGGAGCGGGCAGAGCACACCTCATGGCCGCCCGGGCGGACTTCTCTTGAAAGGCCTTCTCGTCGAAGAAACGCTCGATCTCCTGGAGCGCTCCCAATGACCGCATCTCTCCCAGCCCCTCCAGGACGGCGGTTCTCTCCGTCGGCTCCCTGGCGATGGTTAAGGCTTCACTGATCAAGGTGAGCTTTTTTCCCGCCGGCTCGGCGGATTCAGTCACGAGCCTCATATAGCCCCGAAGCGCCAGATAAACGAATTTGCGACCGGGCGAGGAGCTCGCGCTTTTGGCCATTTCCAAGAGCGTCCCGGCTGCCTGGAATTCCGGCCAATGGACCAACGTATAAACCGCCGCGGCCTGAACCTGCGGATCTCGACTCTTCGTTTCAGCGATTACGGCCTCGAGCGCCTTTTGGCCGCCGATCCTGGCGAGAGGACGCAGCAGGGTGATGCGCTGTTGGCCCTTCGACTTGAGCATGCTTTCGACAATAAGGTCGGCCCTTTTTTCAGGGTCAGGAAGCTCCCGGGCAGAAGCGATGAGCGCGCTCTGCAGGGAGACGATCTCGGCCGGCTCCGCGGCTGTCTGGAGAAGGCGGATCATCTGGGGAAGGTCCCGCCCGCGGACCACGGCTTCGAGCGCAGCCGACGCTTTCTTCCTGATGGCCTCGTCTTTGTTCTCTGCGGCAGCCAGGACGATCCCCGCCTGTTCTTTGGCCCGGCGCTCTCCGAAGATTTCAAGGATGGCCGTTTTTGCCGCAGGCGAAGATGTGTCGAATGCGCTGACGACCCCGGGGAGCGCCTTTTCCGCTGGGAGACTCAGGAAAGCTTTCTTCAGCGCTTCGGCTTCTTCCTCGCCGGCCGCCGGCCAGAGAGAGGACAAGGCACCCGAGGCCTCGCTCCCCCCGAGGCGAGCGCTTGCCTCTATGGCCGCTATCCGGACGGCCTCGTTCTCGTCTCTGAGCATCCTCTCGACAAAAGCGCGGGCTGCTTGGTCCTCTCTCCGGCCCAGCATCTCGACGATCTGGGCGCGGGTGCCGGAAGGAACTTCGGCTGCCTTGGCGACAAATCGCCTCGTCGCTTCATCTCCTGGGATTTGGCAAGCGATTTCGAGGGCGCAACCGCGGAAGGCCGGGTCGGGCGATTCCATCGCCTGAACGAGCTCGGGGAGGGAGTCCGCTCCGAGAATTTGCGCCGCGAGAGTTAAAGCTGCGCTCCGAACCTGGGATTCACCCGCGCCCCTGTTTTTTTCCAAAAGGTTGCGCGCGATCCGGAGGCCCGCTTCCTTCCGCCCGTCCTCGGCCAGCCTTTTGGCGAAAAGAAGATAGCGCGCCGCGGCTCCGGCCTTTTCCAGCGGCGAAGAGGCGATGTCGATCCGGCTCAGCGCGAACTCCGTCCTCGGGTCGCCGATATTGGCCAGGGCGAAGAGGCCGGCATCCCGGATGTCGGGCTGATCGCTGGAGGCAAAGGTGATGATCCGGCTGACCGTTTTTCGGCTCCGCAGCTCGCCGAGAGCCTGGATAAGAGTGACCGTATTCGGGCCTTTGGAGCGGCCGAGCGCTTTGATAAAAGCGTCTTCCGCGCCCGGGGACCGGATGGACAGAAGGGCTTGCGCGGCCGGCTCAAACAGAATCGAATCGTTGAGAAAGCGGCTCAAAGGGTCGACCGATTCCCGTCCCCCGGCTTGTTGCAGTCGGCCGATAAGGAACGCCTGGACACCCGGGTTACCCTCGCTTTTCAGGGCCCTGATGACGGCGCGGGCAAAAACGCTTCTTTCTTTTTCCCCGCCGGGCCTCATGGCGTATGTCCCTGCCGCTTCCAGAGCGAAGCGGGCCAGGCTGTCATCGGCTTTTCCGGCCGGAGACAACCGCCGGCAGATCTCCTCGATCCCGGCTTCTCCCAGTTTGAATATCCCGGCGGCCAGGGAGATTTTCTCAGTGGGACCAGGCGCGGGAAATTGGATCAGGATCTTTGATACTTCGGCCGGGATCGTCGAGGCCTGGGGTGAAGACGGCAGGAGGCAGAGGAAAAATATGATCAGCAACGGGAGAAAAAACGGTTTCTTGTTCAATTTTTCCGCCCCGTACTTCCAGTTGGGCTGTGGCCCTGGAGAGACTTAATGACAGGAAGATGCCAGGGAGCGCGCATCGGCTCGTCGATGAGCCGGTTGGCTTCCTCATCATCAATAAAACGCTGGATGACGGGGTCAAAACGCAGCCCCCGTCCCAGGCGGACCGCGATCTTGGCCAGATTGACCAATGTGCAGGACCGATGTCCATTGGCCTCGTTGAGGGCGAACTTGCGGCGCCGCCGGACCGCTTCGGAAAAATCTTCAGGCTCCGGCGCCGGGTTCGGAAGCTGAGCCACTTTTTCCCGGAGATAGGGAACGTCGGATTCGAGATTCCTATAAATCTTTCCTTCCGGGCCTTCGATGAAGGCCACATCGGCGTCCCGGTTTTCCCCGTCCATGATGATCTCACAGCCGTCGGTGTAGCGGAGCCTGATCCTCCGCCAGGAGAGACAGGCATCCGGATGCTGCTGGGGTGCGTCGGCCTCGATTTCGACCGGGCCGGTGTCGTCTTTGTCCAGGATGTATTGTACGGGGTCGAGGTAGTGCATGCCCATGTCCCCCAGGCCTCCGCCGTCGTAATCCCAGTAGCCGCGGAAGCTCTCGTGGACGCGGTGGGGATGGTAGGGTTTGAAGGGCGCCGGACCGAGCCAGAAGTCGTAATCGAGCTCGGGCGGCACGGGCTGCGGCTTGAGATAGGTCTTGCCGCACCAGTAGAATTTCCAGTCGAAGCCCGTGACACTACTGACCGTGACCTTCAGGGGCCAGCCGAGAAGGCCGTGGCTCACCGCTTTCTTGACGGGCTTGACCGGAGTGCCCAGTTCGTAAAAGACGTCGCGAAAGCGGAACCAGGTGTTGATCCGGAAGATGCGACCCGTCCTTTGCACAGCTTCGACAACCTTGATGCCTTCCCCGATCGTCCGGGTCATCGGCTTTTCGCACCAGATGTCCTTGCCGGCCTCTGCGGCTGCGACGGAGATCAGAGCGTGCCAGTGGGGAGGGGTAACGATGTGGACGATGTCGATATCCGGCCTCTCCATAATCTCCCGGAAATCGGCATATCCCTTGACTTCAGGTCCGCAGATGTCAAGAGCGGCCCGGAGGTGGCCCGCATCGACGTCGCAGACGGCAAGGAGGCGCGAATCCGGATACCTGAGATGAGCCCGGCCCATTCCGCCGACGCCGATGACGGCCTTGGTCAGTTCGTCGCTCGGCGGGACATATCCCCGGCCGCCAAGGACGCGGCGCGGGATGATGGTCAGGGCAACGGACGAGACGGCGGCCCGCCTGATGAATTCGCGCCGGGAGATCGTCGGTCGTTTCATGAGGCCGCCCTTATTTATACAGGAAACGCGGCCGCTTGCTCAAGGGCGTTGGCCAACGCTGGCCGTGACCTCTTGCCCTAGGACCCGGATTTATTCTATAATTCCGCGCGCCGTAGAAAAGGACAATGATTAGGGCAACGGGCGAATGAAGCAAAGTGGACGAGCCGGGTTCTTGGGATCGGTGATCCGCCGGGTATCGGGTTTCCTGCCTCTCGCGGCCAAAAACAGACTCCACAGAGGTTTGTACGAATACCTGGCCAGAAGGGCGGAAGAACATGAGGATTTGCACTTCTGGAATTTCGGGTATGCCGACGCTGACTCGAACGGGAAAAAGCTTCTTCTGCACGAATCCGAGGAAAAGCATCGGTATTGCCTTCAGCTCTATGATCATATCGCCAGCGCCGTGGATCTGAGAGGACAGGATGTGCTGGAGGTGGGTTGCGGCTGCGGAGGAGGATCATCTTTCCTCATGAAGCGTCACTTCCCGCGGTCCATCAGAGGGATCGATCAAGCAGAAAACGCCATCGGATTTTGCAACCGCCATCATTCGATTCCCGGGCTCTCCTATTCATGCGCGCAGGCGGAGTCCCTCCCTTTTGAAAATGATTCTTTTGATTTCGTGATCAACCTCGAATCCTCCCACTGCTATGGGTCTCCGGCCCAGTTCTTCTATGAGGTGCAGCGAGTCCTCCGCCGAGAGGGACATTTCCTCTTCGCCGACTTTCGCCGCAGGGACCAGATGGAACTTCTCCGCGGGCAATTGGAGGGTTCGGGGTTTCAATTCTTCAAGGAAGAAATCATCACGCCGTATGTCCTTCAGGCGATGGAACTCGATCACCAGCGGAAAATGAATCTGCTGAGCAGCAAAGCGCCGAAGCCGCTGCTCAATTCACTCAAGTATTGGTGGGGAACGAAGGATTCGAAGAGATACGAATTGTTCAGTTCGGGGGAAGAAATTTATTTCAGCTATGTCCTCAAGAAAAGGAATCATGCCGGCCTCCCCCCGTCCGGATGAGTCCATTTCCGTCCCTTGAGAGAGCGGCGCCGGCGAGGCCTGCGCATTTGGGCCTTCAGGCGGGACCGCCCGGGACGATTCTCAATCCTTCGCTTCGTCGTTCTTTTTAAGGGCGCTGACTGCCTTTTGGACGTCCGGCTGGGCGGGGTTGAGCTCCAGCGATTTTTCCCAGGCACGCAGCGCCTCGGCCGTGTTTCCCAGCCGCAGGAAGCACTCGCCGCGAAGGTTCAAAAAGACCGTGCTGAGCCCATATTGGGAAATCCCCTGTTCCAGTATCTCCAGGGCCTTTTCCCATCTGCCTTTTTGATGATAGGCGCCGGCGAGGAGGAAAAAGAGCTCGTACCGGAGCGGTTTGGCCGGGTCAAAGAAGGGGAGAAGAAGCGTGATGACCCTGGAATGATCTCCAAGCGCCGTGTCGACACGGGCTAGAGAAAGGGCGTAATCCTCCGCATCCGGCCGTTCCCGATGCGCCGCCTGCAGTTTGACTCGGGCTTCTTCGAAACGCCCGGAATTGAAGAGCTGATTTCCGGTGAGGAGTTGATAGACGGGATCGTCGGGACCGGGCAAGATCTTCGTGTAGATCCAGGGTCGGGGCATCTTCTCGAGGGCGGTCACATCGAACTCGTCCTCTCCGGCGGCGACCTCACGGCCGCCGGCCAGGATGGAAACCCTCAGCTTGTAATGGGCCGGCAGGAATTCCGACAGCTCCACCACTTCGACGACATCGGGGAAAGACGGATATTCTGCCGGCCGCCGGGAATACGATTTGAAGGGATGCCCATTCTTGAGGAAATCGAAGACGATCTCGGCCGCGTCGTTGAGTTTTTGAGGGAATCCCCAAACCTGAAAACCCAGGACGAGCCCCTCGGACCTCGTGAAGGTCCTGTTCGCCTGGATTTGAAGGGAGACACCTCCGAGTTGGAAAGGTTTGAGCTTTCCGGCTCCGGGAGCGGGTTTCTCGGACTTGTAGGCCAGGAGGAGCGGCGTTATCCATGTCTGGCTCTCTTCGGAGGGGATGATGAGCCTCCGCTCCAGGGAGGTGAATTCCTTAGAGACTTCGTTCTTGAGCAGGAGCGAGAATTCGTAAGACCCCGGAATCAGGGGAAAAGCATCGTAGATGGCGTAAGGCTGCCGGCTGATGCGCTTCAGGTTCTCTTCGTCGAAACTGACGGGGAGGTTTTTGTCGAACTGGTGGATGGTCTTTCCCGTCGCGTCCTTTACCGACCCGTTCAGGCTCAGGGTGGTGCTGAACTTTTCTCCGTACTGGTTGACCGAGAGTCTGGCCGGTTCGATCGAGTAATGGACGAAGGCCACGGCCGGCGATGCCTTCAGGATCTTGACCAGGGAATCGCTGTCGATGAAGTTGGCCGAGTATTCCACCTCGACGATATCTTTGTACTCAAGGAACTTTTTCGCATAGATGTCGCGGACGGTTTTTGACGGCAGGGCTTCCACCTGTTGGAGCAAGAGGTCCGAGGAAAGGGAGGGCCGGCCGAAGCTGGCGGATTCGTCGCCGGGGATGAGGGAAAGAGAAACCTGGGCCAGGATGGGCTCGAGCTCGCGCAGCTTCCGGTAAGCCGCGGTGGTATTCTCCGGTCCGCCCTGATAAGAGACCAGGAAGGCCTGGGGACCATCCATTGTCGGACTGTACAACCTGTAATCTCCGCTCCCGTGAGCTTTGAAGAAGACGATATTGAAGCCCGGCGGAAGGCCGGCTTCCGCCTTGTTTTGATAGAACCAGATCTCAGCCGGATAGGTTTCCTGCCCGGACTCGAACCTCTGGATATCGTTGGGCTCGCCGAGGATGATGTAGATCCGGCCGCGGTCCGTCCTCCATCCGGGGAGGGGCACCTGCCTCCCGTAATAGTAATTGGCGTGATTGATCCGTCGGTAGTGCTCCGTCTTGAACTCGTTCTCGTCTGTGCCTGGAGTGGGATCCCGCTGCTTACAAAAAGCGTTGATGAAGAGGTCCCGCTCCCGGTCGGTTTGCAGCTTCTCGAAGACCTGTTTTTCGAGGGGAGAAATGATGTAAACGACTTCTTCTTCCAGCCACTTTTTGTAAAGAAGAGGGAGGCCCTTTTTTTGAGCAGCTTCGCAGGGCGCCGACGAGGCCATGCCTGTGAGGCAGAGCAGCAGCAGGACACGAATCAAGATGATGGGCCGCATTCCTCTTTTAGATTATCTTTCCAGCCGAGAAATTTCAAGGCGCTTTTGGGGAACTTCAGGAGAATAATTCTCGTTGACGTTCCTTTCCCGGGCCCATATAATCGTTCTGAGAAAAGGAGGACGACATGAAGAAAGCGCTATCTTTCATCGCCTGCGTTTCATTCCTGATGGTTTTGATCTCCTGCGCTCCAACGGCCACGGTGACGTCCGGAGAGGGGCCTTCGATCGCCGAAGCCCAAGCCGAGCGGTATGACGGTCCCAAAGCGCGCCTGGCCGTCGGCGAATTCAAGGACAAAACCGCGAAAGGGGAGGGGGAGTCGGGCTGGCTCGGGCTGTACGGTTTCCATTTCAAGGAAATCGGCGACGGCATGAGAGATATGCTGACCACGGCCCTCTTCAACACCAACCGCTACATCGTTCTGGAGAGAGAGCAGCTCGATGAGGTGCTGAAAGAGCAGGACCTGGCCGCCGCCGGACGGGTCAAAAAGGAGACGGCCGCCCCGACCGGGGAAGTCTACGGTGCCGACCTCATCATCACGGCCGCTGTAACCGAGTTTGAAGGAAGCGCCAAGGGCGTCGGAGGAGGAACCCGGGTTCTCGGAGTAACCGTGGGCGGCGGGGTCAAGAAAGCCCACCTGGCGATTGACATCCGGATCATCGACACCAAGACTTCCCAGATCGTGGCTGCGGCCACCGTGCAGGGCAGCGCCACGAGCTTTGGCGCTTTGGGAGGGGCTAATGTGGGGGGGAGATTGCCGGTCGCCCTGGGCGGGTTCTTAAAGACCCCGACCGAACAGGCGATCCGGACCTGCATCCAGAAGGCGGTCGAATATATCGTCACCAAAACTCCCGCCGAGTACTATCGGCAGTAGCCCTGATCACGTCCATAGTACGGGCGAATTTCTTTGGGTCGATTTTCCTGAGAGCGGGATCGGGACGAGCAGCCAAGTCCTTCTTCTGCTTCTTCCGATAGAAAGTGCGGTTTGCGTCTTGAGATGAGATCGATCTCCTCTCTGGTTCGTCGCCTTCGATCGGTTCTGGGCCGCCCGCAACAAGGCCAACGGAAGGCGGACCTATGAAAACGCCCAGCTTTGCCTGGGGCGTAACCATGATCTCGGAGAGGCAGCCTTTAGAGCAGTGGGCCGAGGAGGAAGGCAGATCCCGCTGAGACCGGCCGCCAGATGGGGACCTTCGCTCAGAGGCTCCAGCGGTAAGAGACCTTGATCAGGAAGATGTTGTCGCCGGGAGCGGTCAGCAAATCGCCGAGGTCGCGACGCAGCCGGAAATCGCCGGGATGGGCATAATCGGCCCGGTTTTGGGTCCAGACGAAATAGAGAAGCGAACCCGGCAGATATTCCCAGCGCAGGACGACCGTGCCGCGGAGCGACTTGACGTTGAAGTCGGGGTTGCCGAAGGAAAACGGCTCGGCCTGACCCGCCCCGTCGGGGTCGACGTGATATCGACCGTCGAGTGATGCGATGGTCGACCCGCCCTCCCCGTAGAGGCTGTAATCGTAGGTTTTCGGTCGGGCCAGCTCCTTGAAGCGGCTGTAGGTCCCGACGCCGAGGAACGGCTGGAGGTAAGCCTGCAGGGTGAGCCGGGGAGTGAAGGTCCAGTTGAAACGGATGACGGCGGCGACGATCTTCTGGTCGATGTGACCGAAGACGTAACGGGTGCCGTAGGTCGATGTCATCAAAGGATCTGCGACTCTGGTGACCCATTGGATCTCCGTCCTCTCACGCATGAACTCGGGGCCGAGAGACAGGCTGAAATTAGAACTCGGCCTCCAGCGCAGTGCAAGTTCCGCCTGCCACTGCGTGCCGGCGTCGGGTTGCTCATAGATCATTCCCCCGGCTTCGAAGACGACCGCTTTGCGGCCGTCGGTTTCTATCCCCAGTTCGAACTGATATCCCCAGGGCATCAGCGCCAGAGGGCCGCCCCGGGTCAGGCGATTGCTGATGGTGTCAGGATTGTAGGCGGTCAGAAAATTGAAGCTCCAGAAGTTGCGGAACAGGCCTTCGCTGATGATGAGGGCGCCGTCCCAGGTTTTGTTCCCGCCGAAATCATAGTTGCGGAAGACTCCGCCGGCGACGAGCACCTGTTGAAAGAGTTTTCCCGGTTTTGTCCATTGATAGGCGGGGATGAGCTGGAGGTTGATGATGTCCGAGGCGGAATACTGGAAGCCCGCATCGTTGGGGTTGAAACCGGGAGACAGAGCGCCTGCGGAGAAAAGGAGGAGAGAGTTGCCCCCCTGCTTACCGATGGTCAGACGTCCGCCCCAGCCGTTCACGGAGGTCGCCAAGGGGTCCACCTCGACATGGACTGCGTCGGGTCGCTGGTAATAATGCATGGACGACTGCTGGAGCCTCAATATATTTTCGGTCGTTCCCTCGATCCGGGTCCCTCCGAGCCAGCCTCCGATGACGTAGGTCCTGTCCTTGTCGAGGAAAGTCCAGCCGTCGAAGGCCAGGCTGAAGGCGTTCTTGCTCAGAAGATCCTGAAGAACAGGATTCTCCGGGTCGCGAGCGACACCGGTGGCCATGAACCCGAACCCCTGCTGCCCTGCGTTGATATCTTTTTGTGCCCGGACGACACCGTAGTAGGTGAAGGGCTCTATCTCTTCCTGAAATCGCCGGCCAAGGAAATCGATCTGAGCATGTTCACGGGGGGTCAGGGCGTTGATGAACCCGACGTTCCATCCGCCTAGCTTGCCCGTGATCTTGGCCGCGCCGAGAATGGTCGTCCGGTCGGGCACGATAAAATAATCGCCGTCCTGAGTGACCTGGCCTTGCGGGGCCCGGCCGATGCGCCGGCTATAAAAAAATTGAGGCGAAGGCCAGTTGATGTTCGCATCGATATAGATGCCGCCGCGGCCGAAGCCATCGAATATCGACGCTCCTTCGATGAAGAAGGGCCGCTTTTCTTCATAGTATGTTTCGTAGGCGGAGAGGTTGACGACGGCCGGGTCCACCTCGACCTGGCCGAAATCGGGGTTGAAGGTGGCGTCGAACGTCAGGTTGCTCTTGAGGCCGACTTTAAGGTCGAAGCCGGCGTTTCCGAGGGTCTTTCGCCCTGTTTCAAACGGATTTTCCGCCTCGGCGGGACGAAACTGCGTTTGGCCGACCGCATAGGGAAGAAACTCGACATGTGTGCCCGGAGTGATGTTCTGGATACCCTCGAGCCGGGCGAAACGCGAGACGAAGGCCGCCTCGTTCTTCGGCACCCAGGAGAAGGAGGCTCTCTCGTTCTTGCGCTTGATGATGCGCGTGAAATTGACGCCCCAGATATACTCGTCCTTCTTCGGGAACCGAAGCTGGTTAAAAGGGACCTTCATCTCCACCGTCCAGCCTTGGCCGTTGATATGAGCCCCCCCTTCCCAGACGCCGTCCCAGGATTCGTCATCGTTGATATCGTTGGACAGGGCTTCGTCCAGGATCGATTCCGCCGGGTTGACGCCGAAGAGATAGCCCGTCCGCCGGTCGTAGTAAGGGTCGATGGCGAACATGAACCAGTCGGAATCCACGTCGGAATCGCGGCGGCCGAGCCGGCTGATGATTCTCCCGGGTTCGGAGTCGAAACAGAAGGCGGCGACGTAGATGGCTTTATCATCGTAGGCGACCCAAACATGAGTCTTTTCGGTCGAGGGTGCGCCGTCATTGGGATCATTCTGGGTGAATCCCTCCACAGCCGGGCGGCTCCAGGTCTTTTCTTCGAGCCGACCGTCGATCGCGATGGGTTCCTCGGTCCGAACCGCCCGGACGACTCTCTGTTCGGGCGGGGCGGGAGACGGCTGTTTGGGCTTATCTTTGGCTGCTGCCAGAAGAGGGAGGAATATCAAGGACAAGACGACGACCGCCGCTAGCGTCTTTTTCATAGATGCTCTTTTCGGAATCCTCCGTGGTCGATTCTCCAATCTGTCGGCGTGCTTCCAGTTGTCCATTTCATTAGGTATATACGTTCTGACAGGAAGAAAGGTTCCTTCGATCCGCCGGCCCGAGTCCAATCTTTTGCCTGATTGAAGGGAATGATCCGCTGTAAACTGGGCTTGACGGAAAGACGTCTCGGCTAGGGGCGGTCGCCGAGGTGACCACGGCTTGAAAAAGTCGATTTTTCGGGGCTACAAGGAAAGTGGCACCGGCCGGCTCAGGCCTCTTCGATGACCGTCCAGCCCAGCGCGGCGGCCAGCTCGTAAACCGGTTTCTTGAGGTCTCCGAAGAAGGTGACCCGGTGCCAGCCCCACTTGTCCCACATCGTGAAAAGCTTCTCGATGTCGCCCACGGGCTCGGCGGCGAGCTTGGTCCGGCAGGCCCGGTCGTCCGGGTCGTTGGCCACGGCCTTGGCCTGATGCAGGATGATCTCTTTCCGTGGGTCGGAGATCTCGATGGTCGTGGTCATGTAACCTACAGGGAAAATCGAGCGGAGGGAGGCTCCCTGCCGGTCCTCGGAATGAGTCAGAATCTCGAACGGATTGGCTTCGCCTTTTGGTCCGAAGACTCTGTTTGAAGCGACGCAGTGGGCATAGATGATCTGCCGTTTGGCCGTGTCGATGACGGGGTCGGAGATATATCCCGGCCGGCCTCCGGTCATGATCGAGCCGGCCGCCATGACGGCGGCGGAGGGGACATCGCATTCGCAGCCCCCGACCATCCCCTGGTTATTCAATTCGTGAAAGCCGAGACACGGGTAGGCATGGATATGATCGCCGTAGAACCCCCCCAGGCAGTTGATCGTAATGCCCATGGCATCGTGCTTCTTGAGAATCGCCTTTTCTCCCAGGTACATGGCCGCGGAATTGACGAGCTCATCGCGGGACACGTCTACCACCCGGGAGGCGGTTTTAAGCCAGCGGTCGGCGATGACCCGGGCCTCGTCCCTGTCCGCCCTGGCCCAGGCATCGTTGAGCTCAGAGAAGGGAATATAAACCACCGGAATCCCCATCATCGTCGTCTCGGGAGCGGCCTCTGGTCCCCGGACGGCAATGATCTTCGTAGCCTTCATCCGGCGGATGGTTTCTTCGACGGGAAGAACGGAGAGCTTGTCCGGCCGGCAGGAAAGATCACCCGGCAAGGGCGTCCGGGTGGTGCGCGTCCGGGCCGTTGCGGCGGCGAAATCGAATGACGGACCGGCCGCTTTCGCTTCCTCGAAACACTGGACGGCGGCGAGCAGATCGTCCGTCCCGGAGGATGCCACAAAACCCAGGTTGGAACGTCCTTCGCGCAGCAAACCCGCTGTATAGACAAGAAAACCGCCGCTTCCCGCGTATTGGAAGTCGGCATAAAGGACGGGCTTGTCCGATGTCACCATCGTCTGGACCACGCGGTTCCAGCAGTTCATCTGGTAAACGATGTAGCCGTCGATATCCTCGACCGCGTCTCCCTCCAGGATTTTCTTGGCCTGTTCTTCGCCGGTCGCCATCACGGGAAGGAAGGTGTAGTCCTTGAAGCGGTTGGCCAGAGCCGTGTTCGTCCGCTCCATGACCGGGACGAAATCGAACCCGACGTTCGGCCAGTCCGGGACCTCCTGTTTTGGGCCGTGAAGCGCATAAATGATGCGGATTTTAGGACCCTTGCCTCCTGTAGCCCGGAGCCATCTCGGCGCAGCCGCGAGTCCCGCCGCTCCGGCGCAGGCGGCGCAGCCTGCCAGGAACCGCCT
>JBAUIH010000239.1:0-4247 GCA_049682755.1 Candidatus Aminicenantales bacterium | reverse complement strand
CCAGCTCTTTCTTGTATTCCCCGAGCATATGGTGTGCCTCGGCCAGGACGCCGAACCACCAGGAATTGGAGGGCCGGGTGAAGATGAGCTTCGGGTCCTTGGAATCCACCCAGGCGTAAGTCTCGATGGTCTCCCGGGGGCGGTTGATGCCCAACGCATGCGCTCCGACGAGGTACTTGACGGTCCATAAGTTGGGGGCCAGCTTATCGGCTTCCCGGATGTAGCGAAGGGCCTGCTCGTTCTGGCCTTTTAATAGTGCATCATACCAGTCGAGCACGCGGTTTTCGAAGGGCGAAAGCTCATCCCGGACCTCGATGATGGAGCGGAGGAGAGCGTCAGCCTCATCGTACCGGCCCTGGTTCCCGTAGGCCACGGCGGTATACAGTTTGGCCTCAACGAACGTCGGGTCGAGCTCGAGAGCCCTCGTGAAATGCCTTTCAGTCTGTTCGTAATCAACGCCGAAGCGGTCCAATCCCATGAGGAATTCCTGAAAAGCCTCGTACGCCGGCGGCCTGCGAAGCTTCTGAACGTATTCGCCCATGCCGGGAGTGAAATGGGCGGCCAGGGCGCCGAGGACCCTCCGGCTGAGCTCCGTGATCAGCCCGTCCCTTTCGCTGAGGTTCCCTTTGAAGGGCTCCAGCTTCTGGATGGGCTTGCGGCGGACGACGTCGGTGATTTCGGCATGGAACTGAAGCTCGTCATCGATCAGGTAATAGGCCCCGGAGACGAGCGTCCCGGCCCCCGAGCGTTCGGCCAGGGCGCGGAGCTCGTCCTGGGCCTCCGGAACGCCCGACCCGGCCTTGATGAGCCGGGACGACTCGAGCACCGAGACGGTCGGGACGGCCTCCGCGATCCCCGTCTGCGACAGGCCCTGCTCGATCTGATAGGCGGTCACGCGGCCCAAGGTGTTGAGCTTCGCGTCGCCCGTCCGGTTGACGAAGACGCTGACCAGGACGAGCTTGGGGTTCAGCGCCGGGCCGGGCTTGCGGACGAGGAGGAACAAGACGGCGGCGGCGATGGCCGCGAGGGCGAGGATCACCGGAAGAAGGATCTTCCTGACGTTGAACTTGACCGTGATCTCCCTCGAGGTGAAAGGCCTGCGTGTCGGGGCGGCCCGTCCGGTCGCGGCTCTCTCCGCCGTCGGCAAGCCCTTCTCGACGCGCTCGAGTTCCTCCCGCACCTCAGCCGCCGATCGATAGCGGTTCGACCGTTCCTTCTCCAAGCATTTCAGGATGATTCCGCTCAGGTCGTCCGGGATGCCCGGGTTGAGGAGCTTCGGATCGGCCGGCGCCTCGCTCTTGTGCTTAATGCCGATGGTGAAGGGCGTCTCGCCCTCGAAGGGCACCCGGCCGGTCAGCATCTCGTAGAGGATGATCCCCAGCGAATAGATATCCGACCGCGAGTCGACGTCCTTCCCCTCGACCTGCTCCGGCGACATGTACTCCGGGGTGCCGATCATAACGCCCGGCCCAGTCCGGCTCTTCACCGCCATCGACCGGGCGATCCCGAAATCCATGATCCGCGCTCCCCCGGCCCGGTCGATGATGATGTTCGACGGCTTGAGATCCCGGTGGACGATCCCCTGCTTGTGCGCCTCGGCCAGCCCCTCGCAGATCTCCTTGGCGACGGCGATGGCCTTCCCCACCGTCAGCTGCCCCGTCTGCCGGATCAGGCCCCGCAGGTCCTGCCCCGCGACGTACTCCATGGTGATGAACGTTGTCCCGGCCTCCTCCATGAGCTCGTACATCCGGCCGACGTGAGGGTGGCTGATCTTGCGGGCCAGCTTCAGCTCATTCGAGAAGCGCTCGAGCGTAGAGCGGTCGGCGGCGATCTCCGGCCTGACGAGCTTCAGGGCCACCTCTTCATTGAGCTTCCGGTCGAGCGCCCGGTAAACCCGGCCCATGCCGCCGTGCCCGAGCTCCTCGACGATCTGGTAGCGGCCGGCGAAGTTCGAGCCGGTGGTGAGCTCTTTGAGGGGAGTCTGAAGCGTCTCGGTTTTAAACAGGGAGAGTTCCCGGGCGGCGTCCAATTTCGTTCCGCAGCCCGCGCAGAAAAGCGATGTCTCGGGATTTTCAGTCCGGCACTTGGGGCATTTCATCATTCTGTCATCCTCGCTTCCTTGAGAGCCTTATGCAACAGGTCCACAATCATCAGCTCTTTTGCCCACGCTGCAAGATAATTCAAGTCAAGTCGTCCTCCCTGGACTTTGAGAACGCCGATGACGTCTTTCCATTGCTGGGTCGAAATCTCGTCACCGCGCCTATACCAATCGAGCTTGAGAAGAATGATGTCTTCCGGCGTGGGGAAATAGAGCTTCTTTGCCGGGTCTTCGGAGACGGATTTTTCTCGCCGGCGCGAAAATGCCTGTTGCCCATACGGCTCCGGCTTGAGAATGAAGACGTCGATTTTGAACATGCTTTCCAGATGAATAAGGTTGAATGCTGACTTATGTTCAAGGGCTTTCGTAATTGAGTCCGCGTCAATATAAAACTCATTCTTCAGCAGGCTTACCAGAGGCGCCGCCTGGTCCGGATTCATCGCGGCGACAATGTCGACATCGAGCGTGGACCGGGCCACTCCGAATGCTGAACTCGCCAGGGATCCGCCGATGTAATATTTGATCTTCAGCTCATCCAGAGCCGCGACGACCTTAAAAGTGACCTCGAAGATATCCGGAGTTTTCATGCCTTAATCTTCCCCGAAAAGACGACGGGCAACTCGTCTCGCTAAGGATTCATCATCATAGAGGAGGGAGACATAGCGCTCGACCCGGAATCGTTCATTCCGATCATAATAGCGCTCCGAGATCGCCTGCCAGCTCAGCCATCTTGTCGCCTGGACCAGCGAATTGACGGTCCGCAGGCGCTTGAAAATCGAGGATTCACGGATCAGGCTGATCTGGATTTCTTCAGCCTTCGGACTGGTATCAGCAGACAGCGTTTTCATCTTTATTTGGGTTCTCTTCCTTCGAGGACGGCGAGGCGGGCCTTGGCGTCCTCGACCTCGGGCTGGCCGGGGTCGGCGTCCTTCCAGAGGTCGAGAAAGCGTTCGTATTGCGCTTCGGCCTTGTCCTTCAAGCCTTTTTGCTCATATAAATTGGCAAGCCGATAGTGGTACTTGGGGTGGATGAGATACCGCGATTCAATGTTCGGATCGAAGGTGATGAGCCGCTCATATTCCACAATGGCTTTGTCCAGGTCTCCCTTTTGTTGATAGGCTCGGGCAATCGCGTCCCTGAGGACCGGGAAGTTATAGCTGATAACCAGTTCGACATTTTGAAGCATCGGACTCCTAAAAGGGACTGCTTTTTTCAGACGATCGATCGCTTTTTCCGGTAATCCTGTGCTGAGGTCGACCTCGGCCATCAACAAATTATATCGATCAATCGCCCAGTTTTTTGCGTATCCGTTTATCTGGGCCAAAAGGGGCTGTATCTCATCCCCCCTGGACCTGGCAGAATCGAGCTTATTCTCCTTCAACTCGATCAGCGCCAGCGAGCAGTCATAGAGTGCCCGGTAAAATGCCGTTGTTCCCCTGCCCTTAGCCCACATATCGCAGAGGCTAAGGCTCAGGTCATATTCTCCCCTCTCGAAATAAATAAAGCTCTTTATATAGTTGAGTGCTAAAATGGCTTGTTTATCGCCGAGAGCTTCGGCCAGGTTCTCGGCCATCTGGAGGTCGCTGAAACATTTTCCATAGCAACCCAGCCAGAAATCATAAAAGCCCTTCCACATATAGCCATCTGTCTTCACTCCGGGAGCGGGCGCGACCTCAATATATCGATCGATCCATCTCGCAGCTTCAGCATAATCCTCCTTGAGTGCATAGAGATACTGTATATTATGCATCGAACCCAAGAAATCCGGCTTTTTTTCAAGCGCTTCTTTGTATTTGGCAATGGCCTCGTCAAGATTTCCCATCCTAAAATATACTTCCGCCAAAGAATCCAACGGATTGGCATCTTCCGGCGCCAGCGAGATGTATTTTTTAAGGTATTCAACAGCCTTCTCGTAATTCTTCAATCCGGCATAAACATAGCCGATTTGATTGAGCGCGTGTCCAAAAGAAGGATCAAGCTGCAGGACCTTCTGATATTCTTCCAACGCTTTTTCTGCTTTTCCTGCTTGTCCCTGATAATAGTATCCCAGACGCTGGTGGAAATACTTTTCCTTGGGATACCGGCTAACCGACTCCTGCAAGATTCGGTAATGTTTTAATCCATCTTTCTCGATATGATTTGCATAGGC
>JBAUIH010000238.1:0-14955 GCA_049682755.1 Candidatus Aminicenantales bacterium | reverse complement strand
TTATAATACTGTTGCGGGCGGGACTTCAAGTCAGACCGGAATTTTCAACGGCTTTGACCGGAAAAACACGCGGAGAGTAAAGGCAAGGCGACGGTTGCGTTTACTGAGAGTTCTTAAGGATCTTCTGAAAGCTCCGCTGTCTCTCCGCGGGAGACAAGTCCTCGACCAGGGGAATGATCAGGTCGCGGATATCCTTTTTCAGGGTATTGTCGAGCAACTCGATGGCGTAAGCGATCGAATTCCGGGTTCCGGTTTCAATGTTTTGATAGGCCTTGCGGATCTCTTCGTGGGGATAATAAAGACCGAGCAACTTGAAGATATCGGAGAAAAGGGTCTCCAGTTCGCGCTCCATCCTCCGCCGGGCGGTGTCATTGTCCTCCCCGGAGCCGAGTTCCTGAAGGTCGAGGAACGCCCGGCAGTACTTGTGAACGAGTGAAAAGGTTTTCCTCTTAGCCACCCGGGCCGGAAGCTGGACGACCCCCTTTTCCGTCCGGATGCGGTCCAGGGCCTCGATGACGTCCGGGTCCAGCTCCCCCCCGCCCAGTTCAAGCTCCTCCGCCAGGGCGAACGCCGCCTCCTCCGTGGCGAGGCGGGCCAGCGTCTCAACCACGGCCTTCCTGATGTTCAGCTCCCGGTACCTGTCCCTCAGGTTTTCTTCAAGGACGGGCACGGCCGCCCGGCCGTATTTATGAAGGGCGCTGATGGCGTCTTCCCGGGTTGAAGGAGGTCCCAGCTTGCGTATGATCGCCGGGAGATATCTTTCTTTCTTGAGCCGGGCCGCGCTTTTCAGGGCATAGCAGGCGACATCAGGCGAGTGGTCATCGATCAACGCCTCGAGGCGGTCGGTCAGAGGGGCATCGGGGCTCATCAGCCCGATCGCCTTCGCCAGCTCCATCTTCTCAACCTCGGATTTCTGGCTTTCCGCCATCACGTTTCCGGCGTGGCGCTCCATCAGCTCCTGATATGCGTCCAGCGACATGGTTTCCCGGATATCCGTGACTAGGTCTTCCCGGCGGATGTCCTCGGCGGCTTCCGGGAATCCCGCGGCCCCTTCGGCGTTGAACAGATCGCTGAGCGACGAACCCCTCACTTCCCCGGCTTTTTCGGCGATCATGTTCTTTATTTCCGGGGAGAGCTTGTCCCGCTGCAGGAGGTCAAAAACATGCATGGCATAGAGAATCGCGCTCCGATTCCGGCTCTCCATGGCGTCGAAGATGTCCTTGGCGGAATCAACATCAACTTGCTCCCTCACGCTCTGGTCCACCCGGTCCCATTTCATCTTGATGCTCCGATTGATGGCCGCCACGTATTCCTTGCCGAGCTTCAGGCTGAACACCCCCCACGGGACCAGGAAGGCGATGACGACCCAGCTCAGCTGTTTGGCCAGGCCGGGGTCGAATATCGGGGTCAGGTAATCCACTTCCTTGTTGAGGAGAAGGGCGAAGGCCAGCAGGATGATGGCCGCCGCGACCTTGGCCACCCGGCTGATGAACATGTCAATGAACGGCTTCGCCTTGCTTTTCAGACTCGAGGCCACGGGGATATAGAGAATTTCCCTGATCGTTTGATTGAGGGAAAAGGCCAGGCTTTCGTCGCTGCCCTTGATGAAAATCGCCGGGTACAGAGAAAAGGGGAAAACCAGGACAACCAAGGAACAGAGGAAGAGGACGACCGGGGTCAGGAGGACCGTGGCCCTCACGCCCAGCTTCTTGATAAAATTCCCCGTCAGGAAGATGTTCAGGAATAAGGCCAGGATCGTCAGGCCGGCGAAGAAGAATCCGAAAAAAGCCTGCATGTTCCGGGGATTGGTATAGTGTTCGGAGGCGGCCGAGAAGAACTGGAATTCAATAAGGGTGGAGACGATGATGCCAATGACGACGACGGCGGCGATCAGGACGAGATAGGAATCCTTGCGGACGGCGTTGAAGCTGTCCTTAAAACCCGCCTTGGGAGCATCCATCTGGGCTTTTCCGGGCTGGACGGGCTTCGCGGCCGAGGCTCTTTGCCGGTCCCGGAAAACGGCCCTGACCACGAAGACACACCCGATAAGGAGGCCGCAGGCCAGGGGGAGGAGCCACTGGGCCAGGTTCGCCCCGGTCAGGACGCCGGCCAGCAAACCCCCGAGAATGCCCCCCAAGATCCCTCCGCTGCTGACGAAGGCGATCAACCGCTTGGCTTCTCTCGGGTTGAAGATCTCGTTGACCGTCATCCAGAAATGGGTCATCAGGACGACGATCAGAACGCTGGCCCAGACCCAATAGAGGTAAGGCAGGGTGCGGCTTCGCTGTCCGTACTCGGACAGAAGGATCAATTGCAGGGCCAGCCCAGAGACGGCGAAGAAAACGAGGCTGCCGATGATCAGGATCTCGATGGAGATCTTGAACTGGATCTTGGAATGAAAAAGGACGACCAGTCCGGTCACGACGGCCGCGCTGAGGTAGGCCAGAGGAAGAGCCCCGACTCCCTCTTTCCACAGGAGGTCCGTCGTCCGCAGGGCTTTGATAATGGTGTGGGGAGCCGTGATCAAGAAGAAATAGGAAAAAAGCAGGAAAGCGAGCTTCTCTTCACCGGGTCTGATGCCGACAAGCTTCATGGCGATAAAGTGAACGGGACCGGCACGCGGCCGCCGGTCCTCAGACAAGGCTCTTCATGGCCGCCTCTTCATCATCAAAGATGTCGAGGACCTTGGTCAACATCGTCACCTGGAAGATGAGAAACAGCTTCTGGGAAATCTTGACCAGACCGAGTTTCCCTCCCAAGTTGTGGGTGGAAATGTAGCTCGCCAGGATCTCCCCTACTCCGAAGCTGTCAATGAAATCCACCCGGTCGAAATTGAGGATGATTTTTCGCTTGCCCGTGTCCAGATGCTCTTTGACGAGCTGATGGAGAGTCACCTCGCTGACGTCCGACCGTCTGATTTCCCCCTCCATGTCGAAAATGACGACGTCGTTCTTGTTTCTCGCCGATATCTTCATCGCACCAGGTCCTCTCTCGATCGCGCCTTCCTTCCCTGCTAATATCAGAAGAAGAGGAGAAATGTCAACCCGACAAAAATTTTGCTTTTTTCCAGGAATTTTGGGAAAATGAGGAAAATCGGCTTTCCAGGGTCGCGGATTTCTTTCAAAACGGGCGATTGCCAGGGGAAGCCTAAGGAGAGATGAGGTGCTGAATTGGCCGGCCTGAAACGACGCTCCTCCCCAAGCGGCCGCCGGGAAGCGCCATTCCGGGCCAAGATGTCCGTCGAGGCGGACTTCGAGAGATTGTCCAGCCTATTCAAGGACGACGCCAGACATCTAGCCAAATCTCGCAGCCACTTGGAAGGGCTGCTTCCACTCGAGGGCGATGATATCACGACCGATCCGGTCAAGCTCTATCTGCGGGACATGGGAAGCATCTCGCTTCTGACCCGGCAGGGAGAGATCGGGCTGGCCAAGCAGATCGAGAAGGGCCAAAAAACCATCCTCAAGGCTCTGACCCGAACCCGCCTGCTGTTGACCGAGATTTCCTCTCTGGAAGAGGCGATCAAGCGGGATATCCAGATCATGCCCGACATCTTCGACTGCGGCGACGACCTGGATGAAGACAGATTGGAGATCCGGCAAAAAAATTCGAACAAAGCCTTCAGAAAGATCAGGCAGGTCGATTCCATCCTGGAAAAGATCCCCCCGCGGAAGAAAAACATTTTCGCGCGTGGCCGCCTGGTTGTCAAGATCATCCAGCTCATCGGCCAGCTCAACATCTGGCCGGCACGCCTGGAAATGATCATCGAACAGATGCGTTCCCGCTTCCAGCATTATTGTGAACAGGCGGAAACCCGGGAGGAACTGGAAACGAGCCTGCGCCGCATCAAAGACCGACAGAAACGGGCGGAACTCCTCAAAAAGCTCGCCGAGGTCAAAAAGCAGTTGAGGAAAGACCGGGATGAGCTCGGGATCACCTGCCGGCAGTCCGGGGACATCCTCCGGCAGATCAGCCTGGGGAAACAGCTGAGTGACCGGGCCAAAAAAGAACTTGTCGAGGCCAACCTCCGGCTCGTGGTCTCGATCGCCAAGAAATACACGCATCGCGGCCTGGGCTTTCTGGACCTGATCCAGGAGGGAAACATCGGACTGATGCGCGCCGTCGAGAAATTCGACTACCGCCGCGGCTACAAATTCTCCACCTACGCGACCTGGTGGATCAAACAGGCCATCACCCGTTCGATCGCCGACCAGGCCAGGACCATCCGCATCCCCGTGCACATGGTCGAAACGATCAACCGGTTGAAGAAGCTTATTCAGACAAGCGTCCAGGACAGAGGCCGGGAGCCGACCCACGAAGAACTCGCCCGGAAGATGGGATTGTCGGTCACCAAGGTGAGGGAGATCATCAAGGCCGCCCAGGAATCCGTTTCGCTCGATGCTCCCGTGGGAGACGAAGAGGACAGCCGGCTCGGCGAATTTATCGAAGACAAGACCGGCCCATCTCCCGAGGAAGCGGTGATCCATCGGAGTCTTCGGGAACAGATCGAGCAGGCCCTGGACAGCCTCACCGAGAGAGAGGCCGAGGTCCTGAAGCTCCGGTTCGGACTCCTGGACGGCAAGGAGCACACTCTGGAGGAAGTGGGCGATGTCTTCAAGGTGACTCGTGAGCGCATCCGCCAGATCGAAGCCAAGGCGCTCCGAAAGTTGGAAAGCTTCAGCAAGGGAGGAAAGCTCCGCTCTTTCCTTTCAGAAGTTCAGCCCTAGAGGGCGAGCTATTCTTTACTCCGCATGTAGACGTTGGTCGTTCCGCCCTCATCCCGGAACTTGAGCTCAAAGGAATTGGCATGCTTCTTGATAAGCTGGGACAGCTGCTTGAATCCGTAGGTGCGGGGGTCAAAGCTGGGATCGAGCTGATGGAGGTAGAACCCGAGCGTCCCCAGGTTCGCCCAGCCATCCTCCTGGACGGCCATCTCATAGGCGCCCCGGAGCAGGGGCAGCGGATCGAGCTCCTTGGGCTTCTCTTCTTTGGGAGGCTCCGCTTTGGCCTGTCCTCTCCCTCTTCGGGGCATTTGCCTGGGGGAAAGGTTCTCGGTGAAGATAAAAATGTTGCAGGCGTTAACGAAGGCCTTGGGTGTTGTCTTTTTCCCGATCCCCATGACGAAGACCCCCGCTTCCCGGATCCGCGTCGCCAAGCGGGTGTAATCGCTATCGCTGGAGACGAGGCAGAATCCGTTGACGAGGTGGCCGTGGAGAAGGTCCATGGCATCGATGATCATGGCGCTGTCCGTGGAGTTTTTTCCGATGGTATAGCGGAATTGCTGGATGGGCTGGATGGCGTAATTATTCAGGACATTTTTCCACCCGGCCATGTTGGCCGTCGTCCAGTCCCCGTACACCCGGCGGATGGTGATCGCGCCGTACTTGGCCGTCTCGGTGAGGATCCCCCCGATGAGAGACGGCTGCGCGTTGTCCCCGTCGATGAGCATGGCGACCTTGACCGCCTGGCTATCGCCGAATTGTTCGACCATGATGATACTCCTGGAGGACGATGCCTTGTGGTGTCCTCCACTATAATCCAATCCGGAAAGAGAGACAATACCTCAGGCCCAATTTCCTTCAAAAAGTCACGAAATCGCGCTCTTCACGCTTTGAACATGATCTCGTATCCCTCGCGGATCGGAGGGGACTTAAGAAACTCAAGAAACTTGACCAGTTGCTCCTGGTAATAGAGGTTGTGCTCGTTGGCCAGGGCATCCTCCTCTGTTTTCCAAATGGTCATGGAAATCCCCCGGCCTGTCGGCCGGTCCCCAAGGAGATAAGCGGCGATAAAACCTTTCTGTCGCTTGGCAGCGGGGACGACGCTCGTTTCATAGACCTTGATCGCCTCGTCGATTTTCTCGGGCTTGACCGGCAAAACAGTCAGGCGTGCATACATAACTTTCCCTCCTTCATCCTTTTGCGCATCATTCTAAAGATATCAGTTCGCCCGATGAGAGTCAAATCCAGACTGATGCTTGACTAAACCCCAGGATAGTCTACTATAAAGAAAGATGCGTTCTGCCCGGACCAGGCGTTTGTTCTTTCATTTTTTATCATTCTTATTCTTGGCTTTTCCGGCGGTCCCGGCGTCATTCGACATCCCCTATGAATGGACCGATATCGAGCGGGTCGTCGTCGTCGGCGACCTCCACGGCGACTACAATAACTTCGTCAAGATCCTCAAGGGCACCCAGGTTGTCGACCGGAACCTCCACTGGGTCGCCGGCCGGGTCCACCTCGTCCAGACGGGCGACATCATGGACCGGGGTCCCGAAGCGCGCCGCATCTTCGACCTCCTGCGGCGAGTCGAGGAAGAAGCGGAAGCGGCAGGTGGAAAGATTCACGTCCTCCTCGGAAACCACGAGGAAATGAACCTCACGGGCGTCATTTTCAGCAGCAATCCCGACTCTGTCACCCTCGATCAGTTCATCTCCTTTCTTCCCGGGGCCTACCGGAAGCAGAAAGAGGATGAACTGGAGAATAAGATCCTCAAGCTCCGCTCCAGAGGCCGCTCCTTCAGCCCCAGGGATATCATCAACAATTTCTGGAGATCGCTTCGAGAGACTCAGGACGCCCAGAGAAAGTACGTGATCAATCTCAATGACGAGTATGGAGAATGGCTGCGCGGGCTCAATGTCGCCGTCAAGATCAACGACGTCGTCTTTGTCCACGGCGGAATCAGCGAAAAATATTCGAGGTGGGGGCTCCGGGAGATCAATGAACGCTACCGGTTGGAGATCGCCGATTACTGGCGCGCTTATCGACGCTCGGAGCCGCCGAGAATCATCCAACCCTCGATCCTTTATCGGGGGGATAGTCCTCTCTGGTACAGGGAACTGGCGACCGTCCCTGAGGAGGACCTCGAAGAAGAGCTGAACGCGACCCTGGGTAACCTCGGCGCCAAGACGATGATCATCGCTCACACGCCCAAGATCGTCAAGAATGCATCGGAAATGCAACGCTTCGGAGGCAGGGTTTGGATCGTGGACACGGGCATTTCCGAGGCCTATGGCGGACCGGCCGTTGCTCTGATCATCCAAAACGGGTATTTCAACGTTTGGGGGCTAAAAAATGAAGACAGCACCGACTCCGATACTTATCGGTCTCCTCTTTTTCGTCCTGGGATCGAGCTTCTTCGCCCGGTTCCAGACGCCCGCTGAGGAGAAGGACCGGATGGCCGCCCTCGAGGCCGCCCTTCGTGAATGCCGGATCGCCGACATTCATAAAGACGAGCCCGGACGCACGAGCCCCTGGGTCATCACCTTCACCGAGTGGTGCCCCGTCCAACGCGCTCTCTTCAGATATGTGGACAGGCCGAGGCCCCAACCGATGGCAGATAGCTACAGATACGACATCGCCGCCTATGAGCTCAGCAAGCTCCTCGGTGTCGAGTTGATCCCGCCGGTCGTCGAGAGAGAGATCGACGGGCGGAAGGGCACTCTTCAGATCTACCTTGAAAACTGCATCCGTGAGAAAGACAGGAAGCGGAAGAAACTCGAACCGCCGGAGGCCAGGGCTTTCGACAACGCTATGGAGGAATTGAAGGTGTTCGAGAACCTGGCCTATGACGGCTGCTACAATCTCGATGACACCTACATCCATATGGAGGATTGGCGGGTTTACCGAGTCGACTTCTCCGAAGCGTTCGCTCCCGTCCCCGAGCTTCTGCCGGGCTGCAGCCTGACCGCTTGCTCCAAAAAGCTCTACCGGGGTCTCAGCGAGCTCGATGAAGAAGCGGCCAGGGCGACGCTGGGAAAATACCTCAACAATGAGGAACTCGAGGCGTGTCTTGTGCGCAGGGAACTCATTCTCGAAAAGCTCGAGGCCTTGATCGCCGAGAAGGGCGCCGAGAACGTGCTCTTCTGATCAGGAATTCCCAAAAGATCGGGGCGACGGAACGCGCCCTCAGCGGCGGCGCAGGTCCTTGACCTTGATGATTCCGCCCGAATCCTGAGCAATGTAAAGATAGCCCTCGTCATCCCGGCACAACCCCTCCTGCTTGTCGCCGAGAAAAGCGTACTCCTTGACCAGCCTGCCCTCGAGGGTGATCTCCACTAGAATGTTGTCGGCATCGCTGACGACGTTGAGGAGTTTCGTGACCGGGTCATAGTACATAGCGGCAGGGTCATCCATCCTGAACGGCAGGACCCGGATGATCCGGGCCTCGGCTTCGGCGGCCCGGCTCGATTTCAGGGGAACGAGCACCTCCATGATGATCGGCGGATCCCACTGGTTGCCGACATAAAACGTCCCTCCTTCCGGATGCCCCGGATCGGGCACAAAGGCCATGGATTCTATGCCGTTATCGTATTCTTCTATCTGTTTTTGCAGGAAATTGGGATCTCCGTTAAAGGCCCTATTGATGGGAAATCGGCGCGTCACCTCCCCCCTGACGGGATCGAACTCGAGAATGACGTCATCCCCTTCAATGCCGACATAAACAAGTCCCGATTCTGGGACAATGGTGACGGATTCCAGGTCGCCCCTGACCTTGGTGTTGGCGACGGGAGTCCCGTCTCTCCTGATCTCCGCGATTTCTCCTTCGTCGCTCACCACGAAAAGCGTATCCCTTTGCCGGTGGTACGAGATCCCCGATGGTTCGGCCAATTGCTGCTTATCGATATCCCCACCGAAGCCCTGAACATCGAGCCACCGATAGGGAAAACGGATTGTCGGAGCGTACTTGGGGCGCGAGCAGAACGAGAGGGCAAGGAGGGGAATAAGCATCCAAATCAGTCTTTTCGATCTCACGTATGCACCTTTCTTTGAGATGGGCTTTCTGCCCTGACTCTTTCTCAGCCCAGGCCCTGTCAACTCCGGGGCATGAAGGCGGAAATTATATCATCGACAGGATTTCTGTCAAAACATTTCCTTGTTGATTTTTGAGAGCGATATGAATATCATGGACTTCGCTTGAGGACCCAGGGAAAAATGGGCTGTCGAGGGAGAATACTCATGAATCGCCGGATCGTCTTCCTGTCATTTCTCTGCGTGTTTATCGTCTCCATCCGTCCTGTTTGCGCCCAGTTTACCGCAACTGAGGTCGCCCAACGGACTTTCTTGGAGGAGTTCCTGCAGACGGCCCAAATCGTCCGGTTCGAGGATATCGGAGAAGGCGTCACCAAGCCGCTCAAGCTCTATCTTCAGAAAGACGATACCAAAGCTGAGGCCTGCTGGAAAAACCCGAAGGGTTTGCGCGACGGCTTTCTCGAGGGTTGGCAATTCGAGATCGCCGCTTACAGGCTGGACAAGCTCCTCGGGCTGAACATGGTCCCGCCGGCCGTGGAGAGGGACTTCAACGGCAAGCCGGGAGCCCTGGTTTACTGGGTCACCAGCGAGCACAGCCTTCTCGAGATCATGGAGAAAGGGATTGAGATCCCGGAAAGCGCGCGCCTCCATGCCGACAACATGAAATACCTGACCCGGGCCTGGGATTCCCTGGTCGCCAACGACGACCGGACCCAGCAAAACGTCCTCTACACCAAGGATTGGCGCATGATCCTGATCGACCATTCCCAGGCCTTCCGTTCCACTAAAGATTATGTCGATCAACTGCTGTTCGGAGCAAACGGACTCAAGCGGGGGTCTGACGGGAGGCCTTTTTTATTCCGTCGGCTCCCCCGTTGGTTTGTCGATAACGTGAAGAGGCTCGAAATCGAGACCATCCGGGAAGCGGTCGGTCCCTACTTGACCGACAAAGAGATCGAGGCCGTCATCAAACGCAAGTCGGTTCTCCTGGCCGAGATTGAAGCAATGATCAAAGAAAACGGCGAGGCCAAGGTCCTCTACTGAGGCTGCGGCCGGCCGGAAAGAAAGGAGGGATCATGAAAAAGCATCTTCTGGTCTTATTATTCGGGATTGTCTTTCTTGCCTCCCTGGTCCCCTGTTTCGCCCAGTTCACGGCGGAGGAAATCGCCGATCGGGCGAAGTGGGAGGAATTCCTCCTCAATGCAAGCATTGTTAAAGAAGATCAGATCAAATCGGAGGCCGTCACCAAGCCCTGGCATCTCACGCTGGAGCTTGACGGGGTCACCAACGACGCCCTCTGGAAAAACGTGGAAGGCCGGGTGAAGGGCTACATCGAAGGCTGGAAATATGAGATCGCCGCTTACCTCTTCGACAAGCACCTGGGCCTCAACATGATCCCGCCGACCGTTGAAAAGAGGTTCCACAACAATCTCGGCTCCTGCCAGCTTTGGGTCGCCTCCAAGATGACTTTGAAGACCAAAGTTGAGCAAAATATCAAGGTCCCCCCGGTCAAGGTTTTCTACTATAACCGGGCGCTCAACCTCCAACGCTTTTTCGACAACCTCATCGGCAACGAGGACCGCCACCAGAACAATTATCTCATCACCGAAGACTGGCGGATCATTCTGATCGACCATTCGCGCAGCTTCCGGACAGGCAAGAAATGGACGACCGAGCTCCCCTACGGCGTGAAGAACAAAGAAAATCTGGTGCAAAAGGACATGCCCAGGGATCTTTTTGAGAAAATCAAAACTCTCACTTTCGATGGCATCAAGGAACTCGCCGGCGCCTATTTGACGGATGACGAAATCAACGCCGTCCTGGCGCGAAGAGATCTCATCATCGAACACATCAACTCGCTGATCGCGAAGAGCAGCGAGGCCGATGTTCTCTACTGACGTTTGGCCTTTTTTTCGCCGGCTTTCTTGGACATCGTCAAGATATTCTGGCCGTCCTCCCGCCGGTAGGAAAACCGGTCCATCAGCTTGCGGGCAAGAAAGATCCCGAGGCCGCCCATTTCCTCCCGGTTGATCATTTCCTTGAGGGTCGGCCGTTTGACCTGCCGGGGGTCGAAGGGAATCCCGCTGTCCCGGATCTCCAGGGAAAAGTTGCCCTTTTCGTACCAGGCCTTGATGGCGATCTCCCCTTTCTCCCGCGGATAGGCGTAGCGGATGATATTGGTGCACATTTCGACGAGCGAGAGCTCGATCTTGTAGATATCCTCTTCGCTGAGCTCCAGACGAGCCAAATTGGCCTTCAGAAATTTGCGGGCTTTGTCCACCTCCTGGAGTTCACTCTGGAACTTGATAGCGTTCATCAATCCGGCAACCGCACAAATTTTATCAAAAAGCGCCGCTCAAGAGAAGGATTACTTCTCTGGCAGCCTTTTTTTAGATTCGCTGCATCAAAATTTGCCTCTCGTGCGTATATATATATGGATGGAAAAAATGCCGGCGGCGCAAAGGATCGTGAGAGAAGGACAGATGAGATCAAGACCGTTGCGAGGTGAGACATGAAAGAGAAAACAACGCCGCAAACATCAGCGCATCCGGATATTCAGGCTGAGACCAAACACTTTTTCTATGCCTGCCCGAGTCTGGACCTCTGGTCGGTCGGAAGAACGCGGGAAGAAGCGGAACGGCGTCTTCGCGAGGACGTCCAGGTTCTCCTGGCAAGATGCTCCAAGTACAGTGACCTGGACAGGCTTCTCGAGGATCGCTTCCTGAAAACAATCGACAGTTCCTGCTCCTAAGCCCGGTCGTCCGCCTGTCAGAAAGGCAAGAGCCGCCCTCCTCCCGGCCATAATTCGTTCCCTTCATTCATTCCGGTTTCGCCATCGAAGCGGCGGACTCCGCCGCATTTTTTTTTGATAAAAAGGCATCCTGTGCTACGATAGGGAGCCAAACCGGGAAAGGATCAAGTGATGAATTTGGTCGTTGCTGAAAAGATCACCAAGGATTATGTCGCCGGCAAAGTCACGGTCCGGGCCCTTGAAGGAGTGAGCTTCGCCATCGAAGCCGGATCTTTCGTCTCATTCGTCGGTCCGTCCGGGAGCGGGAAAACGACTCTCCTCAATTTGATGGGCTGCCTCGACCGGCCGAGTGAGGGCCGGCTCGCCGTGGCGGGAACGGACGTCGCGCACCTGGACAGGAGGAGCGGCGCCCTTTTCCGGGGGCACAACATTGGCTTCATCTTCCAGGATTTCAACCTCATCCCCGTTCTCACCGTCTATGAAAACGTCGAGTATCCCCTGGTCATGGTCCGTGGTCTTGATATCAAGGACCGCCGGAACAAAGTGACCGAGCTCATCGAGGAGGTCGGGATCGGGGACCTCCGGGACAAGTACCCGGACCAGCTTTCCGGAGGGCAGAAGCAGCGGGTAGCTATCGCCAGGGCCTTGGTGACCGCCCCTCAGCTCGTCCTGGCCGACGAGCCGACCGCCAACCTGGACAGCCGGACGGCCGGACTGATCATCGGCTTGATGAAGAAAATGAGAGACACCCTGGGAACGACCTTCGTCTTTTCCACCCATGATCTTCGGATTGTCGATACCGCCGAGGTCATCCACACGCTTCGGGACGGGAAACTCATCGATACACAGACCATAACGTTCGAGCAAAAAGGAGAGGCCGATGCTTAGGCTCGTCAGGATCGCGTTCCGCAACCTATTCCGGTACAAACGGCGCACTCTCCTGACCATGTCGCTGATCACGATCGGAGTGGCCTTTGTCCTGGTGTTCGTCAGCGTGACCTCCTCTTTCAAGGTCATGATGGTCGGCGAGATCACCGATTCCATGCTGGGTCACATCCAGGTCCACAGGAAAGGCTACGTCGCCTCGATCGACAACCTTCCCCTCAACCTCAATCTCCGCCCCCAGGCCTTCGCGAAGGTGGAAACCGCCCTGGCCGAGATCCCGGAAATCGAGGCGTACTCTGCGCGTCTCAAGTTCGGCGGCGTGTTCAGCAATTTCGTCGAGTCGACCAATATCCGGCTCAACGCCGTGGATCCGGAAAAAGAGTGGGCCACGGTGCCTCTTCTCCCCTCGCGCATCATCGACGGGACCGGGATGATCAAACCTGGCGAGATCCTCGTTCCCGAGCTCCTGGCCAAGGGAATGAAGGTCAAACTGGGCGACACCGCCGTCATCGTGGCCACCAACGAGGACGGCTCGGTCAACGGCTACCAGTTCGCCGTCGGCGGCATTCTCCGCAGCGTCACCGGTCCCGGCGGCCGGGACGGCTACATCCACATCGAGGATGGACGCCGTCTCCTGCGCCTGGAGGGGCCCGAGATATCCGAAGTGGCCCTCCGCCTCAAGGATTTCGACGCCCTGAGCAGTGTCGAAGCCCGCCTGGCGGCGACACTTAGGAAAGAGACAAACGCCCAAGGCCAGCCGGCCTTTGAGATCCATACCTGGAAAGAACTGACTCCCTTTTATAACATCGTCCGGATGATCGACGTCATGACTTTTTTTATCCAGCTTATGCTGATCGCCATCGTCCTGATCAGCATCATGAACGTGATGATCATGGCCGTCTATGAGCGCACCCGGGAGATCGGAACGATCGCCGCCATCGGGACACTTCCCGGCCGCATCCTCTCCCTGTTCGTCATCGAGGGTTTGGGCCTGGGAGTGATGGGAGCGGTTTCGGGGACGATCCTGGGCGGCCTGCTCGTCTTTCTCCTGAACGTCTTCAAAATCCGGTTCAATTTCGGCCGGCAACAAGGATTGCTTCTGGCCCCGAGCCTCAACATGACGGATATTCTGGTCGTCAGCCTGATCGTCGTAGGTGTGGCGGTCGTGGCCGGGTTGCGGCCGGCTTTCCAGGCCTCGCGCCTCGAGCCGATAGAAGCATTGCGGCATGTGTGAAGGGATGGCCATGAGACAGAGAACGCCCGGCGCCGGCCGAACGGTTGTATTCCCGTTCATCCTCGTTTTGGCCCTTGGCTTCTTTTTCAGCCTGCCGGGGCGGCAGGCCGATGGTAACGCCATCCTGGAAAAGATGGACCGCAACCTGAATCCCGTGTCCTACGAGGCCTATCGCAAGCTCGTCAACATAGAGCCCAACGGACGGACCAAGGAGTTCGTGCTTTACACGGTCAAGAAAGGGGCCGACAAGGTCGCCGCCCTGTTCCTCTCTCCCGCCAGCGAAAAAGGAAGAAGCACCCTCCGGCTGGAGGACAACATGTGGCTCTATATCCCCAACGTGGCCAAGCCGATCCGGATCACGAGCCTTCAATCGGTGGTCGGCGGTGTCTTCAACAACTCCGACATCCTCCGGCTGGATTACGCCGTGGAGTATACCGTCGAAAAGATGGAGGATCTCGGCGGGGAATCCGTCCTCCACTGCAAAGCCAGGTCGACGGCCGTCGCTTACGACCGCCTGAAAATCCGGGTCGAGAAGAAAAGACTTCTGCCCCTCCAGATCGAATGCCTGACCGAAGCCGGGATGCTCATCAAGACATTGTCCTTCAAGGAGATCCAGGACTTCGGCGACGGCATCGTGCGTCCCTCGGTCATCGAAACCGAAAGCCCCCTTTACAAAGGCTACAAGTCGGTGATGATCTTCGCCAACATCAAGGCCCGGGAATTCGAAGACGAGGTCTTCACCCTGACTTTCATCCCTCAACTGGATTCCATCCGACGCTAGACAGATTTCTGAAGAGGGATTTTGCGGCTTGCCGGCCCGAAGAACGATGACGCGAGGAGAACGCTCCAAGGCCCGCTTCGTGGGATTCCTGCTTCTCGGATTTTTCCTGGTCGGTGGCGGGACATCGGGCCAGGAGAAAGAATTCGAATTCGATGTCGACGCCTTCGCCAGGAAAGCCCTATCCTTGGACGGGTATCTGGAATTCCGGCCCTCCCTTTCCCTTCTGAACGGGGATTCCGCCTTCTATCTGCTCGGATTCTATGACCGGGACAAGCCGAAGACGCTGGCCGAGGGATATTTTGCCCTGCTGGCTGACCTGGCCTATCGCAAGGGCATCTTTGAGGCCGTGCTGGAACCTTACCTCGAGGCGGCCGCGTCATTGTCCGAATCCTCGGCCGAGGGGCGTCTCTTTCAAGGGTACCTGTCGCTGAAACCATCACCGTCCCTGACCGTGTTCGCGGGCAAGAGGACACTCCGCTGGGGAAAAGGCTACGCCTGGAGTCCGGTCGCCCTCGTCGAACGCCCGAAAAACCCCAACGAACCGGACCTGGCC
>JBAUIH010000237.1:0-4535 GCA_049682755.1 Candidatus Aminicenantales bacterium | reverse complement strand
TCAAATCGATTCCGTTCCTCCTCAAGGGAAAGATCATCGAGCTGCTCTGTTGAGCTCCAAGTAGTTTGCGATGTCCTTACGGTTCCAAGCATTAAGAATCAGTTTGCGATGTCCTTACGGCTACCATTTAAGATATTCGAGGAACTGCTTGGCGATCCCGGCCTTCTCGTGTTCGGGAGCGAGGGCCAGGAACTTCTCCAGGCTGGCGCGGGCCTCGGCTACCTTGTTCTGGCCGATGAGGATCGTCCCCATCTGATAATGAGCGTCGGCGTAGTCCGGCTTGAGCTCGACGGCCTTTTCAAAGCGCGGCAGGGCGGCCGCGGACTCGCCCAGGTTAATGAGGCAGACGCCCAGGTTGTATTGGGCGTCCGGGTCGCCGGGACTCAGGGCGGCGGCCTTTTCGTAGTAGGGCTTGGCCTCGGCGAACATGCCCGCCTTGGCCAGGGATTCGCCCGTCTCTTTATTGGCGCTGTAGCCTTCCGGGTTGAGCTCGACGGCTTTGCGAAACGAGGCCAGGGCTTCTTCGGGCTGGCCGGCTTTCTTCCGGGCGAGGCCGAGATTCAAGTGGTAGGCCCAGTTCTCGGAATCGAGCCCGATGGCCTCCACGTACGCGGCCGAGGCTTCGGGGTATTTCTGCTCGGCATAAAGCGTGTTGCCTTTCAGGAACAACTTCTCCGCCGCGGAAAACGTCTTCTCCGCCGCAGCCTCGATCGTCTTAAGGGTAATCTCGAATGACTCGTCTCCGGCGACGCTGACGTGAACCTCCTTGGACGCGGGCGCGAAACCGGTCTTCTTGACGGTGAGCACGAAATAGCCGGGCATGAGCCCGATCTGGAGGAACCGGCCCTCGGGATCGGTCTTGAGCGCGTAGCGGACGGTGGATGTTTTCTGCGAGACGATCGTCACCTCGGCTTTGTCGACAGGGTTTCCCGCCGGGTCCAAAACGCGGCCGGTGATCTTTCCCTGGAATTGGGGCCAGATCAACGATGCGGTGACGAGAAGAAGACAGGCAATGAATGCGGCCTTTTTGGTTATCATTAGAGACTCCTATTTTGAGGTGCGTTTTCTCGTTTTTTCCTCCAGAGCCTTGATCGCCGGCTGGTCGGGGACGAGGGCGAGCGACTTCTGGAGGAGGGGCAATGCTTTTTCGGGGCGACCGAGGGCCAGGTGGCATTCGGCCGCCAGGTTGAGGACGGGGATTTCCGTCGCTTCCGCCAGGAGCTTGTCCAGATGGGTCAGAGCCGAGCTCCAGTCCTTCAGCCCGGCGTAATCGAGGGCGATGACCTTAGCGGCCTCGCGGTCGTGAGCGCGTTCGTAAAGAGGCACGGCCTGGGCCAGCGATTCCTGGAACAGCCCGAGGCCGTAGAGGGATTTGGCGAGGAGCAGGCGGGCGCCCGGGTCGTCCCGGTCCTTGAGAGTCCTTTCCAGGACATCTCGGGCTTGGCCGTAATCCCCCTTCAGGAAATGCTGGGAGCCGAGGGCCTTGAGGTGCTCAGGGCCGGGAAACGGGCCGTGCAGGCGCGAGTAAGCCCAGGGGACGACGGGCACGGGCTGGGCGAGAACGACGAAGTTCTCCTTCTGCGTGAGCAGGCTCCGCCCGTCCGCCGAGCGGACGGAGACCTCCGCCCGGTAATAGCCGGGCTTGACGTCCTTCAACGGGGCGGTGCCCGAGACGAGGAGGGTCGCCGCGTCATGGGGGTCGGGTACAGTCTCGGTCAGCGGGAAGATCCCGGCGCTCTCGTTCGTATCGAGCAAGATGATGTCGAGGACGAACGAGGGCGGAGTATCCAGTCCGAGCGCGGCAACGTTGTCGACCTGGACGAAAACGCCCAGCGTCGAGGCCGGGATGAATTCGTTGCGGGCGCCGACAAGATAGTGTTGGCCGCCGAAGGTGAAGGCCTTGAGATTGTTCTTCTGGGCTTCGGGGACGGCCTCCCGCGCATGGAAGAGGAGCGGCACGCCGAGGCCGGCCCGGCCCGCGGTGTCCGGCGGCGGCACGACCACTCTCGTCTCAAAGGACGAGAAATCCTTGGCCGTCTTGTTCTTCAGGAGGAAGAAGGCCCGATGCTCGCCCGGAACGATGGCCAAAAGGTCCTGGAAAGCGAAGCGCTGTCGCTCATGGGCTTTATATTGTTCGGGGGTAATCTTGAGCGGGATCTCCTCGACCTTTTCGAAGACGGTCGCGCCGCTCCCGTCCTCGATGCGCAGGACGAGCTCGAAGCTGGCGTAGATCGCGTCCGCCTGGGTGCCGAAGTTCATCTTTTCCGGCTCGATCGACCAGTGAACGAAGGCTTGGCCGCCGGCCCGGAAGACCCGGACCTGGAAGGCGCTCTGGAGGTAGTTGTCCGTGTATTCGGTCTCTATGTAGTCTTTGTAGTTCATGTAGGACCTGGCGTACGCGCTGGAGAATTTCTTCCCGGGGAGGTTGTGTACGGAAGCGATGATGGAGTCGGACGAAAACGACGCCGTTCCCATCGGCGTTTCGCCGGGCAGGTAGCTCAGGGAGGCGTTGGCCAGCTCGGAGCTGACGTTCTTGATGGCGTTGAGCGCGGTCATCCGGGTCAGCGCCACCCCGCTACCGAGCGCCGGGACGGCGAGCTTCTCGGGTCCTTCGACGGTCGGAGAGTAAAGGCGGAAGTCCCCGATTCCGTTGGGCTGGTAGAATATCAGATAGAAATAGCCCGGCAGTCCGTACTCTTCAGCCCCTTTGTAGAACCAAAGCTCCAGGGGCCAGATCTGCGATTGGGTCGTGAAAAACGTCCGCTCGAGCGGCGGCCCGAGAACGAGGTAAAAGAAACCCCGATCGGTCTGGCTGCCCCGCTTCGGCGAGAAATGGCCGAAACTCCGGTCGGCGAAGCGGACGCGCTCCTCGTATTCCCTCTGAAACTCGTTCTCGGACGTGTCGGGCAGGGGGTCCCTCATCCGCCAGAAAAAGCGGACGAACTTGGCCCGGTCGGCGTTGGTTTCGAGCTTGAGAAAGACGTCTTTCTCAGTCTTGGTGAGGATCGGTGAGACGTCTTCTAGCCAGCGCTCGAGGTCGGGCGAGATCTTCTCCACGGCGGCCAGGGCCGCGGCCGCGAGGAAAGCCACTAGGGCCGGGCCAAGGAAAACGGTTTTCTTCACAAGCGCGTCCTTTTTTCCATAAAATCACGATAGCACACGACCGGGGCCAATTCAAATCCGCTCCCGGGCCGGCGAGCGACATTCGATAAGGGCCTGCGTCATAAAAGTGGGGTAAATCATGCGGTCCGGGACTCCCGGTAGTCTTCGAGGCAGTTGGATTTCATAGTACAGCGTAGGGCGATGATGGCATTGGCGCCCCGGACGGACCATTCCATGCCGGATTGTTTGAGGCGTTGGCCGATGACGGTTTTGCACCCCGCCTCGACGACGCCGGAACCGACGAACAAGCCTTGCGCTCGGAACGTGTTGTAGCGCATCCGCTCTTTATTCTTGTCCAAGTACCGGATTTCAGCCAGGGCGGCCTTCTTCAGGTCGGGATCTTCGGGAAGGAATCGACGAGCCTGGAAGATGATCGTTTCGACCCGTCCCGCGTCCAGGAGCGTCCACCAGCGCTGACGCCACCGCTCCATTTTCTTCTCGTCCGATCCGAACAAGGTCCGGCATAACTCCGAGATTTATTGGCGGGCGTGATACAGATCGATGATCGGGAGGGCCAGAGGGAAGTGCATCTCGGCCAGATTCTTGACCCACTCCGCCCCGTCTCCCAGGACAACCACCCTCCGGGCCCGGGCCAACCCCCGCCGCCACGCTTCCCTGTAAATCCGCCAACCGAACACTTCGGCCGTTTCGATGGCGCCGGCGAACGTCGTCGAGTCCGGATCCCGGATCGGACGGCCCTCCTCATCGACGGTGGTCTGGGTAAAGACGCAGCCCAGCTTGGCCTCGCGGTTCTTGGCCACACCGTCGGCGCGCTTGCCCTTGACGCCGATGAGCTCCTCCGGCCTCATGGGCACCCCCGTCCCGTCGTAACTGATGTACATCAGCGGGATATCCTTGTCGGGTTCCGGCCCGTCCTCCACCAGCATCTGCTCCCGTTCCTCCCGGCTCCAGATGTCCATCTCCTGGCCGATTCGCTCGGCCACCCGCTCGACATCCTTGGCGCTGACCTCCAGTCCGGCGTAAATCTTGAGGTCGTCGCGGCCGTCCTTGAAGGTCGATTGACTCCCGGCCCGAGCCGTCATCCGCCGCAATCCCGGGGAACGCGTGGTCCCGACGACATCCAAGGCCTCGTCGCCCGGATAGCGGACCGCCTGACAGCGGGGACATTGATAACGCGACCGGCCATAAGCGACCGGGCCTAGGATGGTCATCAGTTCCTTGCGCCGGAGGCCCCGGCTTTCCATGCGTTGGCCGCACCGGCAGAGGAGCTCTTGCTCCCTCCGCCCCGAACCATGCTCGGCCAACATCTCGGCCAGAACCTTGGCCCCGCAAGCCAAGACCGCTACCCGCAGGGCCGATTCCCAGGCCTCCAGGTCGGCCGTCCCCGCCGCCGCCAGGGGTCGTTTTACTTC
>JBAUIH010000236.1:0-2191 GCA_049682755.1 Candidatus Aminicenantales bacterium | reverse complement strand
TCGACTGGCAGCACCACCGCCCCAGCGAGCTTTCGGGCGGCCAGCAGCAGCGGGTGGCCCTCGCCCGGGCTCTGGCGAACGATCCTTCGATGATTCTAGCCGATGAGCCCACGGGCAACCTGGACTCGAAAACCGGCGAGGAGATCATGGGGCTCTTCGACAAGCTGCAGAAGCAGGGAAGGACCATTCTGATGGTCACCCATGACACCCACATCGCCGCTTACTCCCAGCGGACGATCCGCCTGCTCGACGGCCGTATCGTCTGATAGCTGGCCGCGGACATTTCTTGATAGGATCGAGCGATTTCTCCATGATTATTGTTGAAAATATCGCCCCATTTTTATCAGGCATATTTTTGTTGCATTTATATGCCATTTATGGTATATTTTTTCTGTGAAATGGGAAGATTTACTCCGGATTGTCGGCAAGGAATCCGTCTTCAACTCGAGTCTTCTCAAAACCCGGCAGATCGATCCGGTTGATCTCGGCAGGCAGTTGTCACGCTGGGTTCGTTCGGGAAAACTCATCCCAATCAGAAAAGGTCTCTATACTCTTTCCGACAAATATAGAAAAACAGATCCGCATCCATTCTATATTGCCAACAGATCAAAAAGGGGCTCCTATGTCAGTCTGCAATCGGCTTTGGGATACTACGGGCTCATTCCCGAATACGTTCCCAATATTACGAGTGTCACGACCGGCCGGCCTGAGGCTCTTTCCACTCCGTTCGGAACCTTTATTTTTAGACACATCAAACGGGATTTGCTGTTCGGGTATTCATCCGAAGACTTGGGAGCGGGACAGAAGGCTCTTGTTGCCCATCCCGAAAAAGCTCTGTTGGATCTCCTGCATCTCACTCCGGCTTCGGACAATCTCGATTATCTCCATTCGCTGAGGATCCAAAATGACGAAGTATTGAACCTCGGCCGCTTGAAAGACTATTCGCGACGCTCAGGAAGCCGGAAGCTTTTACGAGCGACGATCCTATTAGAAGCGTTGCTTCAGGGGCAGTTATGAAGGAACAGATCAGAGAAATCATCGCTGAAACCAGCGACAGGATTCAGGCCAGGAACTTCGTGAGAGAATATCTGCAGGCTCGAACGCTCCAATTCCTCCAGGAAACAGGCGTCTTCCGGTCCTGGATTTTTCACGGAGGAACGGCCCTCCGGCTTCTCTACAGGATGCCCCGTTACTCAGAAGATCTCGATTTTGCACTCGAGAAGCCCGATCCTACCCTGGATATTTCTTCAAACCTGGCGAAAGTGAGTCGTTTTTTTGAAGCTGAAGCCTATGTGATTGAGGTTAAAACTAAAGAAGTCAGAACGGTCAAATCCGCCTTCATTCGCTTTCCGGGTTTGCTTTACGAGCTGCGCCTTTCCCCCCGTCAAACAGAAAAGTTCTCTATCAAAATAGAAGTGGACAGCAATCCTCCTAAGGGAGGAACCGTTGAAACGACGATCGTCCGGCGCTATGTGACGCTGCATCTTTTGCACTATGATAAGTCATCTCTTTTGAGCGGCAAACTGCAAGCCCTTCTCACCAGGCCATATGCCAAAGGACGTGACCTTTACGATATTTTCTGGTATTTATCCGATCCCGAATGGCCTCATCCAAACCTTGAATATGCCAATTCCGGCCTGAGGCAGACAGGTTGGACGGGGCCTGAGATCACCCGCCAAAATTGGACACACGTCTTGGAAAGAAAGCTGGAATCCATTGACTGGGCCCGGGTTGTCAAAGATGTCGAACCTTTTATTGAAAGAACTCAAGATCTCAAAATGCTGACAAAAAAGAATGTCCTCCATCTTTTACGGGCGAAGAGAAATATGTGACCGGTCACTCGTACGGGAGCGAATCCACCGGGTTGGCCAGGGCCGCCCTGACGGACTGAAAGCTGACCGTGAGAAGGGCGACGAGGAGCGCCAGGCCTGCCGACAAGACAAAGACCCAGGACGTCAAATTCGTCCTGTAGGCGAAATCCTGGAGCCAGTTCCTCCCGACTTCGACAGTCAGAGGCATATTTTAACATAGTTTTGGGGCTAAGTTGTTTATTTTCAATATAGATGTGGAATGGGCGATTTTTTCGATGGTGGCCAACCGCGCTCTGGCGCCTGATTCGAAACGGGGTGTGGAGGAATGGGCGAGAGAGGATGTGGCCTTGGGGAATCCCGAGCCGATCTCGCTTCAACAT